>NZ_BACU01000034.1 GCF_000333275.1 Azospirillum sp. B4 | reverse complement strand
GCCGGTGGCGGCCTCAGCGATGGTGACGCCGGGCAGGGGGGCCAGCAGGCGCCGGAGGCCGGAGCGCACGATGGCGTGGTCGTCGACAAGCAGCAGTTTCATGCCTTGGGTTCCCTCGCGCGGTCACGCCGCCTGTTGTGTCGCCGGGGCCAGCAGGGCGCGCACGCGCACGCCGCCCTCCGGCCGGTTTCCCACCTCCAGGCTGCCGCCCAGGGCGGCCACCCGTTCCGCCATGCCGCGCAGGCCGTAGCCGGTATTCGGCACGCTCCCCTCCGGTGGCAGGCCCTCGCCATCGTCCATGACCTCGACCTCCGCGCCGCCGGTCGGGGCGGGGGTCACGGTGACGGTGATGGCGCGGGGGCTGCCGTGGCGGATGGCGTTGCTCAGGCTTTCCTGCACCACGCGATAGGCGGCGGTGTCGCCGGCCTCCCCCAGGCCGAGGTTCGGTGCCACGGTCACGGCGATGGTCACCTCCGGCCGGCGGGAACGCCAGAAAGCCGCCAGATTGTCGAGTGCCGCACCCAGGCCCAGGTCGCTGAGGCCAGGCGGACGCAGGCGGGCCAGGATGGCCTTCACCTCCTGCTGCACATGGGCCACCGCCTCCCGGGCGGAGCGGGCCTGGTCCTTCGCCACCGGGTCGCCCGCCCGTTCCGCCGCCGCCAGCAGGCCGGTGACATCGACATTGATGGCGAACAGATAGGGCCCGACCTCGTCATGCAGGTCACGGGCGAGGTCCGCCCGCTCCTCCTCCTGGATGGTTTGCAGCTGCTCGTGCAGGCGGCGGTTGCGCGCCTCCGCCGCCGCCAGGCGCTCGATCATGCGGTTGAAGCCCACGGCCAGGCGCCGCAACTCCGGCGGGCCGGCCTCGGCCACCGGCCGTGCCGTCTCCATGCCCGTTTCCGCCACCTGGGCGAAGGCCTTGGACAGGCGGTCGACGGCGCGCAACGCCCGGCCCAGCGTCCAATAGACCATGGGCAAGGTCAGTGCGCTGAACAGCAGCATCATGATGGCGTCGTCGCCCAGCTCGCCCCAGACCTCCGACACCTCGCCCGCCGGGTCGGTCTCCAGGCGCAGCCACAGCCCCTCGCTGGAGACGCCGGGCAGCGGCACTTCGGCGCTCAGCTGCGGCACATCCAGGGAATGGACGAACCAGGCGGGGGCGGGATGATCGGGCACGGCCAGGGTGGAGACGGCGACGGCGCGATCGCCCCGCCGCCTCAGGCTGACCTTCAGGTGCCGGTCGCCGTCGAAGGCGCGCACCAGCCGGGTCAGCGCGGCCGCGATGTCCTGGTCGCCGTCGGGGTCACCGTTGGGACGGGGCGCGCGCGCGGCCAGGTGGGCCAGCGCGCTGCCGATGGTGTGCTGGCCCACGGACAGGGCGGCCTCCATCTCCGTGCGCACGGAATGCTCTGCCCGCAGCCAGGCGGCCGCCGCGCCAGTGGCCAGGCTGACCAGCAGCAGCAGCGCGATGGACAGGACCAGACGGATGCGAAGCGACATGAGGTTGTATCCCCGTTTGCGCGGCCCGTGACATGTCGCCATCCGCATGCGCGGACGGCACCTCCCGCCACCTATTAACAAGGGGTTCGCCATCCCATGCAACAACCGCCGCCATATCGGGAATTTTTCCCGGGAAAATCGGGAAGCAGGCCTATGGAGCGGCAGGGGGGCTGGGGCTACCGTTAAGCCAGCCCCACCCTACCGGTGCCCGCCATAATGAAGAAAATCCCCGCCGGCCTGTTGGCACTGCTCTGCACCACCTGTTCCACCGTGACACTCGCGGCCGTGGCCCTCGCGGCGGATGTGCCGGCACCGGACGGCGCGCCGCCGGCCATGGGTGACATCATCGTCATCGGCGTCACACCCCTGCCGGGCGCCACCGTGGCGCTGGACAAGCTGCCCGCCTCTGCCACCACGCTGTCGGCGGACGATCTGGCGCGCAGCCATTCCATATCGCTGCTGGACGCCATGGCCCAGCGCACGCCGGGGCTGGCCCTGTCCGACACCCAGGGCAACGCGCTGTTCCAGGACGTGCACTTCCACGGCTTCACCGTGTCACCCCTTCAGGGGACGCCCCAGGGCATCGCCGTCTATCAGAATGGCGTGCGCCTGAACGAGGCCTTCGGCGACACGGTCAACTGGGACCTGGCGCCGGAGGTGGCGGTGAGCCGCCTGACCTTGGTCACCAACAACCCGGCCTATGGCCTGAACGCCCTGGGTGGTGCGGTGACGCTGGAGATGAAGAACGGCTTCACCTTCCAGGGCACCAGCGCCGAACTGCTGGGCGGCAGCAATGGCCGGGTCCAGGGCTCGGCCGAATTCGGCTGGCAGTCCGGCAACTTCAGCCTGTACCTGGCGGGAGAGGCGGCGCGCGACGACGGCTGGCGGAAGGAATCCGCCTCTGATGTCGAGCGCTTCTACGCCGACGCCGGCTGGAAGACCGAGACGGTGGAACTGCACCTGATCGGTGCCGCCGCCCGGTCCAGCCTGGGCGTTGTCGGTCCCACGCCCTTGGAGATGATCCAGGAGGATGAGACCGCGGTCTACACTTGGCCGCAGACCACCAAGAACGACAGCGCCATGCTGGCGCTGAACGGCAAGGTGGACATCGCCCCCGGCTGGGCGGTGCAAGGCAACGTCTATGGCCGCCATTTCGGCCAGAAGCATGTCGACGGCAACGACAGCGATTTCGAAGGGTGCAGTTCCCGCTCTTCCTACGGTGGCAAGCTGTGCCTGGAGGATGACGCCTTCGGCACGCCGGCGGGCGGCAAGACCACGGCCTTCCGCAACCAGTTCGTCATCACCGACCTGGCGGGCCACACCTTCGCCTTCGACCGCGACGCGACCTACGGCACCCTGGACCGCACCGCCACCGACACCACGGGCGTGGGCGGCTCCTTGCAGCTGACGGGCGATCGCCCCCTGATGGGCATGGAGAACCGCTTCGCCGCCGGCGGCAGCATCGACCACAGCGACATTCGCTTCACCGCCACCAGCACCCTGGGCGTCATCAATCCAGACCTGTCGGTGACCGCGGACGACGTGGCCGGCGCCGGCCTGATCATCCGGACCCAGGGCAATCTGGGCTACGCCCCCGTCTGGCTGTCAGGCACCACCGACTACTACGGCGCCTATGTCATGGACACGCTGGACCTGACGCCAGCCCTGTCGCTGACCGCCGGCCTGCGCCTCAACGTGGCCGACATCAGCACCCGTGACCGGGGCGGGGCGGCGCCGGAGCTGAACAGCGACAACCGCTACACGCACTGGAACCCGCAGGCCGGCCTGACCTATCGCCTGGGCGGCGGGGTCAGCGTCTATGGCGGTTATTCCCAGTCCAACCGCGCGCCGACGCCGCTGGAACTGGACTGCGCCGATCCCCTGCGCCCCTGCCTGCTGGAGAATTCCCTGGTGGCGGACCCGCCGTTGAAGCAGGTGGTGGCAGACACCTATGAGGCCGGCGTCCGGGGCACGCAGGGCATCGCCTCGGGCCGCCTGGACTGGACCGTGGGCCTGTTCCGCACCGACAGCGACCATGACATCGTGGCGTTGGCCAGCACCATCCAGGGCCGCGGCTATTACACCAACGTACCTTCCACCCGCCGCCAGGGTGTGGACGCGGGCCTGACCTACGCCAGCGAGCGCTGGCAGGTCTATCTGAACTACAGCTTCGTCGATGCCACGTACCAGTTCGACGGCGTCCTGGCCTCGCCCAACAACCCGCAGGCGGACGACGACGGCACCATCACCGTGCACAGCGGCGCCCGCATCCCCGGCATTCCCCGCCACCAGGTGAAGGTGGGCGGCGACCTGTCGGTGACCGACGCCTGGACCGTGGGCGGCGCCGTCCAGTACTACGGCAGCCAGTACCTGGTGGGGGACGATGCCAACCAGAACTCCCAGCTAACGCCCTATTGGACCATGGACCTGCGCACGTCCTACCAGATCCTGCCCGGCATCCAGCTGATCGGCGGCATCAACAACCTGTTCGACCGTCGCTACGCCAGCTATGGCACCTATTTCGATGTCGCCGGCGCCAGCGACATCCTGGGCCGCACCTTGAGCGACGCGCGCACCCTGACCCTGGGCGCGCCGCGCACCTTCTACGGCGGGGTGAAGGTCACGTTCTAAGGCCAGCGGCACACTTTTGCCGCTGTAGGCTGCGACCGCAACCGCCGGCGCTTTCCGGGAAGCGAAGCGGACTGGAAAGCGAGGAAGGCCAAGCCGGCGGACGCCGGCGCCCGGCGACTGAGGGACGTAAACATAGATTATTCAGTTCCCTGTGGGCGACGCGAGTGCAACCCAAGGGAAGGGGGACCGGTCTCCATCCGCTGCCGGTCCCCCTCTTTTTTTTGAGCGTCAGCCTGTTTCAAAACGTCATCTTGGCGCCCACGCCCAGATGCCAGGCGGCCTATTGCGCCGTTACCCGCCAGACGGTGTTGCCGACATCGTCGGCGATCAGCAGGGCGCCGGTCTTGTCCACCGCCAGGCCGACGGGCCTGCCATGGGCTTTGCCATCCTGGTCCAAGAACCCCGTCACCACGTCGCTCGGCTGGCCGCTGGGCTTTCCGTTTCCAAAGGGGACGAAGATCACTTTATAACCATTTGGAATCTTTCTGTTCCAGCTACCATGCTCGCCCACGAAGGCACCCCCCCGGTAGGTGTCCGGGAGGGCGGTGCCGGTGTAGAAGGTCATGCCCAGGGGGGCCACGTGCGGGCCCAGGGCATAGTCCGGCACGATGGCGCGGGCGACCAGGTCGGGACGCTGCGGCTTCACGCGCGGATCGATGTTCTGGCCGTAATAGCTGTAAGGCCAGCCGTAGAATCCGCCATCCTGGACGGATGTCATGTAGTCCGGCACCAGGTTGGGGCCCAGCTCATCCCGCTCGTTCACCACCGTCCACAGGGTCCCGGTCTGCGGCTCCCAGCTCAGGCCGTTGGGGTTGCGCAGGCCATCGGCATAGATGCGCCAGCGGCCGGTGCTGCGCTCCACCTCCCAGATGGCGGCGCGGTTCTTCTCCGCCTCGATGCCATTCTCGGTGATGTTGCTGTTGGAACCGACGCCGACATACAGCAATGAGCCGTCCGCGCTGGCCACTAGGCTCTTGGTCCAGTGGTGGTCAATGGGGCCGCCGGGCAGGGGGGTGAGGGTGGTGGCGGGGGCGCTGATCTGGGTATCCCCCTCCGCGTAGGGGTAACGCAGGATGGCGTCGGTGTCCGCCACGTACAGGTCGTTGCCCACCAGCGCCACGCCGAAGGGGGAGTTCAGGTGGTCCAGGAAGACCGTCTGCGTCTCCACCACGCCGTCACCATTCGCGTCGCGCAGCAGGGTGATGCGATTGCTGCCCTTGCTGTCGCCGCCCGACGTCGCCAGCGATTCCACCCAGTGCATGATCAGGTCTTTGGGGCGCTTGATCGGTTCCCCCTTCGGCGCCACCGATTCCACCACCAGGATGTCGCCGTTGGGCAGGACCGTCAGGGAGCGGGGATGCCGCAGCCCCGTGGCCAACGCCCGGATCTTAAGCCCCTGGGCCACGGCCGGCGTCTCCCCATCCTTCCAGCCGACCACCTTGGCCACCTTCATGGGGGGCATGAGATATTGCTTCTGCGCCGGCAGCGTGGGATTGGCGCCCACCTGGGTGTTGGGATCGCTGTCCTTGCTGCCGTCGTCACAGGCGGACAAGGCCAGGGCGGCGGCACCGGCTAGGGCCAGGCCCAGCAGACGCGGGAGGTTCCGACGCGGGCTCATCGCGCCACCTCAACCACCCGGCGGCGGTACACGACCACCGAGGCGCCGATCCAGTTGCTGGTCAGGACGACGATCAACACCAGGGCCGACAGGATCAGGCCCTGCGGCACGACGGAGGTCCAGGCGTCGCGGCTGTGGACGAAGCAGTTGAGGATCGACAGGCCCAGCGCCACCAGATTGCCCAGCACATGCGGCCACACCGGCGCGTGCGTGGCGACATAGCGCCGCTGCCCCAGGTCCACCAGGCCGGCGATCAGCGCCAGCACGCCCAGCACGACGCCCGCGAACAGCAGCCAGGCGGAGAAGTCCGCCCACATCATCTCCGCCGTGCCCCAATAGGCCAGGTCGGTGAAAAAGGCGCCGATGAAGCAGGCGTTCGGAAAGGGCACGAACATGGGATAGAGCGGGTGGCGGACGATGGCCACCTTCTCGTCCACGGCGGTCAATTGCACAGGTGTTCCCTGTACGGTCGACCTGATGATGTCACTGGGCATGGCCGCTCCTCATTCACAATCCCCGTGCGTTCAATCGCCCCCATGCGTTCAACCGCTTAGACGGGGTGGCGGTTCCGGCGGGGAGGGCGCGGCGACGCGTATGTATCAACCGGCCTTGTTCATTCGGCGCGATACGGTATGCTAGTACGAAAGAGGTACTACTGTGAGTTGAAGTCGGCGGTTATAAAGCGGCAGTTGAGGGGGGAGACGATGGACTATTATATCGGGGCGATTCAGCTGTTGCCGTATGACCGGGTGCATCGGGAATGGCTGCCATGCGACGGCCGGCTTCTGAAAATCGACCGCCACACGGCCCTGTTTTCGCTGATCGGAATGGCTTTCGGCGGTGACGGGCGGTCCACGTTCGCGTTACCGGACCTGCGCGGCCGTTTGGTGGCCGGCGGGGAGGATAACCGGATGGTCACCGCCTTGGCGCCGACCTCCGGCAAACAGCCGACGGTGGGCCTCACGTATGCCATCGTGGCCGAAGGCACCTATCCCATGAGCGCCGAGGACGTGACCGTGGGCGGCCTGAGCTTTGACCGGCCCGAGGCGTATATCGGCGAAATCCGTATGTTCGCGGGTGATTACCCGCCGGAGGGATGGTGCTTCTGCCATGGCCAGCGGCTGAGCATATATAAGCACCAGGCCCTGTTCGCCCTGATCTCGACGCGATTTGGCGGCGACCACACCAGTTTCGCGTTGCCGGACCTGCGGGGGCGCCTGGTCGTTGGCGCCAGCAGCCCGGGGGCCGGGGACGCCCAGCCGTCGGGCGAGGCCGCCATAGGACGCGGGGCGGGGGCCGCGGAGCCCTTGGCCGGGGTCGGTGTGAACTACATCATCTGCATGGAAGGCTACTTCCCAATGCGCGAAGACTGAGGCGGCACCATGGAACACTTCATCGGTGAAATTCGGATTTTCCCGTACGTGTATAGGGTTCCGGCCGGCTGGACCGCCTGTGATGGGCGCAGCCTGCCGTGCGCCGGCCCCTACCAGCCCCTGTTCAGCGTCATCGGCCGCCGGTACGGCGGGGACGTGGCCACGGGGACCTTCAAGCTTCCCGACTTCAGGCAAGGCATCGCGATGGGTATCGATCCCCGCGCGCCGGCGAATGCCGTCGGTCAACCCGCGTGGGACCAGAGCCGGCGCGCCGGGGAACCGGGGGGCGTGCCCGTGGCGATGGTGCGCCACTTCATCTGCGTCACCGGCACGGCCGCGCCCGTGGCGTTCAGGGCCCCCTTCACGCTCCAGGGCAAGGACGTGCGGCCGACGATCGACGGAAGCCACACGCTGGCGGTGCAGTATGGGCGGGCCGTCATCCGTGACAAGTACGGGTCCCTGACTTGGCAAAGCGGGGGCGATGACGGCATCGCGCTCACCCTGACCAAGGAGGGTGACCTGGTCCTGACCGACGCCGCCGGTGAGCCAGTGTGGCAGACGGACACCGAGGTGGCGGCCGGCCAGGACCCCATCCTGCTGTTCCACCCCGACGGACGCCTGGCCATCGTTGATGCCACCGGCAAGGAGATCTGGCGGAATCCCGACCTGACGCCGCAAGAGCGGAAGAGGGGGGAGGAACGGGATCGCCAGGGCGAGGACCAGACCATCCGGAAGGCGGAACGGGCCCTGCTGGAGCAGAGCTTGCCGGCAGCGGGACAGACGGTGAGGAAGGGGGAGGCGTTCCTGCCATTTGGCGATGGCGCTTATCAGCTGGGCCTCTCCGATGCCGGCCATGCCACCGTGAAGAATCGCGCCGGGGACGTGCTGTGGCAAAGCCGCGTCGGCGGTGCCGCCGTTCTGACTTTCCGGGCCGATGGCGAACTGGAACTGCGCGACGGCAAGGACGCGCTGCTGTGGAACAGCGGCACAGCGCAGCCCGGAAGCGCCGCCGTCCTGCTGCAGGTCACGCATGAGGGGGAGCCCATCCTGACGCGGAAGCCCGGCAAGGTCCGCCAGACGTTCTGGAGCGGGCGCGAGGCCATGGCCAGCGAACGGGAGCGCATGGAGCAAGGGCGGCTGAACGCCGGCCGGACCTTGCTGCCACGGCAAGCCCTGCGCTCCCCCAATGGGCGCTTCGCCCTGGAACTCGCCGCCAAGGGAGGCATGGTCATAAAAGCCGTCGCCGACGGCGCGGAAATCTGGACCCTGGACAGGAAGGTCGAGCCCATCGGGAATCTCGCGATGCAGACCGACGGCAACCTGGTCCTGTACACCGGCGACGGCAAGGCCGTCTGGGCGTCGCAAGCCTCCTGGACGGAACGGGCCGATCATCTGCTGCTGACCGACGAGGGCGAGCTTGTCCTGCGCAAGGGAAGCACACTTGTCTGGTCGTCGGGGAACGCGCCCCGTCCTGGACGCCTGGTGCCCGGCGGCCGCCTGGCCAAGGGCCAAAGCCTGCGCTCTCCCAACGGCGCCATCGCCCTGACCTTGCGGGATGACGGCATCCTGGTCCTGACTGACGGCGCGGGCAAGACCTTGTGGACGCCCGACCGGTCATCGCCCCGCAGCCACGGCCTGGTCATGCAGCGGGACGGCAACCTGGTGCTGGAAGAGGAGGATCACCGTGTCGTCTGGGCCGCCGGAACCGACGACAAATCGGCCCATGCCCCATGCCACAGTCTGAAGGTGAACGACAACGGCACCATCACCGTGTCCGCGCCCGCCGGCGGCAAGTCCTGGACCTCACCGGTCAAGGCATCGGGCGCCTGAACCAGCGCCGTTGATCCTTAGGCGGTTCACTCATTCAAGTGGGAGCAGTGATGAGCGGCACTACCGGAACCAGGGACACGGATGCCCAGGTTGAAGAAGAAACCCTCGATGCGGCGATGGCGGCGGCGATCGCGCATGGAAACGGCGCGGATGTTTCCATGCTGATCCCGAGCATCCTCGAGGAACGCCTGACGGTGGCCCATGAGGAGATTGCCAGGGAGGCAGATGACATCAAGCAAAGGCAAAAATGGCTGGGCAACGCCGGCGCCGCTTTGGCGGCCCTGGATAGGGAAATGGCAAAGGGGGGCGATATCGCGTCCCTGGGCACCTTCACCAACGGTGATGGCCAGACCTCGTCCGTTAAAGCATGGATTGAAAATAACGGAATTGCCATCGCCGGCGGAAGCAAGGCCAAATGGTCCCAGGCGGAAATCAGGAAAACAATCGAGAATGTCCGGGTCGCTCGTGATATGGCGAACAACCAATTGCAAATGGCCGCAAATAGGCTCAGCGACCTGGCGCAAAAGTCCAATCAAACTTTGGAGGCTCTGACCATGCTTCATAAGCGGTCGGATAAGACCGTGGCATCAATCATCGAGGAAATCCGCTGACCGGGAGGCCTGGAAGGCCCGTATTTCGGAGCCATCAACAATGGTGATAATTTCCATAAGATAGATTATCGGTTTCTATGTAGATAACCAAGGTGCGACTTTCCAACGTCGCCAGCACCTCCCCACCCTAATTCAGCAGATAAATCCCGGCGTTCAGCGCGGTGGCGAAGGCGACCCAGGCGGCATAGGGCAGGAACAGCACAGCCGCCAGACGATCCTGGCGCCAGGCGGTGGCGATGAAGGCCAGGATGGCGACCAGCATCAGCAGGATGTCGGCCAGCGCCAGGCCGGGTAGATGGGCCGCGAAAAAGATGGGCGACCAAAAGAAATTCAGCACCAGCTGAATCCACCACAGCCGCATGGGCCGGCCGTCGCAGTCGCGGCGGCAGACCCGCCAGCCGGCGATGGCGATCAGGACGTACAGCACCGTCCAGGCGGGCGCGAACACCCAGTTGGGCGGGGTGAAGCCCGGCTTCGCCAGTTTCAGGTACCAGTACCCCGGGGCGGTCAGATAGCCGATGGCCAGCCCCACCGCCAGCACCAGCACGACGAAAAGCATGAGGGATCGGGCGCGGGGCGCCGGCGCCAATGGTTCATCCTCACGCATCGTCATGGGCGGCCCTCCGCGGTTGGTCGCCAAGTCCTTGGCATGCAATAAATTCTAAACCGCCTGTCGCGGTTCCGGAACCCCCATCCCCGTTCTCCTTTATCGTGATCGATGGCATGATCGAACCCCATCCGCCGGTTGCTGGAGGCAGAGCTTGGCCGCGCATGCGCCCTACCGCATCATCCTGGGCCCCCGCACCTGGACCTTCGTCGACCTGAAGGACCTGATGGCCAAGGCGACGCCGCCCCGGTCCGGCGATCGGCTGGCCGGCATCGCGGCCCAGTCGGCGGAGGAGAACGTGGCGGCCAAGCTATGCCTGGCCGACCTGCCGCTGAAGACCTTCCTGACCGAGGCGCTGGTCCCCTATGAGGTGGATGAGGTCACCCGCCTGATCCTGGACCGGCACGACGCGGCCGCCTTCGCGCCCATCTCGCACCTGACGGTGGGCGGCTTCCGCGACTTCCTGCTGTCGGACCAGGCGGATGGCGCCGCGCTGGCGGCGCTGGCCCCCGGCCTGACGCCGGAGATGGCGGCGGCCGTGTCCAAGATCATGCGCAACCAGGACCTGATCCTGGCGGCCGCCAAATGCCGGGTGGTCACCCGCTTCCGCAACACCATCGGGCTGCCCGGCACGCTGGCCGTGCGGCTGCAGCCCAACCACCCGGCCGACGACCCCGGCGGCGTGGCCGCCAGCATCCTGGATGGGCTGCTGTACGGCTGCGGCGACGCCGTCATCGGCCTGAACCCGGTATCGGACAGCCTGGCCACCCTGGCGGATCTGGCCCGCCTGATCGATGGCGTCATCCAGCGCTTCGCCATTCCCACCCAGGCCTGCGTCCTGACGCACGTGACCACCAGCATCGAACTGATGAACCGGGGCGTGCCGCTGGACCTGGTGTTCCAGTCGGTGGCGGGAACCCAGGCCGCCAATGAGGGATTCGGCGTCAGCCTGGCCCTGCTACGCGAAGGCATGGAGGCGGCGCTGGCGCTGAAGCGCGGAACGGTGGGCGACAACGTCATGTATTTTGAGACGGGCCAGGGCAGCGCCCTGTCCGCCGGTGCCCACCATGGCGTGGACCAGCAGACGCTGGAGGCCAGGGCCTATGCCGTGGCGCGGGAATTCCGTCCCCTGCTGGTCAATACGGTGGTGGGCTTCATCGGGCCCGAATACCTGTACGATGGCAAGCAGATCATCCGTGCCGGGCTGGAAGACCATTTCTGCGGCAAGTTGCTGGGCCTGCCGCTGGGCTGCGACGTCTGCTACACCAACCATGCGGAGGCCGACCAGGACGACATGGACACGCTGCTGACCCTTCTGGCCACGGCCGGCGTCTCCTACGTCATGGGCGTGCCGGGGGCCGATGACGTCATGCTGAACTACCAGTCCACCTCCTTCCATGATGTGCTGTATGTCCGGCGCCTGCTGGGGCTGAAGCGCGCGCCGGAGTTCGAGGCCTGGCTGGCGACCATGGGTATCGCCGGAGCCGATGGCCGACCCCTGCCCCAGTCCCCGGGCCACCCCCTGCTGGCGGGCTGGCGATGACGGACGACCGGCGCCGGCCCCCCGTGACGCCCGACGCCTGGCGGCACCTGGCCGCGGTCACGCCGGCGCGCATCGCCCTGGGTCGGGTGGGCGACAGCCTGCCCACGGCGGAGGTGCTGCGCTTCGCCTTGGCCCATGCACAGGCGCGTGACGCCGTACACACCCCTTTCGACGCTCCCGCGATCGCCGCCCGGCTGAATGCGATGGGGCTGGCGGCGGTGCGGGTGCAAAGCGCGGCACCTGATCGCGCCACCTATTTGAGCCGCCCCGACCTGGGCCGCCTGCTGGCGCCGGCCGGACAGGCGCTGCTGTCGGCCCTGCCAGCCACCAGCCCCGATATGGCTCCGGACCTCGCCATCGTCGTGGCTGACGGTCTGTCGGCCACGGCGGTGCACCGCCAGGCCCTGCCCCTGCTGCATGCCTTCCTGCCCTGGGCGCGGGGGGCCGGCTGGCGTCTGGCGCCCGTGGTGGTGGCCAGCCAGGCGCGGGTGGCGCTGGGTGACCGGGTGGGCCAGGTGCTCGGCGCCCGCGCCGTGGCCGTGCTGATCGGGGAGCGGCCGGGCCTGTCCGCCCCCGACAGCCTGGGCGTCTACCTCACGCTGAACCCGAGGCCGGGCCGCCTGGATGCGGAGCGCAATTGCCTGTCCAACATCCGCGACGGCGGGCTGAGCCACGACCTGGCGGCGTTCAAGCTGGCATGGCTGCTGCGGGAGGCGCTGCGCCGCCAGGTGACGGGCGTGACGCTGAAGGATGAGAGCGACCGCTTGCTGGTCAACGGCCATGCCCCAATTGTGCTGACGAATTGACGGGAGAGAATGCCGTGCGGGCGATGGGTTGGGCGTTGGTCTTGATGTCATGTGTGATCCCCGCCGCGCAGGCCGGGACCGGGCGCGTGGAGGAGCGCGTCCTGCCCTACGCCCCACTGCCGGACGATCTAAAGGCTTTGGACGAGGTCATCAAGGCGCCGCTGAGCGATGATTTCGTGGCCAAGAGCTACACCGCGCCCGATGGCCGCACCGTGCCCTATCGCTTGCTGGCCCCGGCGCTGGTGGCGGCCCAGCCGGCGGCGGCCAGGCTGCCCCTGGTGGTGGTCCTGCACGGCTCCGGCAGCATCGGCCAGGATAATACCGGCCAGATGACGGGATTCGCCAAGGCCTGGTCCCTGCCCCCGCTGCGCCAGCGCTTCCCCGCCTATGTGGTGGCGCCCCAGGTGGACGTGCGCAGCGCCGACTACGCGCCCGGTTCCGGCGGCCGGCTGGCCAGCCATCCCGGCGCCTCCCTGCCCGCGGTGCTGGCCCTGGTCGACGACTTGGCCGGGCGCCTGCCGATCGACCCGGCGCGGATTTACGTCGTGGGCTTTTCCATGGGGGCGTCGGCGGCGCTGGACGCCCTGGTGGCCCGTCCGGGGCGCTTCGCCGCCGCGGTCGCCTTCTCCGCGGTGCCGCCGGACCGGGACCAGGCGGCGGCCGTGGCCGGGGTGCCAACGATGCTGGTGCACGGCGACAAGGACACCGAGAACCCGTTCGACAACGACCATGCCTGGGCGGAGGCCGTGGCCCAAGCCGGTGGCGGCCCGATCTTTGTGCGCTATCAAGGCATGGAGCACCGGGTGCCGCCCGACATGGTGCTGGCGCCCGGCTGGCGGGACTGGCTGTTCGCCCAGCGCCTGAAGCCCTCGGGGCCGCCAGCCCCCTAATCCCTGCCGTAGCGCCCCAGCAGGGTCAGCACGGCCTCATCGATCACCCGCGCCACCTCGGCATCGTTCAGGCTCTGGTCGGCGGCGAAGAAGGTGGGCCAGAAGATCAGGTCGTTGATCATGCCCAGGAACTGGCGCGCGGCCAGCGGCACGTCGCCCACCGCCATGGTGCCGGCCGTGATCTCCGACCGCAGATAGGCGTGCAGACGATCCAGATAGGGCGCCTTTCCCCGCTGGAACAGCGCCAGGCCCAGTTCGGGGAAGCGCGGCGCCTCCGCGATGATGAGGCGGAACAGGGGGGCCGTGCGCGGCTGGCGCAGCTTGCCAGCGTAATCATGGCCGATGGCGGTGAGGCCGGCGACAGGGTTTCCGGCCGGCGGCAGCGGGCGCCGCAACTCGGGATCCGCTTCCCACAGCTGTTCCATGATGCCGCCGAACAGCGCCGCCTTGGTGGGGAAGTGCTTGAACAGGGTGCCCGTGGAAATGCCGGCGGCCTTCGCCACCTGGGCCAGGGTGGTGCGGTCATAGCCCTGGCGCAGGAACGCCTCGCCGGCGGCGGCCAGCGCCGCCGCGCGCTTCTCGGACTTCACCCGTTCCCGGTACTCTTCCACAGCCATGGCCGATGGGTCCCCAAATCCAGCCCCAGCCCGCCTTATACCGGGGCCGGTGGCCGGGGTTAAGGGGCTGCGGCATCCGTTCTACATGGGATTGCCGCCCAATCCTGTCAGGATCAGGCGGGGTGCCGTCTTGCGGCACCTATCCCCTTCGCCGATGGCGATGCATGGGTTTTATCGATTTTGTGTTTGGCATCCACCCCCGGTCTAATGCCGCCCAAGACGGGAGGATCACGATATCGGCCGGCCTGGGGCTATCCCGGTTGGTCCCGTCCCCTTGATCGGCACTGACAGGACCCGCATCCATGGCCCGCACCTTCATCGACATCTCGGTCACGCTGGACAATGACACGGTGGCCGACCCGCCCTTCATGCGGCCGCACATCGACTACCAGACACATAAGGAGACGCTGGGCGAACTGAAGGTGTTCTTCCCCGACCTCGATCCCAATGACATGCCCGACGCGGAATTCGCGGCGGCCGAGACGGTGCGCCTGTCCACCCACAACGGCACCCACCTGGACGCGCCCTGGCACTACGCCTCCACCATGAACAAGGGGGAGCGGGCCATCACCATTGACGAGGTGCCGTTGGAATGGTGCTTCAACCCCGGTGTGAAGCTGGACTTCCGCCACCTGCCCGACGGCCACGTGGTGACGGCGGCGGAGGTGGAGGCCGAGTTGGCCCGCATCGGCCATACCCTGCGGCCCCTGGACATCGTGCTGGTGAACACCCGCGCCGGTTCCCGCTACGGCCAGGCCGATTTCCTGGGGGCCGGCTGCGGCATGGGGCGGGAGGCCACGCTGTACCTGACGGAACGGGGCGTGCGCGTCACCGGCACGGACGCGTGGAGCTGGGACGCCCCCTTCCCCCACACGGCCAAGAAGTTCGCTGAAACCAAGGACGCGGGCCTGATCTGGGAAGGCCACAAGGCCGGCCGCGACATCGGCTACTGCCACCTGGAAAAGCTGCACAACCTGGAGGCGCTGCCGGCCACGGGCTTCACCGTTTCCTGCTTCCCGGCCAAGATCAAGGGTGCCTCCGCCGGCTGGACCCGGGCCGTGGCCATCATCGACTGAGGCGGGAACTTAACGCGGGCGAGCCGGTGGCTCAGGACCAGGCCGGCGGCGGGGCGGTTTCCGCCCGCAGATAGCGGCTGGGCGGCACGCCCAGCAGGCGCTTGAACATGCTGGTGAAGGCGGCGGGGCTGTCATAGCCCAGGTCCAGCGCCACGGTGGTCACCGCCTCCCCCGCCGCCAGGCGCGGCAATGCCGCGAACAAGCAGGCCTGCTGGCGCCAGGCGGCGAAGCTGAGGCCGGTTTCGCGGCGGAACTGGCGGGTGAAGGCGCGGCGGCTCATGCCCAGCCCGTCCGCCCAGCCATCAATGGTGGCGTGGGGATCGGGATCGACGACGAAGGCGCGGCAGCGCGCCGCCAGCCGCGTGTCGGTGGGCAGGGGCATGGATAGCGGCAGCACGGGCAGCGACGGCAATTCGTGCAGCAGCAGCGCCATGATCAGGCTGCCCCGGCTTTCCGCCGGCACCTCGGCCGGCAACTCCGCCGCCTCGACCAGCAGCGCATGCACCAAGGGGGAGATGCCGACCACCTGGCACTGTCCGGCCCTTGGATCCAGCGCGCCGGCCTGTCGCGCCGCCGGCAGGACGGCCGGGGTGATGAACAGGCTGCGCATGGCGCCCGGACCGGCGACCACCTCAACCTCATGCACCACGCCGGCGGGTATCCACACCGCCCTTTCCGGCGGCACCATCCAGGATCCCTGGGCCGTGGCCACGGTCATGACACCCCGGATGCCGTACAGCAACTGACAGCGGCTGTGCTGGTGCGGCGGCAGGACCAGGCCCTGGGGATAGTCATTGCCCACCGCGAAGACAGGGTCGGGCAAGGCCTCCAACAACTGCGAGCGGATGTTACGCACCATGGCTTTGGCCCATTCGCGATATAATCTGGCCTAGGCCCGTAAGCAGGCCCACCCCTCACGCGATAGCTTGTCCATCGGCGGCGGAAAAGCAAGCCGCCACACCATTCAGTCGCCAAGAGCCCCTGCCACGGCAGGGGCCGATTCTGTGAGGGAGTACCGCCGGTGAGCCAAGCGCAAGGCGCCATGGAAGATGCGCCGCCCCCCATCCCCAGGGGCCCCGTTCCCAATGCCCCCATTTCCAATGCCCCCATTCCCAACGTCGACGTCGCCAAGGCCGGCGGCACGGTGTTCACGGTGCTGGGGGCCATCAGCTTCTGCCATCTGCTGAACGACATGATGCAGTCGATGCTGCCGGCCATATATCCCATCCTGAAGGGCAGCTTCGACCTCAGCTTCAGCCAGGTGGGCCTGGTGACCCTGGTCTACCAGATCACCGCCTCGCTGCTGCAGCCGCTGATCGGCCTCTACACCGACGCGAAGCCCAAGCCCTATTCGCTGTCCATCGGCATGGGCTTCACCCTGGTGGGCCTGCTGCTGCTGGCGACGGCGCCCAGCTTTCCCCTGGTTCTGCTGGCCGCCGCCCTGGTGGGCACCGGGTCGTCCGTCTTCCACCCGGAATCGTCGCGCGTCGCCCGCATGGCGTCGGGCGGACGGCACGGCCTGGCCCAATCACTGTTCCAGGTGGGCGGCAATGCCGGCTCCGCCCTGGGGCCGCTGCTGGCGGCCTTCATCATCGTGCCGCATGGCCGGGGCAGCATCGCCTGGTTCTCGCTGGCGGCCTTCCTGGGCATGATCGTGCTGGCCAACATCGGCCTGTGGTACAAGCGCAACGCCAAGCCCAAGGCGGCCAAGGCGGCGCGGGAGGATCTGACCGGCCTGTCCAAGCGCCAGGTCAGCCTGGCCTTCGTCATCCTGCTGGTGCTGATCTTCTCCAAGTACGTTTATCTCGCCAGCATCACCAGCTATTTCACCTTCTATCTGATCCAGACCTTCGGCCTGTCGGTTGAATCGGCGCAGCTGCACCTGTTCATCTTCCTGGGTGCCGCCGCCGTGGGCACCATCGCCGGCGGCCCCATCGGCGACCGCTTCGGGCGCAAGCACGTCATCTGGGGGTCCATCCTGGGCGTGCTGCCCTTCACCCTGGTCCTGCCCCTACGCAACCTGTTCTGGACCGGCGTGCTCAGCGGTGTCATCGGCATCTGCCTGGCCAGCGCCTTCCCGGCCATCGTCGTCTATGCCCAGGAACTGATGCCGGGCAAGGTCGGCACGGTGGCCGGCCTGTTCTTCGGCCTGGCCTTCGGCATCGCCGGTGTGGCCGCCGCCGCCCTGGGCTGGCTGGCGGATGCCACCAGCATCACCACGGTCTACAAGGTCTGCGCCTACCTGCCGGCCCTGGGCATCCTGACGGTGTTCCTGCCGGACATCGAGACGGCGATGAGCCGGGCGAAAAGGATGGGTTAAAGGTGGCCAGCATGATTGTCGTAGGAAACCGGGGTTGGGTTATCAAGCTATGACGCGACCGCTTCAAATAGCCCTGCCTTCCATGCCGGAATGGTGGAATAGTGCCCTGCTTCCTAAGCCCTGAAACAGGGTACTCATGCTGGTCCTTCAAATTCGCGGCAATGACATCGATGACGACCGCGTGACTTGCACGGGCGCGCAAGTGGCTACCGTCCTGGATTTCATTGCCGCCGTTCCCGCGTTGGCCGGCGGCGACTGGTATGCGGGTGCTGTCGATGGCCTCGGCGCTCGATTGACGGAGTATGAAGTTCTGGAGCCTATCCCGGTGCCTGCACTGGCCGATCTGCTTCATCGCATTCGGAACATCCCACAGTTGCTGGACGGCGTTTTCGCCTTGGTCCCGCGCCATGAAATCCCCCGCCTGACGGGGGACTGCTTCAGCGCCGATGGACCAATGGAACCGCTGATCCATAATGCGTTGGTGGAAATCAAGGCCTTCGACACAAGCTTCGTCGAGGTCTACACGGACCAACCGAGCTTAATTACCGTCGTTCAGCAACGGTTTGGCGGTGAGGTGCGCAAGGTGGAAACCCAACCAGCGACGTGAGCCCCCATCTTTGACGGAAAAGAAAAGGGGCCACCCCTGCGGACGGCCCCTTCCCATTTCCGGCGAGTGCGAGCTTCGGCCTTACTTGGCCTCGCCCGTCCACTGGTTCAGCCAGCCCAGCACCTCCTGGTGCCATTGGACGGAGTTCTGGGGCTTCAGCACCCAGTGGTTCTCATCCGCGAAGTAGACCAGCTTGCTGGGCACGCCCTTGCGCTGCAGGGCGGTGAAGGCGCCCAGGCCCTGTTCCAGCGGGATGCGGAAGTCACGGCCGCCGTGGATGATCAGCTGCGGCTTGGTCCACTGGTCGACGTGGTTGGCGGGGTTGAAGCGTTCGTAGCCGGCCGGGTTCTCCCAAACCTTGCCGCCGTTCTCCCACTCACTGAACCACAGTTCCTCGGTGGAATAGCCCATCATGCGGTTGTCGAAGACGCCGTCGTGGTTCACCAGGCATTTCCACGGGCCGTTCCAGTTGCCGGCGATCCAGTTGATCATGAAGCCGCCATAGCTGGCGCCCAGGGCGCAGGCCCGGTCGCCGTTCAGGAAGGGGTACTTGGCCAGCGCCGCGGCCCAACCCTTCTGCAGGTCTTCCAGCGGGCGATCACCCCAATGCTGGCTGATGGCGTCGGTGAAGGCCTGGCCATAGCCGGTGGAACCGTGGAAGTCGATCATGACCACGGCGTAGCCGGCGCCGGCGTAGGCCTGCGGGTTCCAGCGGAAGCTCCAGGCGTTGCCGAAGGAACCCTGGGGACCGCCGTGGATGATGAAGGCCACCGGGGTACCTGTGCCCTTCCTGGTAATTGGCCGGCTTCACGACATAGCCGTGCACGGTCTCATTGTTCCAGCCGGGGAAGCTGAACTGTTCGAAGGCGCCCATGGTGATGCCGGCCAGCTTGGCGCCGCCGACGTGGGTCAGCTGTTTGGGCGTGCCCCCCTTCAGCGACACCTGATAGGCCTGGGAGGGGCCGGACAGGCTGTCGGACATGTAGACCACGCCCTTGTCGCCGCCCTTCACCAGGTCGATGGCCGTCACGTGGCCCTCACCCGTCAGCGCCTTCACGGCACCCGACTTCACGTCGACGGAGAACAGCTTGGACTGGCCCACATCATAGGCCGTGGTCAGCAGGGTGCGGCCATCGGCCGTCCACGCCAGCGTGTCGGCGGAACGGTCCCAGGTGGGGTCGATCTCCCGCGTCTCGCCGCTCTTCAGGTCGCGGACCATGATGCCGTAGCGGTCGGCCTCGAAGGTCGCGCGCTTCATGGCGCGCCAGGCCAGCTTGGACCCGTCGGGGCTGAACACCGGCCCCGTGTCCATGGCGGCGTTGCCGGACGTCAGGTTGGCGGGGGCGGCGCTGCCGTCCATAGGGACCTGCCACAGGTCCAGGTTGGTGCTCCACGGCTCCGTCCGGCCGGCCAGGCGGGCGGTGAACACCACCGTCTTGCCGTCGGGGCTGATCGTGATCTCTGAATCGTCGCCAAAGGGTTTGCCCGGCGCGTCACCGTCGAAGCCCTTCATCAGTGGCACGGCAGCACCCGTGGCCGTGCCCTCGTTGTTGAGAGCCAGGGCGAACAGGTGGTTGCGCGTGCCGTCGGCCCATTCGTCCCAGTGGCGGACGAACAGCTTGTCAAACACCACGCCGCTGGACTTGGCGATCTGCGCCGGCTTGGCCGGCTTGTCGCCCGTCTCGGCACCGGGGAACACGGCCATGGAGACGACGATGTGCTTGCCATCCGGCGCCAGGTTGAAGCTGCCGACGTCCAGGGGCAGGGTCGTCACCTGGGTGGCCTGGGTGCCGGCGGCGTCCGTCTTCCATACCTGCTGGCTGCCGGAACGGCCGGACAGGAAATACAGGCTCTTGCCGTCGGCCGACCAGCGCGGGCTGCTGGCGCCACCGTCGGAAATGGCTAGGCGGTGGCCTTCGCCCTCTGTGGCCAGGTCCTTCAGCCACAGGGCATGCGCCGACTTGTTGTTGTCGTAGTCAACGGTGCGGACATCATAAACCATCTGGCGGCCATCGGGCGAAACCCGCGCGTCGCTGGCGCGGTCCAGGGTGGCCAACTCCAGCGCCGTCAGGCCATGGCCGGCGGACTCGGCCGCCGTGGCGGGTCCGGCGACGGCCAGGGCCGCGCTCAAGGTCAACGCCAGGGCGGCACAGCCCCGGGCGTACAGGGAACGGTTCATCCAAGCTCTCCGAAAGGCAGGAACCCCATCGGCCGTGCGGCCGCTTGGGGGCCGTCATAGCGCAAATCGCCCCCGCCGCCTACGCCGCTTGATCACTCAAGTGGGTGCGCAAGAACTGCGAGGTCCTTTCCATCGGGATTTTTTGGTTGGATAAGGTTCAATTAATGAAACCAGACATTGGATTAATCTTGCGTTAACCGAAATCAATGTAAGTGGGAGCGATTACATCGGGTGTGGCACTAGACCGCATCTTTGTCATATGTTCTTGGCAATGAATTTCCGGCCTGGACCGATCATGTTCCGCTTCAAAAGCATCGCCCATACCTTGGGTCTGACCTCCCTGCTCTTCCTGGTGCCCGTGGGTTATCTGCTGTGGGCGCTGCTGGCGCAACAGAACATCGCCATCGATTTCGCGGACAAGGAATTGGTGGGCAACGGCTATCTGCGCGGCCTGTCGGCGGTGGAGCTGTCGGTGGACCGCGGCCTTATCACCGGATCCGCCGCCGCCCTGAAGGATGCCGCCACCGAGGTGGAAGGGTTGGAGCGGCGCTTCGGCGCCGGTATGGAAAGCGCCGACCTGGCGGCCAGCACCGCCAAGGCCCTGCGCATCGCTGCCACTGGGGCGGCCACCGGGAACGCCGCCACGCTGGCGTCCGCCCTGAAGGAGGTGCGCGCCCTGATCGCCCGGGTGGGTGACAAGTCCAACCTGATCCTGGATCCGGACCTGGACAGCTACTACGCCATGGACCTGGTGCTGGGCAAACTGCCCGATGCGCTGGACCGTGCCGCCGACATGGCGATAACGGCCAAAGCCAGCCATGCGAACCAGGGCGACGACAAAGTGGCGTTCTTCGTGGCGCTGGGTGGGCTGAAGGCGGTGGCCGACGGTATCGACGCCTCCGTGGCGTCCGGCTATTCCGGCAATGCCGACGGCAGCCTGAAGCGCGGGCTGGATTCCAGCTACAAGGAGGCGGCCCACGGCCTGGACGACTTCATCGCCGCCGTGCAGAAGGCGCCGCCGCCCGATGCGCAGGTCCATGCCCTGATGGATACCCTCCAGCGCTTCAACGCCGCCGCGTCGGCGGAGTTGGACCGCCTGCTGCAGGCCCGTATCGATGGCTTCCGCGCCTCGCAGACGCGCAGCCTGGTCATCACCGGCCTGCTGTTCATCCTCAGTATCGGCGCCATCCTGATGGTCACCGTCCGCCGTGTCATTCGACCGCTGGCGGGCTTGACCCGCGCCATGGACCGGCTGGCCGGCGGCGATCTGGAGGTGGCGGTGCCGGGGGCCGCCCGTGCCGATGAGGTGGGGGCCATGGCCCGGTCCATGGCCGTGTTCAAGGAAAATGCCGCCAAGGCCCGCATCCTGGAGGCGCGGACGGCGCAGGAGAATGAGGCCAAGTTGCGCCGCCAGGCGCGGATGGAGGCCATCGCCCGCAGCTTCAACGACGCCGTGGGCGGCCAGTTGCGCGGCGTGGCGGCGGCGGCCACGGAACTGGACGCCACCTCCTCCGCCCTGTCGCACCAGGCGGATGACACCAGCACCCGGTCGGAACAGGTGGCGACCAACGCCCGCGACGCCACCGCCAATGCCGAGACGGTGGCGGCGGCGGTGGAGCAGCTGGCGGCCAGCAGCGCCGAGATCGGCCATCAGGTGGAACGCACGGCCCGCATCACGAGCGACGGCGTGGCGGAAGTGAACCGCGCCCAGGGCCTGGTGGCGGAACTGGAAGGAGTGGCCGGCGACGTCAGCACCGTGGTCAATTTCATCCAGGAAATCGCCAGCCAGACCAACCTGCTGGCGCTGAACGCCACCATCGAGGCGGCGCGCGCGGGCGAGGCGGGCAAGGGATTCGCCGTCGTGGCGGGCGAGGTCAAGAACCTGGCCAGCCAGACCGCCCGCGCCATGGAGGACATCCAGGCCAAGGTGGCGGCCGTGCAGGATGCCGCCCGCCACGCCAGCGACACCATCGGCGCCATCGCCCGCACCATGGGGGATATCGACCAAAGCTCCAGCACTATCGCGTCCGCCGTGGCGCAGCAGGGGGCGGCGACGGGGGAGATCAGCCGCAACGTGACGGAGGCGGCCCACCTGACCTCCACCGTCGCGCAGGACATCGTCGAGGTGCTGCAGAGCGCCGGCTCCACCAAGTCGGCCTCCCTGCAGCTGCACGGCGCCGCGGCGGAGCTGTCCGGCCAGGCGGAACGCCTGCGCCAGGAGGTGGAGGGATTCCTCCACGCCATGCAGGAAGCCGGCTGAGGACAGCGGCCGCCTCAGGCGAGGGCCCGGGGCAGGCGCCAACCGACCAGGCCGCCGATGGCGCCGGTGAGAGCTGACATGGCCGTCCCCATGGCCAGGATCAGGGCCGGCACGTCACCCAGCAGCCAGGACACCAAGATGCCCAGCAGGGCGCAGGCGCCACCGGCCACGGCCCCGCCCACGACCGCCGTTTTCCATGCCGGTTTCGCGCGGCCGTGGACTAAGCCGGCCACCAACGAGATCAGCATGCCGCCGACGGGGAAGAATTCGGCGATGGCTGGGCTGAGATGGCCAGCGATCACCATGATCACCTGAAGCAGCAGGCCGAACAGCGTCGCGCGCATTAAGGTGGTGCCGGCCATTGATGCCCCCCGTACAGTGGTCCGGCCCCGCCCCGGACAACGTTCGCCTGTGGACTATCGGCCGGCCGCGCGTCATCCTCAACGGCGGAAAAGGTTACAACGCCCACCCGGCCATGCCGGGAAAACCGCCGGACCGCCGGCGGGCCAGCCCCTTCCCCATCCAGCGCCCTCGGCGGGAAGCCCGCCGGAATGCTGGCCTTCGCCCGCATTCCCGCTACCCGCCGGGCGACCGGCCGGGTGTTGGCACGGCTTCTGCTAAGATGGGTCCAGTTCCAATGCCTGTTCGGAACCGCCGGCGTCGATCGGCGGCCGTTGGATACCAAGTCCGGGAGGTTCCTTTCCATGAAGTCCACGAAGACTCTGCCCAAGAAAACCCTGCTGGCCGCGTTGATGGCCGCGTCCGCCCTGTCGCTGTCGGCCCTGCCGGCCGCGGCGGAAGACACCGTGCGCCTGGGCAACCTGAAGCTGGCCCACTTCGGCGCCGTCTCCTACACCCAGATACTGACTGACTGCGGCATCAAGGTTGAGGAGCGCATCTTCGCCAAGGGCCCCGACATCATGCA
>NZ_BACU01000035.1 GCF_000333275.1 Azospirillum sp. B4 | reverse complement strand
ACGCGCCCTATCTCGACCCGCCGGTGACGGACGCCGCCGGGAGCGCCGTGTCCCAGGCTTCGGACCTGCTGTCCTTGNTGCGCCACGCGCCGCGCCTCTGGCTGCAGGGGCGCAGCGGCATGGGCAAGAGCAGCGTGTTCGCCGCCTGGGAGCGCCGCTATTTTGCCGCCGAGGACGGCGCGTCGCTGAGGTCCGCCGCGCGCCGCTTCGGCTTCATCCTGGTGATGCTGCCGGTGCGCCACTATGCGGCGCTCTCGCCACCCGAGCCGGGCCGGCCGGAGTCTTGGGTGATCGAAGCCGTGCGGCGGCGCTTTGAGATGTTCGGCCTGGGCGACCTGGACCCTGCGACGGTCCGCGCCATGCTGAAGGCGGGGTCCATCGCCCTGGCGCTGGACGGCATGAACGAAGCCGACCGCGATGAGGCCCTCGTCGCCTTCGCCCGGCAATTCCCCCAGGTGCGCCTCCTGGTCACCTCGCAGGCCCCACCGGGGGAGGGGGACTGGACGCTCTGGCGGATGCCCAAGGACCTGGCGCAGCTGCGGCAAGGCCTGCTCGACCTCTGGCTGGGAGCCGAGAAGGGCGGGGAACTGGACCGGCGCATCAACACCGCGGGCCTGGGCGACGCCATCCTGTCCGGTTACGATTTGCGGCTGATCGCCGATCTGGCAGGGGCCGATCCGGCAAGGGCGGACCTACCCGGGAACCGCATCGCGCTCTACCGGGCCATCCTGGCGCGCGCCACCGAGGCGACCGGCCCGGCGCTGCGCCTGGACGGGCTGAAGGCCCTGGCCTGGACGATGGTGACGGAACGCCGTCGCGACATCGCCGACGGGGACGCGGCCAGGCTGGGCGATACCGCGCTGAAGGCGCTCACGGGCGAGGGAATCCGCGTCCTGCGGCAGGTGGGCAGGCTGCACGAGTTCCGGCATGACCAGATGCGCGGCTTCCTCGCGGCGCTGTGGCTGGCCGAGGAAATGCCCAGCGTGTCGGCCCTGCAGGAGGAACTGACCAAGGCCAACGCCTTCAGCCTGGCCCGAAGGGACCAGGAGGAGGTCTGGCGCTTCCTCGCCGCCATGATCGTCACAGAAGATGAGGTGACGGCGTTGTGGAACTTCGCCAACGACATGCCAGTGGAGCGCGTTCTCCTCCTCAGCGCCTTGCA
>NZ_BACU01000036.1 GCF_000333275.1 Azospirillum sp. B4 | reverse complement strand
CCTTCATGAGGCCCGGGCAAGCGCCTGTGGGAAAGCGAGATGAAGCGGCCTGAGCAGGAAGGCTCCGCCATGGGTGGCGGCGTCGCCGTGGGTGACGGTGCCGTGTTCGTCACCACCGGCTATGGCGAAGCCATCAAGGTCGATCCCAAGGACGGCAAGGTCGCCTGGCGTCAGCGCATCGCCGCCCCCATCCGCTCCGGCCCCACGGTCGCCGGCGGCCGCGTCTTCGTCGTGACCATCGACAACCAGTGCATCGTGCTGGCGTCCAACAACCGCGTGCTGCAGTGGACGCATGCGGGCTTCCCCGAGCCGGCGGCCCTCCTGGGCGGGGCCAGCGCCGCGGTGGACAACGACGTCACCATCATCCCGTATTCCTCGGGCGAGCTGTACGCGCTGCGCGTGGACAACGGCCACCCGGCGTGGAGCGACAACCTGGCGTCGTCGCGCCGGGGCGCCAACCTGGCCAACCTGGCGGACATCAAGGGCCTGCCGGTCGTGGATCACAACCAGGTGTTCGCCATCAGCTATTCCGGTCGCATGGTCGCCATCGACCAGCGCACCGGCCAGCACATCTGGGAACAGGATGTCGGCGGCCAGAACCAGCCGGCGGTGGTGGGCGACTGGGTGTTCGTCCTGAACAACGAGGCCCAATTGGTGGCGCTGACCCGTGATACCGGCCGCGTCCGCTGGATCAAGCAGCTGGAACGTTGGGAGAATCCGGAGAAGCGCAAGGATCCGATTAACTGGGTTGGTCCTATCGCAGCCGGTGGACGCTTGATTATGGCCAACAGCCTGGGGCAGGTTGTGGAAGCGTCGCCCGCCAACGGCGACATCCTCAACAAGACAGAGTTCGACGACCCCATCAGCGTGGCCCCCATCGTGGCCAACAACACCCTGTATGTGCTGACGGACGACGGCGACCTCTTCGCGTATCGATAAGGCGTTTTAGTTATGGCGAGTCCCCGCCGCTTGACGGTCGCTATCATCGGCCGGCCCAATGTCG
>NZ_BACU01000037.1 GCF_000333275.1 Azospirillum sp. B4 | reverse complement strand
GACAGGGTGATTGTGGCCACGTCCTTCATGTGTGGATCATCGGCCAGCGACGGATCGACGAAGAAGTTGACGGGCATGTCCAGTTCCTGCCCCCGCTCCAGCCGCTGGCGGGTGAAGCAGAAGCACTGGATCTTGTTGAAATAGATGCCGGCCTTGTCGGGCGTGACGTTGAAGGTCGCGGTGCCGACCAGCGCTTTCTCTGACAGATTCTTGGCGTGGTAGCGGATCTCCCGCACCTCACCCAGCTTCAGCGTCACGGCGTTCTGCAGGGGGCGGAATTGCCAGGGCAACTCCCGGTTCACCTCGGCATCGAAACGGACGGTGATGGTGCGGTCCACCACCCGGTCGGCACCCTTGGTCGCCACCTGGGTGGTGCCACCAAAGCCGGTGGCCTTGCAGAATACCTGGTAAAGGGGCACGGCGGCGAAGCTGAGGCCCACCATTCCGGCCACCAGGGCGAAGGCCCCCAGCAGCATGCGCCGGTTGCGCCGCACCAGATCGGCACCGGCGGGCGGACGGTGGCGAAGATCGGGCGGCGGGGAATCGGGACCGGGGATGTCTGCCATGCTGTCGCCTCCCTGGGCGGTGTCGACGGCGGCGGGTTCGCCCGCCTGGTTCTTTTTTTGGGGAAAAAGCTATGGGGCCGGCGTGTTCAACCCCATGCGCACGATGGCCACGACATAGATCAATGCCACGAAACCCAAGAGGGAAAAGAATAGCGCCAAGTTCTTGCCGCGCTGGCGCCTTCCCCGCTCCGCCGCGTCGAGAACGGGTTCCGGCGCCCCCGGGGGGGCGCTGGCCGAGGGGGCGCTTGAAGGAGCGGTGGTATTGGCCATGCGGTCAGGGTTCCTATGCGGAGGGGCCCTCAATCGAGGGGGCGGTCATGCCACCAGCTTCTCACCGATCAGGATGGCGAGCAGCAGGAAAAGGTAGAGGATGGAGTAAGCGAACATCTGCTTGGCGGCGCGGTGGGTCTTGTCCAGCATGACCCGCACGGCGCAGACGATGAAAAGGCCGCTCAGCACCGTGGCGCCCACCAAGTAAGCCATGCCGCCCACACCGAACCAGTGGGGGGCGATGGCGATGGGCAGCAGCAGCAGGGTGTAGGCCAGCATCTGGCGCTTGGTCGCCGCCTCCCCCGCCACCACGGGCAGCATGGGCACGCCGGCGCGGCTGTAATCGCCGCTGCGGAACAGGGCCAGCGCCCAGAAATGCGGCGGCGTCCAGAAGAAGATCAGGCAGAACAGCAGCAGCGGGCCGATGGTGACATCACCCGTCACGCGGCCCAGCCGATCATGGGCGGGAAGGCGCCGGCCGCCCCACCGATGACGATGTTCTGCGGCGTGCGGCGCTTCAGCCACATGGTGTAGACGAAGACATAGAAGGCGTTGGCGAACCCCAGGATGGCGGCCGCCACCCAGTTGACCGCCAGTCCCATCAGCAGCACGGAGGCGACGGACAGCACCACGCCGAAGGCCAGCGCCTCGTCGGGATTGACCCGCCCCTGCGGGATGGGCCGGCCGCGCGTGCGCTCCATGACCGCGTCGATGTCGCGGTCGTACCACATGTTGATGGCGCCCGCGGCGCCGGCGCCCACGGCGATGCACAGCAACGCCACCATCGCCAGCACAGGGTGCAGGGCGCCGGGCGCCACCACCAGACCGGCCAGGCCACTGAACACCACCAGGGACATGACCCGGGGCTTCAGCAGGGCGATGTAGTCGGCGACGCCCCCCGGCAGGCTGTCGGCCTGGACGGAAACGGGCTGGCCCTCGAAGGCGGTATCGGTCATCAGTCTTCGCATCTCATCTGGCGTCACCATCCCATGCGGGGGACGGCGGCACCTTTAATCAGGCAAAACCGCGCGGGAAGCCACCCCTCCCGCGCGGCCGTCGCCTATGCAGCCGGTGCCACCCTCAGCACCTCACTTGATGCGGGGCAGAACCTCGAACTGGTGGAACGGCGGCGGGCTGGACAGGGTCCATTCCAGCGTCGTCTCACCCGTGTTCCAGTAGTCGGCGCCCACGCGCCGGCCGAACATCAGCGTATAAAGGGCCATCACGACGAAGAACAAGGTCGAGCCGAAGGAAATGTAAGCCCCGATCGACGAGATCTGGTTCCACATGTGGAAGGCGTCCGGATAGTCCGGAATGCGGCGCGGCATACCCTGCAGACCCAGGAAATGCTGGGGGAAGAAAATCAGGTTCACGCCGATGAAGGTGGTCCAGAAGTGCAGGTGGGCCGCCCATTCCGGATGTTCCCGGCCCGACATCTTGCCGATCCAGTAGTAGTAACCGGCGAAGATGGCGAAGACGGCGCCCAGGCTCAGCACGTAGTGGAAGTGGGCGATCACGTAGTAGGTGTCGTGCAGCATCACGTCCAGGCCGCCGTTGGCCAGCACCACGCCGGTCACGCCACCCACGGTGAACAGGAAGATGAAGCCGATGGCCCAGACCATGGGCGGCTTGAACTCGATGGAGCCGCCCCACATGGTGGCGATCCACGAGAAGATCTTAACGCCTGTCGGCACGGCGATGATCATGGTCGCCGCGGTGAAGTAGGCCCGGGTGTCGACACTCAGGCCCACCGTGAACATGTGGTGCGCCCAGACGATGAAGCCGACCACGCCGATGGCCACCATGGCGTAGGCCATGCCCAGGTAGCCGAACACCGGCTTGCGCGAGAAGGTGGAGATGATCTGGCTGATGATGCCGAAGGCCGGCAGGATCATGATGTACACTTCGGGGTGGCCGAAGAACCAGAACAGGTGCTGGAACAGCAGCGGGTCGCCGCCGCCGGCCGGGTCGAAGAAGTGGGTGCCGAAGTTGCGGTCGGCCAGCAGCATGGTGATGGCGCCGCCCAGCACGGGCACGGCCAGCAGCAGCAGGAAGGCGGTGACCAGCATCGACCACACGAACAGCGGCATCTTGTGCAGGGTCATGCCCGGCGCCCGCATGTTGAAGATGGTGGTGATGAAGTTGGCCGCGCCCAGGATGGAGGAGGCACCCGCAAGGTGCAGGGCGAAGATGCCCATGTCCACCGACGGGCCGCTATGGCCCAGCGCCGAGGACAGCGGCGGGTAGATGGTCCAGCCGGTGCCAGCACCCGGCCCGATCAGCGAGGATGAGACCAGCAGCAGGAAGGCGGGGACCAGCAGCCAGAAGCTGATGTTGTTCAGGCGCGGGAAAGCCATGTCGGGCGCGCCGATCATCAGCGGCACGAACCAGTTGCCGAAGCCGCCGATGACGGCGGGCATGACCACGAAGAACACCATGATCAGGCCGTGGGCGGTGATCAGCACGTTCCACTGCTGCCCGATGTCGGCCGAAAGGTGGTTCAGCACCTGGATGCCCGGCTCCTGCAGCTCCATGCGCATGATGACCGAGATGGCGCCGCCGATAAGGCCGGCGATCACGGAGAAGATGAGGTAGAGCGTGCCGATGTCCTTGTGGTTGGTCGAGAACAACCACCGCTTCACGAACCCGGGCTTATGGTCGTGATGCGCGTCGTGAGCCGTGTCGTGGGCTGCGTGCGCCATAATTCCAGTTCCCCTCGTTTAATCTCTGCCGGGGTTAAATGTCAGACGGGGCCGACTCAGCGCGCGGCGCCGTTGTCCGTCGCCAGGGCGGTCTTGGTGGCCCCACCCTTGGCCGCTTCCAGCGACGCCAGGAATTCACGGCCGGCATCGATGCCGGCGGTCTTGGTCTTCTCCGCCCAGGTCTTGTAGTCCTCCTTGCTGACGGCATGGACGACGATGGGCATGAAGCCGTGGTTGGTGCCGCAGATCAGCGTGCACTGGCCGTAGAAGGTGCCTTCGACGCTGGCCTGCAGCCAGGTCTCGTTGATGCGGCCGGGCACGGCGTGCAACTGCACGCCCAGCGAGGGCACGAACCAGGAATGGATGACGTCGGCGCCGGTCAGCAGCAGGCGGACGGGCGTGCCCACGGGTACCACCATCTCATTGTCCACGGTCAGCAGGCGGGGCTGGCCCGGCTTCAGGTCGCTGTCGGAGACGATGTTGCTGTCGAAGGCGATGTCGTTGTTATCGGGGTATTCGTAAGACCAGTACCACTGGTGCCCCGTGATCTTCACCGTCATCTCGGGGTTGGGCGTGCGGTCGCCGTAATAGAGGACGCGGAAGGACGGCACGGCCACGATCACCAGGATCAGCACCGGCACCACGGTCCACGCCACCTCCAGCAGGGTGTGGTGGCTGGTCTTGGACGGGACGGGATTCGCGCGCCTGTTGAAGCGCACCATGACCGTCAGCAGCAGCAGCGACACGAAGGCGACGATGCCGACGATGATGTAGAGCAGCAGGCTGTGGAAGCTTTCCAGCTGCACGGCCACCGGCGAGTAGGCGGGCTGCATGCCCAGCTTGCCCGCCTCGGGCATGCTCGTCACCGGGTCGGCCAGCGCCACGGAAGCGCGCCCCGCCAGGGCCGTCAAAAGGGCCGCGAAGGCGGCGGCGTTCTTGCGTACGGACATCCCTTACCACTCTCTCGTTGCCGGGGACGCCTGACACGTCCCACCCGAAGATTGTCCTAGTGACCCCGCCGACCGGACCGCCCCCTGTTCAGGCGTCCGCTTGGCGCGGGATGCCGCCCCACCCTCCCGTTCTTTATAGGGCGCCCCGTCATCCGTCGCCTGGGCCCCCGCCCCTACCTCCCGTTGCGGCGGGACGAAGCGGCGACGGCTTGGGCTATCGGGGCACCTGCCCGGGAGTTCTGACCCAGCATCACAGGCAGCCCGATGGTCAAAGACCGCCTGTATCGTGGCAGACCATAACGTTCCCGATCCTTGACGTAAAGCGGACAACGCGTCCCATCACAAACCGTTGGGCGCACTGGCCCGGCCGCCGGACCCGCCAGGGTGGCACGGGCGCGGTCGGCTGCTACAGCCTTGGCGTGCCTGGAAAATCCCAGGTTCCTGCCATTTCCGGCCCTGTCCGGCAGTCCGGCGGCAGAGCCGTGGGCCCTTTCCCCTGGCGGTGGCGGCATCGACACGCCATGTTATTGGACTATGTTACGAGACGCGCGCCCGCCCCCAGGCGGTGCCCGCCCGTCCTTGAGGAGTTCCGCGCCCATGAGCCTGCTCGCCCAGACCGACGACCTGTTCTTCACCCGGGCGGGCCTGGACCGCGCGCGCACCGAATCGATCGTCGCCGACGCGCTCAAGGGCGGCGACGATGGGGAGCTGTTCCTGGAATACGCCCAGTCCGAAGGCGTGTTCTGGGATGACGGCAAGCTGAAGAGCGCCAGTTTCGACACCACCCAGGGCTTCGGCCTGCGCTCCGTCGCCGGGGAGACGACGGGTTTCGCCCACGCCTCCACCCTGTCGGAGGAGGCGCTGAAGCGCGCGGCCGCCACGGTGCGCACGGTGCAGGCCGGTCACGGCGGCACCTATGCCGAGCCGCCGGTGGGCACCAACCGCGCCCTCTACGCCGCCGACAATCCGCTGGCCATCGTGCCCTTCGAGGCCAAGGTGAAGCTGCTGGCCGACATCGACGCCTACGCCCGCGGCCGCGACCCCCGGGTGCGCCAGGTCAGCGCCAGCCTGACGGGCGAATGGCAGGCGGTGCAAATCATCCGCGCCGATGGCCACCGCGTGGCTGATATCCGGCCCCTGGTGCGCCTGAACGTCTCCGTCGTCGTGGGCGAAGGCGACCGCATGGAGGCCGGCAGCCACGGCGCCGGCGGCCGCGTGGCGTATGAGCGCTATCTACGGCCGGAGACCTGGCGCCACCATGTGGACGAGGCGCTGCGTCAGGCCCTGGTCAACTTGGCCGCCATCCCGGCGCCGGCGGGGGAGATGCCGGTGGTGCTGGGGCCGGGCTGGTGCGGCGTGCTGCTGCACGAGGCCATCGGCCACGGTCTGGAAGGCGACTTCAACCGCAAGGCCACCTCCGCCTTCTCCTCCCTCATCGGCCAGCGGGTGGCCGCCCCCGGCGTCACCGTGGTGGACGACGGCACGCTGGAAGGCCGCCGCGGTTCCATCACCGTGGATGACGAGGGCACGCCCAGCCAGTGCAACACCCTGATCGAGGACGGCATCCTGGTCGGTTACATGCAGGACCGCATGAACGCCCGCCTGATGGGGGTGAAGCCCACCGGCAACGGCCGGCGACAGGGTTTCAGCAGCGTGCCCATGCCGCGCATGACCAACACCATGATGCGGTCGGGCGACAAGACGCCGGCGGAGATCCTGTCCACGGTGAAGCGCGGCCTCTATGCCGTTAACTTCGGCGGCGGCCAGGTGGACATCGTCTCGGGCAAGTTCGTCTTCTCAGCCTCCGAAGCCTATCTGATCGAGGACGGCAAGATCGGCCCCTCCGTCAAGGGCGCCACCCTGATCGGCAACGGCCCCGACGCCCTGACCAAGGTCACCATGATCGGCAACGACAGCTGCCTGGACGAGGGCATCGGCGTGTGCGGCAAGCAGGGGCAGAGCGTGCCGGTGGGCGTGGGCCAGCCCACCCTGCGCATCGACGGGCTGACCGTCGGCGGCACCGCCGCCTAATCCCAAATGGGAAAAAGCCCCGACGACATGATGGCGGCCATCCTGCGCAACCTGCCGGCCAAGACCGGCAGGGACGCGGACGCCTGGGTGGCCCTGATCAAGGCGGAAGGGCCGGGCGAGGCGAAGGCCTGCGCCCGCTGGCTGAAGGAAGCGCACGGCCTGGGCGGCGCCACCGCCCAGGTTCTCGCCGCCAAGGCCCTGGGCTCCATCCACGACCTGTCGCCGGCCGAGCGGCTGGACAAGCTGTATGGGGGGCGGGAGGCCTTGCGCCCCATCGGCGACCGTCTGACGGCGCTGGCGCAAGGGCTGGGTCCCGACGTCACCACCACCGTCCTGTCCACCATCATCTCCTTCAGCGCCGGTCTGAAATTCGCGGAGGCGAAGCCCGCCGGGAAGGGGCGAATCGATTTGGGGTTGGCCCTGGGCCGCGATCCCCTGCCCCTGATACCAGTCAAGACCACGGACGCCAGCGACCGCATCACCTATCGCATCCCGCTGACATCGGTGGATGAGATCACCGGCGAGGTGGCGGCCTGGCTGGCCCGCGCCTACGCCGAACGGCGCTGAGCTTTTTTTCAAGCACACGCGACGACCGCGCCTTTGGTTCCACGTACCTAGAGGAATCGAGGCATCACAGGGGCGTGGGCGGTCATGGGCACTTATCTGA
>NZ_BACU01000038.1 GCF_000333275.1 Azospirillum sp. B4 | reverse complement strand
GGGGATGCCTGCATTCCAGGTTGGCCGCATGGCCCTGGCAGCCCTAAGCCCCCCCCGGCGGTCAGGCCGGTAAGGGGCTGAAAAGAGAGGGGCCGGGTTGCCAAGGTTATGGTTTGAACGACCCCCACCTCGATGGGGGCGCATGCGCCTCATCCGTCTTCCGCCCCTCTCCCGTCCCAGACGGGCCGCCGGCGGCCCGTCCGAGCCCATCAGGTGGTGGCCTTCCCGAAGTACAGGGGCAGGCTGGTGTCTTCGGCCACCTGGCGGCCGACGGCGCCGACGGCGCGGCGCAGCATGCGATTGGGGTCGATGAGTTGGAGGCCCCAGCGCAGGCTGCCGCCGCCGGCGCGATAGAAGACGCGGACGGGCAGGAGGCGCGGTTCGTCGCCCTCGAACACCGGGATGTTGATGAAGAACATCTCCGGCACCGTCACCTTCCGGCCGGACCCGTCATGGGTGCTGTTCTCTTCCTTGAAGAACAGTTCGCGCTCGCCGGTTCGGATGTTGATGTTCTGGGTCACCCTGCTGCCCTGGGACAGGGACACGCCCTGGGCCAGCTTGGTCATGCGCACCACGTTGCCGAAGCGCTTCTGCCGCAACTTGTAGAGGGCGCTGCGCGGGACGTAGCGATCCTCGTCCTGGTCCTGGGGATCGCTCGCATCCACCAGGGCCTGCGCGGTGTCGATGTAGTTGCCCTCCTCGTCCTTGGGCGCTTTGTCATCGTGCAGGTTCAACAGGTCCAGCACGACAGCCAGGGTATCGCCGGTCAGCATCAGCCAGTCGGCGGGCGGATTTTCGATGTCGTTCTGATGATCCTCCATGAAATTGGCGAAATCCTCCTGCGACAGCAGGGTGCGCGGATCGCTGCTGGCGATCGTCACCTTCATCCAGGCCTTCCACTGGTCGGTCAGGGGAAAGGCGTAGCGGACGGTGTGCTTGCAGTTGGCGGGCAGCGCCGGCGCCGTGGCGCCGTGGTAGTCGATGATCGCCGTCAGCGCCGGTTCGGTGGGGTTGTCAGTCAGGAACAGCGCGGACTCCGCCAGCTTGAACCGGTTGACGTAATCAACCAGGCTTTCGGCCTGGGTGACCACGGCCCGGTCGCTGATCAGCCCCGGCCGGGTGCGGAAGGCATCGGCGAATTCCTTGAGCGCATGTAGCCGCATGCCATCCGGCAGTGCTACGACCGGCGGGATCGCGCCGGCATAGAACGGATCGAGGTGTTCCGGCTTGACCGGCAGGGAGATGGGCGACTGGCCATAGGTGCTGGTGACGAAGTCGATAAGCGCGGACGTGTCGCCGCTTTTCTCGGTTTCCATAGTGTCCTCGGATGGTGGAGTGGAAAGGTCAGGCGCCAGCGCGGGGGGCGCGGCCCAGGTCGCGGCCCTCGAACATGGTTCCCTGGTTGGGATTCTTCAGGGTCAGGGCGTTGCCGCGCTCGGTCAGGAAATAGCGGTCCTTGGTCTTGGGCCGCCTGGGCACCTTGCCCTCGAACGCGATCTCGACATCGACGCCCTTGGGATCGGCGGTGAGCGTGATCTTGACGGTCACCTCGCCCTTGGCGGTGCCGCGGTGTTCCGCGACGTGCGCGCCCAGGTTTTCCAGGACCTGGGCGAACTTCTCATTCAGCGCGGCACCATCGTCACCCTGGTTGTGGGTTTCCAGCAGGCGGGCGACGGTGGGAATTTCATAGGCCCGGTCGTTCATGGCGGGCGATCTCCTTATGGCTTGAGGGAAGCGTTCGAACGCTTGGGTTCGCGCGGTGGGGCTAAGAGCTTTGGGCGTCGGCGCGCCGCTGGGCCTCGATGGCCACGGCGGCCCACATGATGGCTTTGAATTCAGGGCGCCAGCTCATCAGCGCCATTTCGCGTTCCAGTGGGGCCAGCAGCGCCACGGCCTTGGCTTCGATGCGGGCGGCGATGGCCGTGGCCGCGTCCAGATCAGAGGGATTTCGGGTCATGGCTGCCAGCCCTGCGCATCGCCTGGGATGGCAGCTCGATCGACTCCCGCGCCGGTTGCGCTTACGATGCCGGCTTCAACGCCGTCATCGGGGAGAAAATCATGGACGCGATAGAAAGCCATCATGGCACCTTGGGGGTATTGCTGTTGCTTGAGAGCCTGATTCAGGGCTTGGAGAAGAAGGGCGCTCTTACGTCCGCCGAGGTGATTGGCATCAAGACCGCTGCAAAGCAGCGAGCCGCAGCCCTGGCGCCAGACCACCCGAACCGTCAGGGCGTTATCGATTTCCTGAACACCGCGTTTCGATGAAGGAGGCATCGGCATTAATGCTGCCGTCGGTCGCACGCATGGCCTGAAGTAGCCCAACCTGCGCTTCCAGGATCGCCACCCGCGCCATGAGCGCATCATGCTCACCGCGAGTGATGGCCGGCGTGATCACCAAGTCGGGCGCGTTGTTCATAAATGGCGGTGCCGCAGTCATGTGAAACTCCTTCATGGGTGGCGCGAAGCGTTCGAACGCTTCGGCGGCTTGTGTTCAGCGGGGAAGGTGCGTCGCCGTGTGAGCGGCGGTGGGCGCCGGGCGGCTGGCGAAGGCGTCGGGGAAGGCGATGACGATGCCCAGCAAGGCCAGCGCGCACAGCACGGCCAGGCCGGGGCCAATCGTCCCGGTGATCTCACCGCCCGTGTCGGTGGTGGGCGCCGTTACCGTGGGCTCGGGCGTCGAGAGCTGCCAATCGTCGAAGAGGGGCATCTGTCCGTCGGGCAGCGCGACCTCATAGCGGTAGCCGTCCCCGTCGGGGGTGCGGACCACCGTCATGATGGTGCCGTTGCCGGCCGGTGTCCGGACGCGCTCGAACGCGCAAAAGCGCGGGCGCGGCGACCAAGGGCCGGGCGATGACGTCATGCTGTCACTGGAAGTGTCCAAGGCCGCCCCCATTCGTGGGAGCCCAGGGTGGTGGCGACCTGCCCTGGGCACGGCCGTCCGGCTTTTACCGGGCGGGTCAGTAATGGCACTGACGCCCAAGATGTGCAGTATATCGCGATATCGTGTCAAACGGAAAAGCGCAGTATATTGCGATTTTCGGGAAATGAGCGGTCCCTGAGCCAGGGCGCGCCGGCGCCACAGCGCGCTATATGGCTAATCAGAGGGCTACTTTCCCCCTGAAATTTAGCGTCCAGACCGTTGATCGTCAGAGGATTTTGCGTGAGGCGCTGTGCTACAGCCCATGCCTGATAGATGCTTTTTTTGCAGCCGATGCGATGTCATCAGCGAGCGCGGCAGCGGCACCGAACTGGCGGCTTTCCACCAAACTCAGCAGGCCGGCAATTTGGGTTGCAAGTCGGTTAGCATCCAGACGCAACCTATCCTCATCGGCGCCGATCAGTTCACTGGGGTGAACATCTAAGGCATCGGCGATCTGGATGAGGCGATCCAGCGAAAGGGCCATTGAGCCATATTCCAATCGCTGAACCGTGGAGGTCGCGCATCCGAGTTTATCGGCGAGCGCCTCCTGACTGACATTCGATCGGAGGCGGCACTCTCTAATGCGATTAGGGGCATGAAGCTTGGTCATGCCTTGGATGATCGTAAACTGGAATAGCTCCCACCACAGCGTGGGGCGCTGTTATGGTGACGGGGCGGAGTCGCCTAAATATGTATGCCCGTTAAGCGCGCGTTAATACCATTAATGCCACTAAAGGTAATTTTGCGCCTTGTATGATTTACGCGTCGTGAGGTATTCATAAATGCAGATGCTGGGTTGAGCGGGCTGGCCCCCGACAGCGGCTGGCATCTGCGCGTCTAGGCCACGCGCAAACGCCACGGAACTCGTCAGCTCATGCCGTATATGCGCCCTCTTTCCCCGATCAAAGGCGCACGGACCGCTGGGGGGACTACGTTTGTAAGCTTTCGGGCCTGGAGGACGCAATATGACCGTCAGTGCGGTCGCCGCATTTACCGAAAATGAAGAACTTTTGTTGCGAGAACTTTTATGTGCAAAACATATAGATATTAGATCAATAATTGTGGATTTGGAGCGAAGGCTTAGTCATCAGCAGTTAGCTTCCGCAGGCGGTGAAGAATTCCACCGATCTCAAGATCCTGCTGATCAGCAGGGAGCAAGCGGATAAGGTCGACTATTCGCCTTATGTCTGATGGCAGCGCTTCACCCAACAATTCCGCCACGGACACATCCCTTTTAATCAAAGCGGATGCGCCGTGCGCGAGTTTTATCATGGTTTTACCGTCCAGGTGACTGTCTCTCTTATTCTTTAAGAAGTCACCAAGGGTATTGGCGGCGCATCCTGAATGCTTGGCCCAATTAGCGATGCTGCGCAGCGCTTTCTTGTTGTCGCGCAAAAACGCATTCATCGCCTCAATATGCTTTTGGCGCGCGGCCATGACATCGTCGTCGTCCATCATGTCGCGATATTCCGCAAAGCGTGTCGGCATGGCAAATTAGATATGCTGCGAAGAAAGCTCTTGCCGATATCGCAGTATATTGCCATTCTCGGCGGACCTAAACGGGGTCCAGCATGACTGTCGACAAGGCACTTCAACGAATCCGCTCCTATGTCGAGGACAGTGGATTGAACATCAAACAGGTGTCGCTGGCCGCTGGGGTCAGCTGGCACACGGCGAACGATGTGCTGGAGGATGGCAATCCGCGACTGGCCAGCATCCGTCAGGTCGAAAGCATCGTGCCGGCGGATTATCAGCCGCCGCAGGGCTCGGATTGTCAAAAACGACAGGGACAGACACACGATGCCGCCTGATCAGTTTTTCGGCTGCTGCGCGAGGCGCCGGGCGATCTCCAGCGCGGCGAACACCGTCTTGGCGGCCGGGCTTTCCGGGCAGCGCCGCGCCAATTCGAGCAGGCGCGCCTCATCCGCTGTGAGCTTGACCATTTTCAACTCCCATTCAGTACCCAGGGGCGGTGTTACCCGTTCCCTTCCCATGACTACGGAGGGATATGCGCGATGACCACGCAACGGCGACGCCAGGAATTGGCGGGAAGCCCGTCGATTTCCGACGTGGGTCGGCGGGCGGCGCAGTTCGTCCGCCGCATGCATCCCGAGGACACCTCGAAGCATTTGCAACGGGTGCTGGACCTAAGTCCGCGCGTGGCCGACCGCTTCCTGGCCGGAGAGATTTCCAAGCGCGTGCTGGACCGCGCCATGCGGGTTTTCGGGCACGTCTTCATCCAACACATTTTCGCCCTGCAGTGCGAGGTGCCGTCCGGCGCCGTTGAAGACATGGTGAAAGCCGCCGTTGTCGACCTGCTGGAAGGGCTGATCAACGAGGTAAAGGAGATGGACGGTGGCACTTTCGCAGACCGGTTTGGGCACGGCGGCGCAGATCGAGGCGCGTGCGCGGGAAATGGAGCGCAAGGCGGACGAAATCACCCGCAGCATGGCGTTGGTGGCGCTGAATTTGAAGCGCGACGTGGAACAGGTGACCACCCTGGCGGCGCAGATGCGAGCGGAGGCCCAGGCGCTGCGCGCGTGTTCGCCCTCGACCCCGGGGCCCGACTTGCACTGAACGAGGTCCTGCCGCTGGAGGGGGACGGCGTGGACCCGCGCCATGCCCGCATCCTGGCCGCGCACGCGGACTCCCACGGGCGCATCAGCCCGGAGCTGTTTCAGCGCATCGACGCGGAAGGGCTGCAGGGTCTGACCTCGATCTACACCCCCGACGCCGCCGTGGTCAGCCTCGGCGGCGGCATTGATTTCTGGGACGCGGCCCACCGGGGGGGCGTCATCGGCCACAGCCTGATGGCGCTGCCCGGTCCGCGTGATTATCTGGCCGCCGCCCATAGCGCCATACTGGATTCGGGCGGCGGCCCCCAACACCACAGGTTGCGTATCCGACAGGGGGATGGTCAGGTGACCGGCCGGCGGCTGGCACTCGATTTCCCGGCTTCCGGCCTCCGGCTAGGCATAACGCTAGTCGAGGAAATGCGATGACGAACAAGCGACAGACCCTGGGATACGATGCCGCGGCGGTGCGGGCCGAGGTTTTGGCCAGCCTGCAGGACTGCGGGCTGACCGCCGTGCTGGACCACGAATTCCGCACCCTGAAGGAATTCAACGCCACCGCGCCGAAATGGTATCCCCTGATCCCGCTGTATGACCCGGACCTGATGCCCGCCAGCGCGGCGGAGGCCCTGGTGCTGCGGGCGGTGGACGCCACCGGCGAGACCAAGGCGTGCATCGCCGCCCGTTTGCGCTGGGTCGGCACCGACCTGCGCCGCGAGATGGAGGGCGGGCAGTTCCTGTTCGGGGAGCATTTCCCGGAGGGCTGCCGGGTCGACCTGGACGCGGAAGGGGTGGAGGCGATCAGCGGCGCCGTGGCCGTGGCCGGCGCCATGTACGTCCACCCCGACGTCCACCACCAGGGCCTGGCCACCACGCTGTACACCCTGCTGATGGTGGAGATGCACGACGCCTGGCATCCCGATTGGGTGGTGGGGTTCGTGAACAAAACCATCCTGATCAAGATCGGCCTTGGCGCCTATCGCGGCCGGACGACGCTGGGATTCCTGCGCATCTTCGATCCGCGTTGGGAATTCGGCGACGGTCGCCCCTATACCCTGATCGTGTGCAGCCAGGCGAACCTGCGCCGGCGCTACCTGCAACCTGAACGTCCGGCGGTGACGGCCAGCGTCGCCGCCGAATGACGGCCGGCCCGTCGGGGCCGGTCTCTTTCCAACACCCGTGGATCAGCCCGCCGCCGTCATCGCGGCGGGCACCGCCGCCACTTTGCCTATTGATGGGGGCTTGCATGCCGGATGGGGCCTATTCCGACGTCGACATCGCGGGCGACAGCCGCAGCGCCGGGGGCTTGTCGCCCTTGGCGTCCGAAATCATGGCGGTGATGGCCGCCGCCGCCGGACGGGGCCAGCATGGCCTGACGCGGGCGGAGTTGGCCGACCTGATGGGCCAGCCGCGCAAGCGCCTAGGGTCGCCGTTACGGACGCTGGTGACCGGCGGCCACCTGGTGGCGGCGCAAGGGCCGGCCGCCGCCGTCTATCACCTGCCGGGCGTCACCGTCGCGGTCCCGGGAAGCCGGGTGGAAAAGACGGTGATCAACGCCCTGCGCGCCAGCCTGGCCGAATGGGGCTGGACGGAGGCGCGGCTGGCGGAAGCCTGCGGGCTGGCCATCGAGACCGTGCAGGGTGTGCTGGCCGGCCAGCCGACGCCCAAGGATCAGCTCAACCATCTGCGTCAGGCCGTGGCGCGGGAGCGGGGCCGGCGGGAGGCGGTGGACATCATCCGCCAGCGGGGCCGGGATAGCCGGTGGGGCTTGGGCGACCATCTGCAGGTGCCGGTGATGACGCCAACGGCCCGTCCCTTGCCGGGCCCCGCCACGACCTGCCAGTTCCTGGAGGGGGAGGCGCGGGAGCGGGCCTTCTGTGGACAGCCCGCCACCGCCGGACTCAGCTACTGCGCCGATCACGCCGCCCGCTGCTACCTGCCGGCGGCACTGTCGTCGCGCGCCATGCGTGATGCCCTGCGGGCGGCAGCGGGGCTGTTCTGATGCCGCAGCCGTCGCCCATAGGCCTGCTGATGGCGGGCGCCTCCGTCTTCCTGGTCACCGGCCGGCCGGATGGGCTGGAGGATGCGCTGTCCCGCATCTATGGCCAGCCGGGTCCCCTGGTCGATGCCGTCGTCTTGGCCGCCCGCGCGGCCCTGGAACATGACGGCCCGGCGTCACGGGCGGCGCTGCGCGCGGCCCTGGAAGCCCTGCAGGAGTCCCGCCAGGCGCTGCGCAGCCGCTATCCCCGGCGCTTGGGCCTGGGGGCCGGCGAACGGCGGAGGCGGGCATGACGACGGCGGTGGACGCCAACCTGGCGGCGGGGTTCGAGCGCGTGACCGACATGGTTGACGGCCAGCCGGTGACGGTGTGGGCCGTGACCTGCGGCTGTTGTGGGGCTGTTGGCAAGGTGCGGTTCAAGCCGGACTTTCCGCCCGCGCACCTGACCCAGAATTTCACCAACAAGGGCTGGGACATGCGCGGGAATACCCGCCTGTGCCCGACCTGTTCCAGCCGCAAGCGCGGGCCAAAGCCGGCAGGCCATCCCCGCGCCACGACGAAGGAGTCACCCATGGCACGAATCGTCCCGTCGCCCAACACGATGCCGATGCCGGCCCCGCCCGGGATTTCCACGGAAGCCCGGCAGACGGCCCTGGTCTATGACAAGCTGCGCGACCACTTCGACACCGGCCGGGGGGTGTTCGAGGACGGTTGGAACGACGAGCGGATCGCGACCGAGGTCAGCGTGCCGCCGGAGTTCGTGCGCAAGGTCCGCGACAGCTTCGGCATGGTGCTGCGCCTGCCGCCGGAACTGGCCCAACTGGACGCGGACATCAAGACGATACAAGCCCTGGTCGCCGAGGTGCTGGAGCGCCAGACGGCCCTGCGGCGCAAGCTGGGGGTGGCGGCGTGATGAACGGCGGCACCATCGAGGGCGTGGCGGGCCAGGGCATGGCGGGGGCGAAGCGTTCGAACGCTTCGCCGTGGCCGTTCGAGGGGCTGAAGCCGCGCGCCTATGATCTGATCCTGTGCGATTGGCCTTGGCCGTTCACCACCTTCAGCGCCAAGGGCCAGGGCAAGAGCGCGGCGCGCCATTACGCCAGCACCATCGAGCCGGCGCGGGCGCCAGAATTCCCCGTCGGCCAGTTGGCGGCCCCGCGCGGCGCCTTGCTGGTGTTCTGGTCGACCTGGTCGCGCCTGGCGCCCGGCGACCATCTGCCCATGTTCGCCGCCTGGGGCTGCCGGCCGTCATCCGGCGGATGCTGGGCCAAGGTGACGCGCAATGGCCTGCCGTCCTTCGGGCCCGGCTACATCCTGCGTGATGCCTGCGAACCCTTCATCACCGGCATCCTCGGCAAGCGCGCGCCGGCGGCCCTGCGCCACACGGAGCGCAACCTGATCCTGGCGGAGGTGCGGGAGCATTCCCGCAAGCCGGAGGAGATGCACCGCATGCTGGAGCGATTGGCCCCCGACGCCCGCAAGTGCGAGCTGTTCGCCCGCCAGCGGCGTGCCGGCTGGGACAGCTTCGGCAACGAACTGGACATGTTCCCGCCGGTGGTGGGGCTGGCATGACCGACTATCGCGCCTTCCTGGAAAGCAAGATCAAGATCGCTGGTGCCGAAGGGATCACCGTGGACGCGGCGGAGGTCAACCCGCTGCTGAAACCCCACCAGGTGGCCATCGTCATCTGGGCGCTGAAGGGCGGCCGGCGGGCCATTTTTGCCAGCTTTGGCCTGGGCAAGAGCTTCATGCAACTGGAGATCATGCGCCTGTCTATCAAGCACCTTGGCGGCCGGGCGCTGATCGTCGTGCCGTTGGGCGCCCGGCAGGAGTTCATCCGCGACGCGCGGGTACTCGCCACCGGTGATCATCCGCGTGTGACCGACGCGCAACGGGCGGCCTTGGCGACCTGGTGGGCGGCGCAGCCTGACCGGCCGGTGGAACCGCGCTACATCAACCGGATCGAGCAGGCGGGGACGTCGGGGCTGTACCTGACCAACTATGAGCCGATCCGTGATGGCAAACTGGACCCGAACGCCTTCACCGCCGCCAGCCTGGATGAGGCCGACGTGCTGCGATCATTCGGCAGCAAGACCTATCACGCCTTCCTCGCGGCGTTCTGGCGGGTACGTATGCGTTTCGTCGCCACGGCGACGCCGTCGCCCAACCGGTACAAGGAACTGATCCACTACGCGGGATTCCTGGGGGTGATGGACACGGGCCAGGCCCTGACCCGGTTCTTCCAGCGCAACAGCGAGCAAGCCGGCGATCTGACCCTGTATCCCCACAAGGAACGGGAGTTCTGGCTGTGGCTGAACAGCTGGGGTGCCGTGGTGCAGCGGCCGTCAGACCTGGGCTATTCCGATGACGGATATCTGCTGCCCCCACTGGTCATCCGCTGGCATGAGGTGCAGGTGGACCTGGCCGATGCTGGGACCGAACGCGATGGCCAAGGCCTGATGTTCCGAGGTGGCGCCGTGGGCGTTTCAGACGTCGCCCGTGAAAAGCGCAGCAGCCTGCCGGCGCGGATCGCCAAGATGACGGAGATTCTGCAGGCCGACCCGGACGCCCACCGCATCCTGTGGCATGACCTGGAAGCGGAGCGGGAGGCCATCGAGGCGGCGGTGCCAACCGCACGCTCCGTCTACGGCGCTCAGGATATCGATGCGCGGGAGCGCACCGTCATCGAATTCAGCGATGGCCGCTTCCAGTACCTGGCGGCCAAGCCCGTGATCGCCGGGGCGGGGTGCAATTTCCAGCGGCACTGCCACAAGGCCCTGTTCCTGGGCATCGGTCACAAGTTCCGCGACCTGCTCCAGGCCATCCACCGCATCCAGCGCTTCCTGCAAGAACGGCCGGTGGAGATCGACCTGATCTACGCGGAGTCCGAGCGCGAGGTGCGCCGGGCGCTGGAAGAAAAATGGGCCCGTGACATCGAGATGAGGGACACCATGTCGGACATCATCCGCAGATACGGCCTCAAAGCCGACCTGATGG
>NZ_BACU01000039.1 GCF_000333275.1 Azospirillum sp. B4 | reverse complement strand
GCAGGACAGCCGGTCCTCTGAAGCTCGACACGGCCGGTCCACCGGTGGTCAACGCCGGCCGGCGTCCGCACCCGTTCGGCATAGCCGTGGCCCCACTGGCCCGGGTCGCTGAAGCGGGCGGCCATGATCTCGGCGTAGCAGTTCCGGCAGCCCTCGCTCTTGCGGGTGCAGCCGCGCAGGTAGTTCCAATCGCTGCGGCCGGTCCATTCGATCTTGCTGGCCATCAGGCGTGTCCCTCCGGTTCGGCGCTGAACTGGGTGATGGCCTGGGTCAGGGTTTGGCCGGTGGCGGCGATCATGTCTTCCAGCGATTCCTGGGGGGTGTAGATCGCGACAAGCTCGCCAACGCTGACCAGGCAGCCGAAGACGATGGGCATGGGCGGCAGGCCCTGGGCGATGCGGGTACGGATGTGATCCTTCATCGCCTGCTGTTCAGCGGTGCAGGCGGCTTGCCATGCATCGTTGTCACCAGCGTCGAACATGGCCGTCTGAGCCGCGACGGAGCATTCGAACGCTTCGTCGGTGACGTGGGTGGCGCGAAGGTGCCGCACGGTGGCCGCCAGGCGGAGGATAGCGATGGACAGCGTCAGCGGGTCCTTGACGGCGCCGGCGGCGACGTCGCGGGCGAGTGTGTCGACCTCGATATCGGTCAGCGGCAGGGCGGAACGCGGTATGGCGGGGCCAGTCATGATGGGCTTCCCTGATCCAGGCGGCTGAAGCGGCCGTCATCAAACTCAGCGGCCGGGCGCACGAAGATGCGGCCTTGGGCGTCGTCGTAGATGACGACGGGTGTGGACGGGTAGTCGGCCTCCATGGCGCCGCGCAGGACCTCGCGATAGTCACTTCCGTTGCGGTGGCGGTGGGTTGGTCGCCATGAGGGCGCCGGGTCCGGCTTGACGGGGTGGTAGGCCGGGCCGGAGGGAGTCAGGTGCCAGAAGCCGTCTGGTGCCAGGCGGATGGGGCTGCCCACCTTCTCGCTGGTGCGGTTGAACTTCTCCATCACGGCCACGCCCAGGTCGATGCCGCGGGGCTTGGCCAGGGCGTCCAGCATGAAGACGGCGTCGACATAATGGTTGGTCAACGGTTCCAAGGCCGCCGGCAAAGTGATATCGCCACGCTCAACCTTCTTCAGCACGTTGGCGGCGGCGCCGCTGTACCAGCATAGGGCGCGGAAGGCGTCGCCATGGAGGCGGAGGGTGGGGTGGCCGAGATGCAGGCGCATGGTCGCGAAATCCATACTGCCGTCATTGTCCGCATGGCAGATGACCGTTCGCCGATGGATCGCCTTGCCCAGGTCGATGCCGCAGCGGAAAGCCAGGATGTCCAGATAGATCATCACGTCGGCCAGCTCCTCGCCGATGATGAAGGCGGCCACCTCTCCCGATTTATAGTCCAGCACCTCCGCCACCTCCCCGATCTCGCCGAACATGGCGTTGGACCAGGTCGACAGGGCCCAGTCGCTGCCGTCCGGTTGGCTATGGGCTGGGCCGCCCTGGGCGTTGCGGAAGGTGGGTAGGCGCGCGATGTTGGCGGCGCGCAGGGCGCTGAAGCGCAGGCTTTGTGGGCGTGTCATTCCACACCTCCCCAGGTGACGATGGGATCGGCGGCCAGCAGGGCCGGGCGGCGGGCCTCCAGCATGGTGACGGCGGTGGATGTGCCGCACATGGGGCGGCCGTCGCGGCCCAGGCGTGGGGTTATTGACCATTGGTCGTGGTTGTTGCCCTGGCCGGTCAGGTACTGGCAGCCGGTTTCGGCATCCGTCCGCACGCTGGCCCAGGGCACCGGGTCGGCATGGGTTCCGCCCGGGCGCTGGACGTCGCAGGCGGCCAGCAGCAGGGCGGCGGCGATGATGGTGCGTTTCATGGTCATCACTCCGCGGCAAGGGGTAGGGGGAGGGTGGTGCGGCGGTCGCGCACCAGGTGGGCGTGCCAGGCGTCGTTGCGTCGGCGGACGCTGTCCCAGTCGGGGGCGCCCAGCAGCTCGACGGTGCCGGTGGTGCCGTCGCGCACCGCGATCACGGTCATGCCGCCCGGCAGCTGATAGGTTTTCGTTTCACGCATCGGTCTGGCCTTTCTTCCGGGCCTCACGGGCCGCCTTCTGCGCGGCCTTGCGCTCCCGGTCGTCACGCAGGAACTGGTCCACCAGGCGGCAGAACTTCAGGAAGCCGCCTTTCTGGCGCTTGCCCCGCCACTCCAGCGCCGCGTCGATCAGGGCCAGGCCCCGTTCCTTCCGGCGGTCGTTGTGGGCCTTGCGGCAGTAGGCGGAACAGAAGGCCGCGTCGATCCGGGTGGGCTGATAATCCTCCCCGCATTCCGCGCAGCGGGAGCGGGCATAGTGGGCGCCACGGTTGTGCCCCTGCGGCGGTGGGGTGGCGGCGCTCATCCGGTGGCGTCCAGCGTGTCGCCGTCCAAGCCGGCGTCGCGCAGGCGGTGGTAGCGGGCCACGAACCGCTCCGCCACCCTGGGCCAGCTGGCGTCGGGCTTCAGCATGGGGACGGGCGCCGGCTCCGCCATGCCCGGGGGGGCGGCGCAGCCGGGGCGTAGGTCCCGCCATTCGGTCGCGAGCGCGCGGGCGTCCGCCCGGTCCACCAGGGCGCGATCCGCCAGCGGCAGCGGCCAGGGCAGGCCGAAGGCCAGGTGGATGGCGTCGTCGATCGGCGCCACCAGCCGCTGCACCAGGCCCGGCCGGCTGGCCAGCAGCTCCAGCGCGGCCTTCACCGGCGTGGTGATGTCGCCCACGATGGCCTCATGGGCGTCATGCAGCAGGCCATAGAGCCGCAAGCGCCGGGGCAGCAGGTCCGCCACCAGCAGGCTGTGTTCCGCCACAGACCAGGTGGTGGCGGCCCCGCCGCTGAAGCGGTTGATCTTGGCCAGGGCATCGGCCAGCACCTGGATGCCGGGGATGTCAGCGGCCGTCGGGCGCAGCAGGGGGAAGCTGCGCCCGTCAGAGAGGGTCGTGAAGCTCATGGGTGAATCCTGTCTGGCGTTCATCAAGCCGTCCGGGGCCACCGGGCGGCGGGGGAGCGTCAGGTCGGGATGTGGCCGGCCAGATCGCTTGTGTGCTCGCGTTCGATGAGGTGAGTTGCCACTTCAAGGCGCTTAAGTCGGCGCTCGCGCGATGATCCCGGGTTATCGGGGGCGATGGGTCGGACGAACCAAGCGATCGGCCCCTCCTCGGAATCGAATTTCGCGGCAAGGATGAAGCCGGCCGCCGGCGGCGTGGGGTCCCAATCGGGGATGACGTTGTCCCCATTGCTGTAGCGGTCACCGAGTTCTTCTTCGGCGTCATCATCGAATGAGATCAATTTGGGCTCATAATCTTGGGCTATCGCGACGATCTTCACATCCAAACTATCTTTGTTCCCATCTAGGTGCTGAAACATGATCGGCCACAATAGACCCTTCTCTCTCATGGATAAGGGGGGTTGCGCTCATCCTTGTCTCTA
>NZ_BACU01000040.1 GCF_000333275.1 Azospirillum sp. B4 | reverse complement strand
GAATGGGCGTCACCCGCAGTTCGATCGCATAGCGCCCGCCGGGGGATGGCGGCAGGGGTAGGGAGAGGTCGGTGACAGTGCCTGTTCTCACCTTGGCGGATGCCGCGACCGACACCCCTGGAGCCAAGACGGCGGCAAACAGTGTGGCTATCCAGGCGATACGCCGGCTCCACGACATCGTCCTCTCCCATCCTCTGTCGGGACGGTGTCGACTATAACACCACTTCCACACTCAACAGTTGGCTGGTCGCCGGTGGGACATCCGTCACTGGCGCGTTAACCAGGGTGTGCGCGCCGTGGCTGGTGGCCTTGGCTGTCGTGGCGATCAGTTGCACGTTCAATGGTTCCCCGGCCTTGACCAAACCGGCATCGATCAGCCGCTTGGGCAAAGGCAACTGTACGGTCAGGCTACCGCTGCCATGGGAGTGGTGACGGAAGCCAAAGAAGGTGATGCGACTGAGGAAGCCAGGATTGCTTTCCGTCGGGTTGGTGGTCAAGTCCGGGGCGTTCACAAACACCAGGACGGGGGTGGGGGCGGTCCCTGCAGGGACTGCCACTTTAACGTTGACGGCGGTCGGCAGGGTCGCTTCAGGGAGGGAGGCGACGGCTGTGGCCATGTCGGCCGCCACGGTGCCGATGCGCGCAATGTTCAGCGTGCCCGCGACCAAGAGGTTACGGCTGGATGGGGGCGGAGGATGCCTGTAGCCCGTGGTGGAACCGGCGGTATAGCTATAGTCCTGGGGCTCCACCCAATCCCCAGCCTTCGACGCCACCTGCTGCTTCTGCGCGTTGACATAAAACAGGAAGAGTTCGCTGAACCAGCCGGCATCCGTGGGCAAAGGGGGCAACTTCGCCGCATTCTGCGCCGCCGTCCAAACGGTCCAGACACGGTCGATATTGGCATGATGCAGATAGAAGATCGGATCGACGGGGGACATGAACTCCCCCATGAAGCCGCCAATGGCGCCGTGCACGTTATCGTGGGGCTGGCTTTCCAGAGGCCCTTCACCGGTGCCTTGGTCATGGGTCACGGCGCGATAGCTGCCGAAGCCGGTCTTGCCGCCACCGCCACTTTCAAATTGCTGGGGGGCCAAGACGACATTCGTCATATTTTCTAATGAAACCAGATGCTTGGTTTCCGGATCCAGACCAGGATTACTGCACGTCAAGTCGCGGGCTTGAGATCGGTCGAAGAACGCTCCCTGAATGGCGTCAAGAAGGTCAGTCGCGTGGTTGTAACCCCGCAGTTGTAGCCAGTATTTCCGATATCCTTTTTGGCTATCATAAAAGCTCGTGACGGCAGCTGAATAGCCCGTCTTGAAGGCGTTCCAGCCAGAGAGGTAGGCGGGGTTGCGCGGATCCAGCACGTCTTCACACATCTGGCGGGGAATTTGAGGATTCGCCGTCCAATCCCAATAGGGCAACGCGAAGCTGGGATCTTTGCTCAAGTCGCGAACAATGGATTCCAGATACCAAAGATAACCCCTATGCCAGGGTAAGAACCACCAATTCCGGTGAGGGCAGTCGATGATGTGGATCATCGCCTGACGATACCAGTTGCGTGGATCATCAGGCGGCAGTGCCAGCATGGCACGGATGGCCTTGGCATAGCTGGCTGCGGCCTTCTGGCCTTCCTGTGACGAAATTTCCGCCCTGACGAAAGGCCCCGCCGCCCGCGCGAACCGCCCGGCGGCGGGCAACAGGGCGGCTGCCGTGCCTGACGCGAGTACGGCGCGGCGCGTTAACTGGGCCGAACTTCCCAAGGTACGCATGACATCCCTCCATGCTTTGCGTGACAATCATCCACACACATCAACCAAAAGTTATTTTCTACCTATATCACGCATTGTTAAATAATATACCCGCAAAAGTGTTATGTTGCGGGATGGCTTCTTTTTTGCGTGCAAGGCAACTCGGCACGGGAAATCGTGCGCCCGCCGGATCGCCCGGCAGCCGTGCGCCCGCGTGGGTTGCGGCATCGGGCGGGGCGGGGTAGGCATGGGGACCCCGGACGGTGGTCCGGAGCAACGATAAAGCCGCCAGAGCGTCATTCACTATGGCCCAGTATGAAACCCCCGTGCCGCCGGAGTTGTCGGCGGCGGTGACGCCCCTGCCGCCTCCGGACGCGGCGGCGGTGGAGTCGGCCTCCACGGGTCTGCCGCCGCAGGCGCCGGCCGGGGCGCTGTTGCCCCGGGTGCTGGTTCATGCCCGTGACCTGCTGCTGCTGGCCGCGCCGCTGATGCTGACGCGCATGGGCCAGTTGTTCATGCAGACGGTGGACACCGCCATGGTCGGCCGCCACAGCGCGGAGGAACTGGCCTACTTCGGCTTGGGCAACACCCCCGTCGGCACCGCCTTCGCCACGGTGGTGGGCCTGATGATGGGCACCATCATCCTCGTGGCCCAGGCCGTGGGGGCGGGGCGCCCGCAGGAGGCCGGGGCCGTGTGGCGCCGGTCCGTGCCCTATGCCCTGCTGGTGGGGGTCATCGTGGCCATGGGCTGCCTGTTCGGCGAGGCCTTCTTCCATCTGACGGGCCAGGATCCACAAATCGCCCACGGGGCGGCGCCGGTCATCATCATCCTGGGCCTGGGCATGCCGGCCGCCGTGCTGCAGATCACCACCTCCTTCTTCCTGGAGGGGATCAAGCGGCCGCTTCCGGCCATGATCTCCATGATCGTGGCCAACCTACTGAATTTCCTCCTCGACTATACCCTGGTGTTCGGCCACTTCGGCTTTCCGGCCCTGGGGGCCGTGGGGTCCTCCATCGCCACCACCACCATCCGCTGGGTCACGGCGCTGGGCCTGTGCGCCTATGTCTGGACCATGCGCGACCATGCCCATTACGGTGTGCGCGGTTCCTTCCTGGACTGGCGCCAGGGTCGGGGGCACCGCCACCTGGGCTACGCCGCCGGCCTGAGCCAGGGGGCGGAGGCGTCGGCCTTCGGCACCATGGGCATCTTCGCCGGTTGGCTGGGCGCCCTGGGCCTGGGCGCCTACGCCATCGGCCTGAACCTGCTGGCCTTGCCCTTCATGGCGGCCCTGGGCCTGGCCTCGGCCACGGCGGTGCAGGTGGGCCAGGCGCATGGCGCCGGCTGCCGGCGCGAGGCCACGCTGGCCGGCTGGACCGGCCTGGCCATCACCGCCCTGGTGCTGGCCGGCGTGGGCCTGATCTTCGCCAGCCTGCCGCAGACCATCGCCGGCCTCTATGCCAGCGACCCGGCGCTGATCCGCGACCTGGTGCCCCTGATCGCCTTCATGGCCTGGATCCTGGTGGCGGACGGCGGGCAGACGGTCATGGCCAGCGCGCTGCGCGGCCAGGGCGACAGCTGGATCCCCACGGCGCTGCACTTCTTCAGCTACTACGGCGTCATGATCCCCGTGGCTGCCTTCGCCGCCTTTCACCTGGGCCACGGCGTCATGGGCATCTTCCAGGGCATCCTGGTAGCGAGCATCGTGGCGGTGTCGGTGCTGATGGCGCGGTTCCACCTGCTGTCACGGCGCTGAGCCATTTCTTCCAGGATCAGGGCCGGGACGGGGATCGATCCGGCGCTGTCAGATTCTTTAGCGATTTTCCAAGGGGGGGCGCGCTCTGCGTCACGGGCCGTTCATGCCAGGGGTAACAGCAACTCCACCTGTGTCCCCTCCGGGTCATGGACATAGAGCGACAGCGTGGGACCGTGGCGGTTGTTGCCCACCCGTTCCTCGATGATGTCCAGCCCGTGGGCCGCCAGGTGCCGGCGCAACGCCGCCTCCCCGCATGCCTCCAGCGCGATGCACAGATGGTCCAGGTTGCGGCCCGGTCCCGCCGGCGGCCTGGCCCAGGCGCCGCCGGGCGCCGTCACGTCCACCAGGAACAGGTCGGCGTCGCCCACCGCCAAGCGCACCAGCGCGTCCTCCGGATACTCCGCCGTCACGGCGCAGCCCAGGACGTCGCGGTAGAAGGCGAGCGCGCGGGCCATGTCGACGACGGGCAGGGCCAGATGGTCGAAGCCGCGAACGGCGAAGGGCGGTGTCATGGTGGGAACCGGCGGAGGGGGAGAAACCCCGGCACTCTGCATCGCTTCCATCGGGCCGTCAAAATCCGCCGGGGAACCTGTCTGGAAACCAATGTCGCGAGTCGGCCCGGCGCACGGGCGCCTGGGGAAGGGCGGGGATGCCGGTTTCATTGTTCGCATGCGCGAATGGTGCTAGAAAAGCGGCCGGCCCCCATCGCCCGGGAGCGGCATCCAAACCGCCCCTGAGGCTTGGTTTTCCTTGATTCTGGATTCTGGTTTGGTCACGACTCCGACGCCCCCCGCGGCCCCCCCCGCCAGCGACATCACCCCCATCGCCATCGAAGAGGAGATGCGCAGCAGCTATCTCGATTACGCCATGAGCGTGATCGTGAGCCGCGCGCTTCCCGACGTGCGGGACGGCCTCAAGCCGGTGCACCGCCGCATCCTCTACGCGATGAAGGAAAGCGGCTACGACAGCACCAAGCCGTACCGCAAGTCGGCCAAGGCGGTCGGCGACGTCATGGGTAACTACCACCCCCATGGCGACAGCTCGATCTACGAAGCCATGGTCCGCATGGCGCAGGATTTCTCCATGCGCCTGCCGCTGATCGACGGTCAGGGCAACTTCGGCTCCATGGACGGCGACCCCGCCGCTGCCATGCGATACACCGAAGCGCGCCTGGCCAAGTCGGCCGAGGCGATGCTGGACGACATCGATAAAGACACGATCGACTGGCAGAAGAACTACGACGAGTCGAAGGACGAGCCGACGGTCCTGCCGTCGCGCTTCCCCAACCTGCTGGTCAACGGCGCCAGCGGCATCGCCGTGGGCATGGCCACGAACATCCCGCCCCACAACCTGGGTGAGGTGATCGACGCCTGCTGCGCCTATGTCGACAATCCGGACATCACCATCCCGGAGCTGATGGAGATCGTCCCCGGTCCGGACTTCCCCACCGGCGCCCTGATCCTGGGCCGGGCCGGCATCCGCTCGGCGTTCGAGACGGGGCGCGGTTCCGTCGTCATGCGCGCCAAGAGCGAGGTCGAGGAGATCCGCAAGGATCGCTGGGCCATCGTCTTCACCGAGATCCCCTACCAGGTGAACAAGGCCAAGCTGATCGAACGCATCGCCGAGGTGGTGCGGGAGAAGCTGGTGGAAGGCATCGCCGACGTCCGCGACGAATCAGATCGCGACGGCGTGCGGGTGGTGGTGGAGCTGAAGCGCGACGCCGTGGCCGACGTGGTGATGAACCAGCTGTTCCGCCACACCGCGCTGCAGACCTCCTTCGGCGTCAACACCCTGGCGCTGAACGGCGGCCGGCCGGAGTTGATGAACCTGAAGGACATCGTTGCGGCCTTCGTGAAGTTCCGTGAGCAGGTCATCACCCGCCGGACGGAGTTCGAATTGGGCAAGGCCCGCGAACGCGCCCACATCCTGGTGGGCCTGGGCGTGGCCGTGGCCAACCTGGACGAGATGATCGCCCTGATCCGCCGCGCGCCCGATCCGGCCGCCGCGCGGGAGGAAATGGTGGCGCGCGAATGGCCGGCGGCCGACGTGGCGCCGCTGATCACCCTGATCGACGAGCCTGGCCGCGGCCTGTCGGCGGCCAGCACCTACCGCCTGTCCGAAGCCCAGGCCAAGGCCATCCTGGAACTGCGCCTGCACCGCCTGACCGGGCTGGAGCGTGACAAGATCGGCGCCGACCTGACGGCGGTGGTGGACCAGATCCGCCACTTCCTGGAGGTGCTGTCCTCACGCACCCTGCTGCTGACAATCCTGCGCAACGAGTTGGTCGAGGTGAAGGCCCGGTTCAACACGCCGCGCCGCACCAAGATCGAGGACCTGGAGTTCGAGGCGGACATCGAGGACCTGATCCAGCGCGAGGACATGGTCGTCATCGTCACGCAGGGCGGCTACATCAAGCGCGTGCCCGTGTCCACCTACCGGGCGCAGGCGCGCGGCGGCAAGGGCCGCAGCGGCATGCAGCTGAAGGTGGAGGACACGGTCAGCGACCTGTTCGTGGCCAACACCCACACACCCATGCTGCTCTTCACCAGCCGGGGCATGGTCTACAAGCTGAAGGTCTGGCGCCTGCCGCTGGGCCAGCCGCAGACCCGGGGCAAGGCCCTGGTCAACCTGCTGCCGCTGGAGGATGGTGAGGCCATCACCACCGTGATGCCCATGCCGGAGGATGAGGCCAGCTGGGGCGACCTGAACGTGCTGTTCGTCACCAGCCACGGCGGCGTCCGCCGCAACAAGCTGTCCGACTTCACCAACATCCGCGCCAATGGCCTTATCGCCATGAAGCTGGAGGAGGAGGGCGAGCTGCTGATCGCGGCCCGCACCTGCACCGAGGCGGACGACGTGATGCTGGCCACGCGCCTGGGCCGCTGCATCCGCTTCCCCGTTGAGGATGTCCGGGTGTTCGCTGGGCGCACCTCGACCGGCGTGCGTGGCATCCGCCTGGCGGATGGAGATGAGGTCATCGGCCTGTCCATCCTGCATCATACCCCGTACAGCCCCGAGGAGCGGGCGGCCTACCTCAAGCAGGCCAACGCCGAACGTCGTCAACAGGGCGAGGAGGTGGATGACACCCCCGCCGACGTGGAGGCGGAGCCCACGGGCGAGGTCGGCACCTTGGCGCCGGACTTGTACGCTGAAATGAAGGCGCGTGAGGAGTTCCTGCTGACGGTATCGGTCCAGGGCTTCGGCAAGCGCACCTCGGCCTATGAGTACCGCCTGACCGGGCGCGGCGGCCAGGGCATCTGGAACATGGACATGGGCGACCGCAACAAGGCCATCGCCGCCGTGTTCCCCATCGCGGAGACCGACCAGGTGATGATGGTCAGCAACGGCGGCCAGGTCATCCGGATGCCCGTGCACGACGTGCGGATCACCGCGCGCAAGAGCAAGGGCGTCACCCTGTTCCGCCTGTCGGCGGATGAGGGCGTGGTGTCGGTGGCCCGGCTGGCCGATGATGGCGCCGAGGAAGGCGGGGCGGACGACGCCACGCCAGGTGAAGCCGGCCCCGTGGGTTCGCCCATGGGGGGGCCGGACGAAGGAACCGGCAACTGAGCATCCTTTCGATATTGGTAGCACTCCGGTGCTACCAATATCTGGGGCTCGGCCAAGCCGGCGGATGGGAGCTGACGATGGGCGGATTGGATCAGCGGGGGGAAGGATGAGCGAGCGTCGCATCGGGGTTTATCCCGGCACCTTCGACCCCATCACCAATGGGCATTTCGATATCATCCAGCGGGCGACCAAGCTGGTCGACCATCTGATCATCGGGGTGGCCAGCAACGCCGGCAAGGGGCCGCTGTTCACGACGGATGAGCGCGTGGCCCTGGTGCGGGACGAAGTGGCGGCGCTGACAGCCAAGGGCGTGTCGGTGGAGGTGCGGTCCTTCGACAGCCTGCTGATGAACTTCGCCGTCGGCTGCCAGGCCCAGGTGATCATCCGGGGCCTGCGCGCCGTTTCGGACTTCGAATACGAGTTCCAGATGGCCGGCATGAACGCGCGCCTGAACCCGCAGGTGGAAACCGTGTTCCTGATGGCATCCGACCGGCACCAGTTCATCTCCTCCCGTTTCGTGAAGGAGATCGGGCGGCTGGGGGGCGACATCGCCCACTTCGTCAGTCCGCGCGTGGCCCATCGCCTGGCGGAACGGTTCGCCCAGGATGCCCGCCAGGGTGTGGAGCCGGCCACGGGCGGCGCCGGCGAATAAGCCGACCTAGCCCAGGGCAGGGGGCCTATGCATCGCTAAATGGCCGGCCTCCGCCGCTTTCCATTGACCGCGCCCATACCCCTCATTATGGTGCGCGCCACACCGGGACAGGGCCGTCCGCCCCGTCTTCGTTCGCGGAAAGCCACGCTGTTTTCCTCGCGGTCGATCCCGTAGCTCAGCCGGTAGAGCACGTGACTTTTAATCATGGGGTCGTGGGTTCGAATCCCACCGGGATCACCACTCAAAAAATACACCGAATAAAATCAATCACTTACCGGGCGTTTTTGTCCCACTTTTAAGTTGGTCGGAAATCGGTGGGACACTTTTGTTCAATCCGTGTTCCGCCATGAGCGCGCCGGCGCGGGCCGCGAGTTCCTTTTGGCGGGCCTTGCGGGTGTACCGGGCCACCTCATTCAGCGACCGGTGGCCGGTGATGGCGGCGATTTCATGCTCCGTCGCGCCCATCTCCGCCAGCCTGGTGGCGGCCGTCTTACGGAGGCCGTGGGCGCTGCATTCCGCTGGCAACTCAGCCTTATCGCACCATTCGCGAAAGACCCGGCCGAATCCGTCCACCGTATAGGGCTTGTCCCATTTGCTGATCAGGAAGGCCAGATGACCGCGCCAGCTGGGGGTGGCGTCGATGATCTCTTGCAGGGCCGGGAGAACGGGTACCGATACCGTCACCGGGTTCCGGCCAGCGTTCTTGGTCTGTGTGATGGTCATCCATCCGTCTTTGACGTGCTGCGGGCCCATCCGGATGATGTCGGAGCGTCGTTGGCCCGTGTAGAGGAGCAATGCCAGAGCGAGGCGTGCGTTAGTGCCGATCGGCCAATGCGCCTCGAACTGCTCCACCTGTTCATTGGTCCAAGTGTGATGGCCATCGGGGTTCATCGGCAGCGGGTCAATCCCCACAGCGGGGTTGAGCCGGACCAATTTCGCCTTGAGCGCCCAGGCGAACATCTGGCGCAAAACTTTCACCATGTTGTTGGCCGCCGCCGGCGTAGCGGCCCGCTGGTCGCGTAGGGCTTCCACATGCTCGACCTGCATCGTCGACACCGGCGCATCCCCTGCCTGCTCACATAGGCGGTCGATGATGCTGCGGCGCATCTTCTTTGTGCCCGGATTGGCCGTGGTGAATTTCCCGGAGGCGTAGTAGCGCTGGGCCAGCCATGAAAGACTGCCAGGGGCGGGTTCGCTTCGCTGCTTTGGCTTGGCGGGCTGACGCAGTGCGCCCGCGCCTAGGGCGGCCTGGTACTCCGCCAGGAACTCCGGCGTGCCCGGCGTTGACATCAACCGAACCTTGGGATGGCCTTTGCGGCGCAGATAGATGCGCACATTGCCGTGGCGGTCCACATCCTCCACCATGTAGCGGAGGGTGATCTTGCCAGACCCATCCTTGAGGCGAAATTCCACCATGATGGCCTACCGCGCCAGGCCGCAGATCTTGTCCCAGGGATTGTCCGCCGCCTTGCCGGAATCATAGGGCAGTGCTTCAAAAGCCCTGTCAAGGTCACGCACGTCCCATGCCGTGCGGCCATCCAGCCGGCGGGGGCGTGGCATCCGGCCGTCTTCCACCATGCGGTCGAACAGCGTCGTGCCGATGCCGATGTACTCCGCAGCTTGCTCGCGGCTCAGGCCGCGCGGCGGTAGCGAGGGAGGAAGGACCGACACTCGTGGTGTCCTAGACTTCGTCATGGGTCACTCCGCCGCCATCATGGGCGCATCGAGGGCGTGGGTGGCGTTGGCCTGGGCCAGCAGCATGGCCATGCGCTTCGGCACACTGTTGCCGACCAGCCTCATGGCCTCGGACTTCGTCAGGGCGCGCTCGATCATCACCGGCTCGCCGGCCGCGTCGAAAACCCGCTGGCCCTTGCGGTCCCGCTTCTGGATCCGGATCAGCGCCGGCAGCTTCAGCTCGTGAGCGGCGGCCGCCTCCTCCGGCGTCAGCATGCGCATGCCGATGTCCACGATGACGTAGGTGTCGCCATCGATGACGACGGTCACCATGTCGCCGCCCTCCCAAGCCCCGTAGAGGCGGAGGAAATCCGCGACCCGCTTGGCCCCGGCGATCTGCTCCGGCGTCAACGGTGGCGGGGCCAGATCGGCGCCGGTGACCGCGAACCGTGGCAGCGTCGTGACCGTGTTCAGCGCCGCGCCCGCGTCTTGGTGCTGGCCCCCGGTGCCGTAATACTCGGTGAGATGGGCCGCGACCACCTGGTGGTGGCTGCCGCCCTTGCCCCCGCCGGTGCTGACGGTCGACAGGGGCGCCTCGGCATCGTGGGGCACGCCCGTGCCGCGTTGGTGCACGAGATAGGCCGCCGCCAGGTTGATCTGGCTGCCGGTGGTCGTGAGGGTCGACAGCGATTCCATTGCCTCGTTGCCGACCACGCCCTGGTTGTGCTTGGCCAGGAAGGCAGCGGCGATACCGTGATGGTCGGCCGTCATCTGCGTTGGCATCGCATCCTGGGCATCTTGGCCCACGCTGCGGGATTGGAACGCTGTCAGGTGCGCGGCGACCACGCCGAAGCGCGGCGCGCCGGCCATGACCGTATCCAGCGCGTCGCCAGGATGCTGACCAACACTGTTCTGCTGAAACTTCGTCAGATGCGCCGCCACCAGCACGCGGTCTTCCTTGGTGGTCGACGTGTTCAGCGGCCCGGCGATGTCAACCGGCCCCATCTGGGCCGAACGCCCGCCCGCCCCCACGACGGTGGCCGCCATCACCGCCAGCTCACCGCGCTTCACCCCCGCCGTCAGGGTCGGGGTGGCGTCCATGCCATCGTGGACCCTGCTGGCGCCGCTCTTGGTGTGGGTGGTCGGCACGACAGCGGCACCCACCACCGCCATCTCGCCGCGGTGCGCGGTCGTCGCCGTCGGCAACGGGTCGCGCCCGTCGATCGGTGGCCGGCTGCCCTGATGGGTGGTGTGGATCAGGAACGGCGCCGTACTGTCGATCACGAACCGCTTCACGCCGGTGGCGATGCGCCGCTGAGTGGCCGTGGCCAGGTCGCCCTTGGCGCGGTTGAAGATCGACGGCAGCGGCAGGGACCAGTTGATGATCTCGTGGGCGCCGCGATGTGGCCGCAGCTTGCCTGCTACCACGTCCGGGCTGTGACGTTGGCCATGGGTGATCACGGGCCAGCGGATAGCCTGGTCGCCGAAGACGACAATGCCGAACAACCGCTTCCGGCCAGTGGGAATGCCGTATTCCGCGCAATTCATGTCGCGGTCCTCGTATCTGCCGCCCAAGCCCTCCAGATGGCGGACCAAGGCACGGTAGAGCCGCCCCTTGCGGCGCTCGTCGCGCACCAGCAGTTGCTGCTGGACCGGCACGCGCTCGCCCTTCGACGCCACGACCTCCTCGCCGTCGACCAGCTTGATCACCCGACCGGTGGCCTTATCCCGCTTGGCGACCAGTTGGCCCCAGCCCCGGATTTCCCGGACGTTCTCGAGCGCTACCATCCGGGGCCCCAGGCCGCGCTTTCTCAGCCGTCCCACCCACCGGCAGAGCTGCCAGGGCATGGAGCGGACGCGGGGAGAGCGGGGTGCGCCGCCCTTGGCCACGCTGTGGTCGCGGCAGTCAGGGCTGCCCCACAGGATGTTCACCGGTCGGCCCTGGGTCGCCTCCAGCGGGTCGACCTCGTAAATGTCGGCCTGAAGGTGCCGCGTGTGCGGGTTCAGCGCCCGGTGCGCGGCAATGGCGATTTCATCGTGGTTGACGGCGACGTGCACGGGAAAGCCGGCATCCTCCAGTCCCTGGCAGGCCCCGCCCATTCCCGCAAACAGCACCACGTTGATCTCGCCGTCGAGGGGCCAGGGTGTGCTGGCGGACGTGGCCGGCCGGAGAGGCGGACGCTTCCGCCGTACGGTGCGCGACTTCGGCACGCCGGGCAGAAGCGGGGCGTCACCGAACAGGGTGGCGTCGAGAGGGCTCATGCGACCTCCAGCTGGGCCAGCACGTCGGCCGGCACACGGAAGAAGCCCAGGGCGCCCTTGCAGGGTACGGGGCGTTTGAAGGGGATGGGGTTGGCCAGGCTGTAGCCGTAGGGGCCGAAGAACCAGGGGCTTTCGACCTTCGTGACGCAGTCGACGATGTCGACCATGCCCACGATGCAGCCGGCCTCCTTCTGCAGGTCGGCCAGCGTGGTTTCCCGGCCGGTGGTGGCCTTGGCCAGTGGGCTGAATGCGCACAGGTGTTGCAGGATGGATAGCGGCTGCCACCAGCTGCTGGCGTGCACCAGGACGGTGCCGCGGTAACTGGTCCAGCGTTTGCGGTTTTCGACATCCTTCCCGCCGTGCAGGACGAACCACTGCCAAGGGCAGCGGATGGAAAGGGCGCGATCGGGGATACTCTGGGGCTGGCTCATGGGGATAAGCTCCTCAGGTAAGCGGCTGCCGATCCGAGAAGCTGACTTGCCCGTTCCAGGATGTAGCTCAGCACCAGTAGGAGCAGGATGACACGGTCAAGGCGGGTAATTCCGTCCTGCAAGACATGCACTGCGGTGCGAGTGGCGCCGATGATGATGAGGATGTTCATAAGGGCGTTCGCCCAGGCAGGGAAATGCATCAGGAGGGCGTTCGCCCAGGCAGGGAAATGCATCAGGCGGCCCTCCCCACGATGGAGTTAATGGGCATCTCATTCCAGAAGCGGCCGTCAAGCTGACGGCCGGCGGCCTTCTTGCCGAGTCGGGCGATCGGCGCCCAGATGGGATCGCAGTTGGCGGGGTTGCGGGGTTCGGGGAAGACGTAGCCGCTGTCGCGACGGATCATGCTGGTGTGGGTGCCGTCGGTGACCGGCGCCCATTCGCCCCATTGCTTGAAGAAGAACGGCACGCCGACGGCAGTGCACTGGTCACGCAGGCTGCGTGCCCAGTCGGGATGCATGGCGCGGGCGCCATGTCCGGACTCGCCGCCGACGATAACCCAATCCAGGTCAAGCAAAGCGTCGCCCAGGTCGATGAAGCTCAACAGAGGTTCGGCGGATACGAAGCGCCGCGCCGCTGGCGTCGCGCGAAGGTCGGGAAGGCGCTCATCGGCGCTGGGCTGATTTTCGATGGACGTGCCCAGCCAGATGTTCGGCGCCGCCCTCGTATTCCACATCTGGGGCGGCTTCAGGTCATAGACGCGGCAGTACTGGGTCGCGAGGTCGATGACTTCGTGCCAGAAATCGTAATCCAGCAGTAACGCGCGCATCCGGTCTGGCCGCTTTGTCAGCACCTGGAAGGTGTGCCACGACGCGGCCAGCATCACGGCGAAAGGCCGGATGATGTCGTCAACTCGCAGGTCCTCATGGAAAGGGTCGCTGGTGCTGCT
>NZ_BACU01000041.1 GCF_000333275.1 Azospirillum sp. B4 | reverse complement strand
CCGCTAAAGAGACGATGGCGTCGATGGAGCGCTGACATCCATCGTCGTCCAAGACCATGTCCAGAACGCTGTTGATGTTCTGGAATTCCACGGTGATGCGGGCGGCGGCGTCCTGGCCATCCTCCCGCCCCAGCTGATCGCCCAGTTCGGCCAGGGCGATCATGGCATCGTGCAGGGCGGCGGCGTCCGCTGGCGCCGGAGTCACCCTCGCCCTCACCACCTCCCGCACCGGGACCAACAGGCGCAGCCTGTCCTTCTCCTCCCGGGCCAGGGCCAGTTGCACCAAACTGGTGGCGGCGGCCGCCGCGTTCTGGCCCAGCAAATCATCGCGCAGGGAACGGGCCAGGCCATCCGGCAAGCGCCCCAGCAGGCCCAACAGACGGCGGCCGCCCGGCGTCAGGCGCGGGCTTTCCAGGCTGAGGGAGACCGAGGTGGTGAAATCCGTTTCCCGGTTATCCGCACGGCCCAGCCGCAGCAGGGCGGCGCGTTCGGCGAGCCAGCGCGCCCACAGGTCGCGCAGGTCGGTCAAGCCATCCGCCTGCGCCGCCAACAGCCGGATGGCCAAGGGAACACCATCGGCCACGCCGATGACCATGGGCAGCAGGGCGTCCGTCGCCAGCTGCGGGCCCGCCAGGCCCAGGAACAGGGAGCGGGCGTCCCCCTCGCCCAAGCGGTCGAGTTCCAGGCGTTGCCATGACAGTCCCTGAGGGCACTGCCGGCCGCGGATGGACAACAGGATTCGGGCGACGGCGCCACACTCCGCCAGAACCTGTCCCACGCCATGGGGGTCCGGTGTCCACGGGGTTTCGGCGTTGTCCAGGATCAGCAAGGTCGGCTGTCGCCCCAAATCCGCCACGGCGCGTTCCAGCGGGTGGGGGCCGGCTTCCAGGCCCAGGGCTGTGGCGATCTTCAAGGCCATGTCCGCGCCGGTCCCGGTCGCCTCCAGCCTCACGAAAACCCGCCGGGGGAAGGCCGCCTTGATCCGGTGGTCATGGCCGACATGCTGGGTCAGGCCGGTCTTGCCGATGCCGCCGGGCCCCTGGATGGCGACGTGGCTGCCGGCCAGCAGAGCGGCCACCGCCTTTTCCACCTCAGCGTCCCGGCCAACGAAATGCTCCGGTGGGCGGGGCACGTAGTTTGGGGATGGGCGGGGGCTGGGGGGACCACCAGCGCTGATAACGGGCGCACCGTCAACGGGCACCAGGCTTTCCAGGAAGGGCGCCAGGTCGGCATGGCCGGGGCCGAAGCCCACGGGTTGGACCCGCCGCCAGCCCTTGCCCCGCCAGGCGTCCACCTCACTGTCACGACACAGAAAATAATGCCGATGTTCGGTGCCCAACAACACCGTATCGATCCAGCTAAGCAAGGGCCCCAGGTTGGGGTCCGCAACCGTGCCGCCGCAGCCGACGAAGACCAGGGACGCATCCGCCGATAACATCCGCTGCAAGAACTGCTGAAACGGTGATTGGGCAATCTCACCGTATTTCAGGCTGCCCAGGACAATGCTGGCGGGTGCTTCCCAATGGCCATGCAGGTGGAGGATGCCGGCATCCTCACCCCGGAACAGGCGGATGGCCTTGGCCACGTCCCCTGGCAGGGTGGCAGGGACCCCGCACGCCTGGGACAGCACCGAATCGTAGTTGGTGGTGGCAAGCAGGATGCCGTGGGCATGCAGACGCGTCAGGGCGGTGGGCACGGCCGCATTGGATACCTTGAAGGTGCCCACGGTTTCCCGCAGCCAAATGGTGAATTCGCCGTCGCCGTCCTTTTGGCCCAGCCCATCCGCGACCGTCTCGGCGGCGGACAGCAGCTTCCGCATATTGCTGAGCTTCAGGGCCGCCAAGTCCAGATCAAGCGTACCTGGGTCGATGCGGCCCAACCCGTGAGCCCACCGCAGCCCATGCTCGATCAGGCCGGTCCAGCTGGCATGTTTGACGCCCGGCCCCACGGCGGCGATGGTGGTGCCCGCGCCCGCCACGATGATCGCCCGCTTGTCCGCGATCGCCTTTTTCAGATCATCCAGCAACGCCATACCAGTCTCCCGTGCATGATTGCAGATTGGCACGGAATTTCCGGTGACGGCAACGGCGCGGCCACGTCACGCGAAGGTCGCTTGAAAACACCCCCATAGGTGGTTCATGATTTAAAAAATACAATTTTATCCGAGGGCGCCATGCCGACACAGGTCACGCTGGTCAACAACCTGTCCGACCCCCTGGCCGTTTCCACCACCGTGACGCCCGCCCTGGACGCGTACGACTGGGGGATCACCGCGTCCACCGTGGCGGCGATGAGCGATGGCGGCATCCTGTGGATGAACCGCGACAAGGGCATCACCAACCACAAGACCTGGACCTTCACCACCGCCTTCGAGGTCGCGGGCGTGCCGGTCACGGTGCGGGAGCGGGTGACCGGAACCCTGGTGGCCAGCACCCTTGAAATCCAGGTCACGGCCGGGGGGACGGCCTCGGACTGGTCGGGCGCCGGCCCTGTCGCCGTGCCGTTCACCGGCACCGATGGCCAGACCTACACCGTCACCGGCGCCCTTATCGGCGAGGGACTGCTGTCCTTCGCCAATGTGGTGTTCTCGGTGGCGCGGACGGTTTTGCCCCGGATCAAGCACATGGTGGTGCTGGTCATGGAGAACCGGTCCCTGGACAACCTGCTGGGCTGGGTCTACGACCCGGCGCATCCGCCGGCGGGATATGTCCCGCCCGGTTCGGAGGCCGCCTATGAGGGATTGTTGCCGCAGACCTATGCCAACAGCAATCCGGACATCACTGGCGGGGCCCCGGTTTACGCCAGCGCCGGCACCACCGCGTGGACGACCAACAGCGGCACGATCAGCCCCTACCAGGTGCCCACCCCCGACCCGGGTGAGCAGTTCTTTCACGTCGGCGGCCAGGTCAGCAACAACATGGGCGGCTTCCTGACCGACTATGTCGTGCAGGTGGGGGAGGCCAAGCACCCCTTGGGCAACGCGGCGCAGATCATGCAGTCCTACGCGCCGGACCAGGTGCCGGTGATTTCGACCCTGGCCCGCGCCTTCGCCCTGTCGGACGCCTGGCACGCGTCGGTGCCCAGCCAGACCTATCCCAACCGGGCCTTCATGCTGGCCGGTTCGTCCGCCGGGAATGTCAACAACACCCGCATCCCCTGGGACATTCCGACCCTGTTCGATGTGCTGGAAAGCCAGGGCATCAGTTGGGCGGTCTATAACGACAGCATCCTGCCGTCGCTGACCAAGGTGATCTTCCTGTCCAAGTACGCCACCAACGAGAAGAATTTCGGCTCCATCGACGATTTCGGCAAGGCGCTGGCGGATGGCACCTTGCCGACCTTCACCTTCCTGGAGCCCAGCTTCGGCCCCCTGGAACATGACCGCAGTTATCATCCCCCCTACGACGTCCGCCCGGGGGAGAACTTCCTGGCCAAGATTTACACCCTGATCGCGGAAAGCCCGCACCGCGACGACACCCTGTTCCTGCTGCTGTTCGACGAGCATGGCGGCACCTATGACCATGTGGAACCGCCCCAGGGGGCGGCGCCGCCCGCGCCCGATCCGGTGGCCACCGATGGGTCCGACTTCCCGTTCAACCGGTTCGGCGTGCGGGTTCCGGCCGTCGTCATGTCCTCTTACACGCCGCGGGGCGTCGTGTTCCGCAGCCCGACGGACGTGCCCTACGACCACACCTCCGTGCTGGCCACCGTGCGGGATTGGCTGGGCCTGCAAAGCGCGTTCAAGACGCTCCTGCCCAGCCCCCGCATCGCCGCCGCCCCGACCCTGGCCCCCTTGGTCGCGGGGGATACGCCCCAGCCCTGGCCGGCCCTGGACTTGGCCGATGACGGCGCCCTGTTGGCCTCGCTGGCGTCCATACCGGCGGACACCCCCTTGAACGACATCCAGCGGGACGTCCTGCTGGCCGCCGCCGCCGCCATCGGTGGACGCCTGCACACCGAGGAGGAGAGGGCGGAGGCCCGCGCCCACCTCTGCACCCTGGCGGACGCCGAGGCTTGGCTGAGGCCCTTGCTGCCTTTCCTGCGGCGGCCCGCCGGGTAAGGCCGCCCCCTCATGCGGTAACGTAAAAGCCGCCGTCGATTTCCTGGGATTGCCCGCATCCCACCCCCGGATGCTAGGGTGGGGCCCGGCATTGGACATCGAGAGACGGAACCGCATGCGCACGCTGAAGGTCGCCCTGCACCAGATGAACTACACCACGGGCGATTTCCGGGGGAATTTCGAGCGGACCAAGGCCAGCATCCTGGCCTGCCGGGACGCCGACCTGCACGTCCTGCCGGAATGCGCCGTGGCCAACTATGCCGCCGGCGATTACCTGCTGGAGGCCGACTACCAGCAGGCCATCGTCCACTGGACGGAGCAATACCGCCTGCTGTCGGCGGAGGCCGGCGTCGCCATCGCCGTGGGCACGCCGCTGCGCGGCAAGGTGCAAGGCCGCAAGATGGGCAACGGCGTGGTGGTGTTCGACCGGGGCCGCGCGGTTCTGAGCCAGTTCAAGACCCACCTGCCCAACTACGACGTCTTCGACGACGTGCGCTGGTTCGAGACGCGGGGGGAACAGGTGGGCGCTGACGCCGAAACGGGCGTCTGGCGCCTGGAGGCGGCCGGCGGCGCCATCACCCTGGGCTTCTGCATCTGCGAGGACATCTGGTTCGACGACGTGACGCGGGAGCTGAGGGACAAGGGTGCTGAGGTCATCGTCTCCCTGAACGCCAGCCCCTATGCCATCGCCAAGGGCAACTTCCGCCGCCGCCTGTTCGATCAGCGCATCGCCGAAACAGGGGTGCCCCTGGTCTACGTCAACCAGGTGGGTGGCAATGACGAACTGGTGTGGGAGGGATGCTCCGCCATCGTCGACCCGGCGGGCACCATTTATGAGATGGAGATCGGACGTGAGGGCGCTGACGTGGTCCCCCTGGCGGATGAGGGCCAGGGCTTTCGCCTGGCGCGGACCCAGGCGCCCATTCAGCTGAGCGACCCGCAGGAGCGGTACCTGGTCGTCGGCCTGGGCTTGCGCGACTACATCCTGAAGAATGGCTTCGAGGACGTGGTTTTCGGCCTGTCGGGTGGGGCGGACTCCACCCTGGTGGCGGCCCTGGCGGCGGACGTGTTCGGACCGGCCAAGGTCAACGCCGTGATGATGCCGTCGCCCTATACCAGCGCGGGCTCCAACACCCGGGCGGCGGACTTCGCCGCCGGGGTGGGCGACGGGTTCAGCGCCATCAGCCTGCCCATCACCGCCGAGTACGAGGCGGGCTTGGCCAAGTTCCACGCCGCCTTCGGCCGCGACATGGGCAGCCTGGCGGATGAAAACCTGCAGGCCCAGATCCGAGGCAACACCCTGTCCGCTATTTCCAACGACCACGGCCGCCGCGCCATCCTGGGCACCAGCAACAAGAGCGAGATCCTGATGGGATATGGCACGCTCTACGGTGACATGCGCGGCGCCTTCAACCCGCTGAAGGACCTATACAAGGCCATCGACGTTTTCCCCATGCTGGAGATGCGGCTGGCCCAGGCCAAGGCGCCGGACGCGCTGTTCGCCCGCATCTGGGAACAGGCCTTCGGCACCCCGCTGCAACCCTACGACGCCGGCGCGCAAGCGGCCTTGCGCGCGGTCATCGACGTCGAGCCCAGCGCCGAGCTGAAGCACAACCAGCGCGACACCGACAGCCTGCCCCCATATCCCCGCCTGGACGCCGTGCTGTGGGAGATGGAGGACGCCAAGGAACGCCAGACCGACGCCCAGATCGCCGAGAAGCTGGGCGAACCGCTGGCGTTCGTGCAGGACATCCGCCGCCGCGTCCGCCGGGCGGAGTTCAGCGCTTCCAGTCGCCCCCGGGCCCCAAGGTCCACCGCAGTCCCCCACCACAAGGACCGCCGCTTCCCCTGACGGCACGGTTCACGGGGTGAGGCCCGACGAGGT
>NZ_BACU01000042.1 GCF_000333275.1 Azospirillum sp. B4 | reverse complement strand
GCCCAGCACGGCACGACCCGCCGTAGAGCGGCAGGGGTCCTTATAGCGGGCACGGCCGCGTTGTTGTCGGAGCGTGCCAGGGCATGTCCCCCAGGCTCTGGATGCAGTTGGCTTCGCCCAGCACGGCACCGACCCGCCGGTAGAGCGGCAGGGCGTCCTCATAGCGGGCACGGGCGGCGTCGTGGTCGGAGCGTGCCAGGGCGATGTCCCCCAGGCTCTGGATGCAGTTGGCTTCGCCCAGCACGGCACCGACCCGCCGGTAGAGCGGCAGGGCGTCCTCATAGCGGGCACGGGCGGCGGCGTGGTCGGAGCGTGCCAGGGCGATGTTCCCCAGGCTCTTGATGCAGTTGGCTTCGCCCAGCACGTCACCGACCCGCCGGTAGAGCGGCAGGGCGTCCTCATAGCGGGCACGGGCGGCGTCGTGGTCGGAGCGTGCCAGGGCGATGTCCCCCAGGCTCTGGATGCAGTTGGCTTCGCCCAGCACGGCACCGACCCGCCGGTAGAGCGGCAGGGCGTCCTCATAGCGGGCACGGGCGGCGTCGTGGTCGGAGCGTCTTAGGGCGATGTCCCCCAGGCTCTGGATGCAGTTGGCTTCGCCCAGCACGGCACCGACCCGCCGGTAGAGCGGCAGGGCGTCCTCATAGCGGGCACGGGCGGCGGCGTGGTCGGAGCGTTTCAGGGCGATGTCCCCCAGGCTCTTGATGCAGTTGGCTTCGCCCAGCACGGCACCGACCCGCCGGTAGAGCGGCAGGGCGTCCTCATAGCGGGCACGGGCGGCGGCGTGGTCGGAGCGTTCCAGGGCGATGTCCCCCAGGCTCTTGATGCAGTTGGCTTCGCCCAGCACGTCACCGACCCGCCGGTAGAGCGGCAGGGCGTCCTCATAGCGGGCGCGGGCGGCGTCGTGGTCGGAGCGTTCCAGGGCGATGTCCCCCAGGCTCTGGATGCAGTTGGCTTCGCCCAGCACGGCACCGACCCGCCGGTAGAGCGGCAGGGCGTCCTCATAGCGGGCACGGGCGGCGTCGTGGTCGGAGCGTGCCAGGGCGATGTCCCCCAGGCTCTGGATGCAGTTGGGTTCGCCCAGAACGGCACCGAACCCGCCGGTAAAACGCCAGGGCCGTCCTCATAACGGGCACGGGCGGCGTCTTGGTCGGAGCGGTCCAGG
>NZ_BACU01000043.1 GCF_000333275.1 Azospirillum sp. B4 | reverse complement strand
CCCAGGCGGTCCTTCAGGGTGGCGAACAGCTGTGGTTCAGTTGCTCCACCTCCGTGCCCCGGCTGCTGCCCTGGCGCTTCTGGTTTTCCAGCGCGCGGCGGCGGCTGTAGTAGAAGAACAGGTATTCCGTGGGGATCAGCCGCAGGGCGCGGATCATGGCGAAGTCGAACAGCGGGGCGGTGTACAGCTGCGACAGGATGGTGTCGTCGTCCAGCACCCGGTCGGTCACGTCCTCACCGCGCAGGCGGATGCGGCGCACCCAGCCCAGGTGGTTCAGGCCGACGTAGTCGCACACCACCTCGTCATGCCGGGCGCCCAGCGCCAGGGTGATGCGGTGCAGCAGCTCGGTGGGGGTGTCGCAGATGCCCACCACCCGCGCCTTGGTGTGGGTGCTGATGGCCTGGGTGATCAGGCCGGCGGGATTGGTGAAGTTGACGATCCAGGCGCTGGGCGCCAGCCGTTCCACCACCCGCGCATGGTCCAGGGCCACGGGCACGGTGCGCAGCGCCATGGCGGCGCCGGCCGGGCCGGTGGTCTCCTGCCCCGGATAGCCGTGCTTGATGGCCGCCAGTTCATCCGCCGCGCGCGAGGCGATGCCGCCGACGCGCACGCTGTTCAGGACGAAGTCGGCGCCCTCCACCGCGTCCTCGACGGAGGCGGTTTCCCGGATGATCAGGCCGCCCCCCTCCTTGGCGACGACGGCGCGGCCCAGGGCGGCGATGACCTTCAGACGCTCCTGGTCCGGGTCGTACAGCACCATCTCGCGGGCGCCCAGGGCGGCGGCGGCCTCGTTGATGCCGAAGATGACCAGCGGGGTGCGCACGCCGCCGCCGCCGATCATCGCGATCTTACGATCGGTAGGATTGCTCATAAACGCTCCATAGTTCCGTTCGGTCGGGGATGCCCCCCAAGGCGCCCGCCACCCGGGTGGACAGGGCGCCGCATATGCAGGCGCGGCGCAGGCGTTCCAGCACTGGCGCGCCGTCCAGCAGCGCGTCGATGTAGCCCGCGTCGAAGGCGTCGCCGGCGCCGGTGGTGTCGATGGCCTCCACCAGGGGCGGGGCGGCGGTGACGGTCGTGTCACCGTCCAGGGCCATGGCGCCGCGCGGGCCCAGCTTGAGCACGGGATGGGGCAGGGCCAGGCGCCGGGCCAGGGTCAGGTAGTCCACCGCCCCGTCGCTGTTGCAGAACAACGCCCCCTCCTTCTCGTTTGGCAGGAAATGGTCGACGGCCTGGCAGGTGGCATGGTTGGCGGGGTTGGGTAGCCACACCGGCTGGAAACCCACGTCCAGCGAGGTGGTGCAGCCCGCGGCCCGCAGGGCCGGCAGCAGCGCCCCGGCCACCGCGCGCTCCAATGGCAGGGCGAAGTGGACATGGCGGGCGCGGGCCAGGTCGGCCACCATCGCCGGGTCCACCAGCAGGGCGGGCAAGGCCTTGTTGACGCCCATATGGGTGAAGAAGGACCGATCCTCCCGGGTGGAGACGCTGATGCTGATCCCGGTGGCGCCGACGCCCACGCGCAGGCCGCCCGTGTCCAATCCATAGGGCGCCAGGCGCCGCTGGAACCAGGGGGTGTCCGCCTCACCCACGATGCCGACCAGCCGGACCGCGCGGCCCAGGCGGGCCAGGCCGCAGGCGGTGTTGGCGGCCCCGCCGCCCACCTCACGGGTGTAGGCGTCGGTCACCACCTCCTCCCCCGGCTGGGGCCAGGTGGCGAAGCCGCTCAGCACATGGTCGATGTACAGTTCGCCAACCACGGCCACGTCATGGGTCTTGCCGGTCATGGCGCCCGCCAGGCCGGCACGCGGAAGGGCCAGGCCCCCTCGCGCCGGCTTTGCGCCAGATAGACCGCCACACCCAGGGCCAGCATGGCGACCCCGATGGCGATGTGCCGGGGCTGGCTGGTGGCGACGATGTACAGCCAGCCGGCGATGGTGATGATGACGGGCAGGGGGTACAACGGCATGCGGAACTGTCCCGGCTGTGCTGGGCCCTGCCGGCGCAGCATGACCACGGCCACGCACTGGGCCGTGAACTGGAACAGGGTCTGGATGACGATCAGCACGGCGATCAGGTCGGCCAGGGAGAAGAAGCAGGCGATGGCGGAGGCGCCCCCCATGAACAGCAGCGACACGGTGGGGAAGCGCCCCCTGGGGTGCAGCGCGGCGAAGGGCTTGAAGAAGCGCCCGTCCACCGCCGCCGTGTAGGGGACGCGGGAGAAGCCCAGCAGCACCACCAGCGCCGACCCCCAACTGGCGATCAGGATGAGGATGGAGACGACCACGCCACCCCAATGGCCGTAGATCATCTGCATGAAGTCCGCCACCACGGCGCTGGACTTCTGCGCCGTCTGCCAGGGCAGGGTGCCCAGGATGGACAGGTTCAGGCCCAGGTACAGCAGGGCCACGATGGCGATGGACAGCAGCACGGCGCGGGGGATGGTGCGGCCGGGGTTCTTGATCTCCTCCCCGATCATGCAGACGTTGTTGTACCCGCCGTAGTCATAGACGGCGATCAGGGTGGCGGAGCCCATGCCCATCCAGAAGGCGCCCGTGGGCTTGAAGGCGCCTTCCGGAAAGTCGAAGGCCAGCCTGGCGTCGAAATGCAGGGCGCCGCTGAACACGATCCACAGGCACGAGGCCACGACCACCACGGTGATGGCGATGGACAGGCGCTGGATGGAGCGGATGTCGCGGTACAGCAGGGCGGTGTTCAGCAGGCAGACCGCCGCCGCGATGGCCATCATGTGCCAGGGCTTCATCTCCGGCGCCAGGAAGCTGGCGTACTGCGCCAGGCCCACGGTGCCCGACGCGATGGACAGCGGACCGATCAGCAGCGACTGCCATAGATAGAGGAAGCTGAACAGCCGGCCCAGGCGGGCGGGACCGAAGGCGTGCAGCAGGTAATGGTAGGGGCCCCCCGACCGGGGAAAGGCGGCACCCAGCTCCGCCCACACCAGGCCGTCATAGGCGCACAGCACGGCGCCCACCAGCCAGCCCAGCATGGCCTGCGGCCCGCCCATGGCGGAAATGGCGAGCGGTATGGTGATGAAGGGGCCGATGCCCACCATGTTCAGGATGTTGGCGGCCAGGCCGCCCCCCAGGCCGATGCCCCGGACGGGCCGCAGGGGTGGCGCGGACGCGGGCTCCGCCACCGTGGTCATAGGCGGACCGCCTGGCCGGTGGCGGCGGACTGGGCGGCGGCCTCCGCCAGGGCCAGGGCCGCCACGCCATCGGCATAACCCACCCCGGGTTGGGCGGTGCCGGCCAGGATCTCGGAAAAATGGACGACCTCCTGCCGGTAGGCCTCGGCATAGCGGTCCAGGAAGAAGTTCTGGAAGGAGTCGCTGGCCATGCCGTGGGTGCCGCCGGTGCCGCCCCAGGTGGAGACGCTGCTTTCCAGGATGTTGTCGGCGCGCAGCAGCCCGCGCGACCCGAAGGCCTCGATGCGCTGGTCATAGCCATAGCCGGACCGGCGGCTGTTGCTGATGACGCACAGCCTGCCCGTGGCGGTGCGCAGGATGGTCTTGGCGGTGTCGATGTCGCCGGCCTCGCCGATGGCCGGGTCCACCAGGCAACTGGCGGCGGCGTACACCTCCACCACAGGTTCGCCCAGCAGCCACCGGGCCATGTCGAAGTCGTGGATGGCCATGTCCTTGAACAAGCCGCCGGAGACCTTGATGTAGCTGATGGGCGGCGGGGCGGGGTCATGGCTGGTGATCTGCAGGGTTTCCAGCGTGCCCACCGCGCCGGCCTCGAGTCGGGCCTTCAGGGTGGCGAAATGCGGGTCGAAGCGGCGGTTGAAGCCCAGCATCAAGGGGACGTCGCCGCCCAGGGTGGGGGCGGCGGCCCGGGCGCGGGCCAAATCCATGTCCAGCGGCTTTTCGCACAGCACGGCCTTGCCGGCGGTTATGGCGCGGGCGGCCTGGTCCAGGTGCAGGTCGGTGGAACTGGCGATGATCACGCCGCGCACGCCCTCGTCCCCCAGGGCGGCTTCCAGGTCGGTGACGGTGGCCCCCGTCTCCGCGGCAACGGCGTTGGCGGCGGCGGCGTTGGGGTCGATGACATACTTCAGGCGCAAGGCCGGATGGGCCGCGACGTTGCGGGCATGAATGCGGCCGATGCGGCCAGCGCCCAGGATGGCGATGTCGAACATGCAGGCTCCCTGTCAAGGCCTGGCCGCCTGACGGGCGCGGACCTCTGCGGCACCGGCGGGGCGGTCATCATCACATTATGGAATGAAAATATCATACCATGGGGTATGATGGAATATCCATAACGTCGGGTGGCGTTGCCTTCGCCCGGTGAGCGTTTATTCTTGGGGCCACATGAATTTTGGAGGGGCGATGACGGGGAGTGCCACTGTGCCGCGCACGGCCGAGGAACTGCGCGCCGCCATATTGGAACGCTACGACACCTTCAGCAAGCGATTGCAACAGATCGCCCGTTTCGTCCTGGACCATCCGGACGACCTGGCGCTGGAAACCCTGGCCGTGGTGGCGGAGCGGTCGGGCGTCCAGCCCTCGGCCATCGTCCGCTTCGCCAAGGCGCTGGGCTATTCCGGCGCCATGCCCATGCAGCGCCTGCTGCGCGACGGCTTGCTGGCCAACCACACCGCCCTGGGCTATGGCGAGCGTGTGCGGCAGTTCAACGCCGCCCTGGACACCCAGGCCGGCGCCGGCGATGACGGGGAATTGCTGGCCGAGTTCGTGGACCGCGACACGCTGGCGCTGGAAAACCTGCGCCAGACCATGACCAAGGCCGAAGTGGCCCGGGCCGTGAAACTGATCGACCAGGCCCAGACCCTGTACATCATGGGCTTCCGCCGCGCGTTCCCGGTGGCCTCCTACTTGGCATATTCGTTCCAACAGGTGGGCAAGCGCACAGTCTTCGTCGACGGCGTGGGCGGATTGACCCGCCAGCAGATCGGCGCCATCGGCGAGTCCGACCTGCTGATCGCCGTCAGCTATCACCCCTATGCCGAGGAAACCGTCCACGCGGTGGAGGGGGCGGTGTCGGCCGGGGCCAAGGTCCTGACCATCACCGACAGTCTGGTCAGCCCCATGGCCAAGATGGCGGCGCAGGTCCTGCAGGTGCGCGAGTCCGAGGTGCGCGGCTTCCGCTCGCTGGCCGCGTCCCTGTGCCTGGCCCAAACCCTGGTCATCAGCCTGGCGTTCGAGCGGGAACGGGCCGGCGCCCGGAACGCCTCGCGCCCGCGCCGGCGGAAGGCATGAAATCCATTTCCGATATTTTATTTACAAAAACATAGAACGTGGAATATACGTTCCATTCTATCGGGTGCTGATCCGGCACCCCCAAGGCTGGAACCGGCATGGCGTCTTCTGCGCAATCCCCCGTCCAAACCCTTCCCAAGTCGCTGGATCTGATCGCCATCGGCCGATCCAGCGTCGACCTCTACGGCCAACAGGTGGGCGGCCGGCTGGAGGACATGGCCTCCTTCGCCAAGTACCTGGGCGGCAGTCCTACCAACACCGTGGCCGGGGGCGCGCGCCTGGGCCTGCGCACGGGGCTGGTCACCCGGGTGGGGGCCGACCACATGGGCCGCTTCATCCGGGAGGAGCTGGAGCGGGAAGGGGTGGACGTCACGGGCGTGGTGTCCGATCCGGACCGCCTGACCGCCCTGGTGGTGCTGGGCATTCGCGACCGGGAAAACTTCCCCCTGATCTTCTATCGCGAGAACTGCGCCGACATGGCGTTGGGGGTGGAAGACCTGGACCGTGACTGGTTGCGCCACACCGGGGCGGTACTGATCAACGGCACCCACCTGTCGCAGCCCCGGGCCTTCGCCGCCAGCGTGGCGGCGGCCAGGCTGGTGAAGGAAAGCGGCGGCCGGGTGGTGTTCGACATCGACTACCGCCCGGTGCTGTGGGGATTGGCCGGCCGCGACCGGGGGGAGGACCGCTTCGTCGCCCATGAGGGCGTCACCACCCGCCTGCGCGAGGTGCTGCCCCTGTGCGACCTGATCGTTGGCACGGAGGAGGAAATCCACATCCTGGGCGGTGCCACCGACACCCTGGCCGCCCTGGGCGCCATCCGCGCCCTGAGCGACGCCGTCATCATCTGCAAGCGGGGGGCGGCCGGCTGCACCGCTTTCCCCGGCGCCATTCCGGCCACCCTGGCGGATGGCGTCGTGGTGCCCGGTTTCCCGGTCGAGGTGTTCAACGTCCTGGGTGCTGGCGACGCCTTCATGGCGGGATTCCTGCGCGGCTGGCTGAGGGGCGAGCCCTTGGAGCGGTGCTGCGCCTGGGGCAACGCCTGCGGCGCCATCGTCGTGTCCCGCCACGGCTGCGCGCCGGCCATGCCCACCTGGCCGGAACTGGAATGGTTCCTGGCCCAGCCCAGCCTGCCCCACCGCCTGCGCGACAGCGCGGAGCTGGAACACATCCATTGGGCCACCACGCGGCGGCATCGCTATGACGAGCTGACCGTCCTGGCGGTGGACCACCGCAGCCAGTTCGAGGATTTGGCGCGGGAACTGGATGCCGATCCCGCCCGCATTCCCCAGTTCAAGGCCCTGGCCCTGAAGGCGGTGGAGCGGGTGGCCGGCGGGGACGACCGCTTCGGCCTGCTGCTGGACGGCCGGTACGGCTTCGACGCGCTGGCCACCGCCGCCGACGCCCCTTACTGGATCGGCCGCCCCATCGAGGAGCCGAAGTCCCGCCCGCTGGTGTTCGAAAGCTCCGCCGACGTGGCGACCGAGCTGACGGAATGGCCATTGACCCATGTCGTCAAATGCCTGGTCTTCTACCACCCGGATGATCCGGAGGATTTGCGGGACCGGCAGGAGCGGCAGCTGCTGCGCCTGTTCGACGCCTGCCGCAAGACGCGGCACGAGATGCTGGCCGAGGTGATCATCCCGGCGGGATTGCCGGTCGACGCCACGACGGCCGCGCGCGCCATCCGCCGCTTCTACGCCATCGGGGTGAAGCCCGACTGGTGGAAGCTGGAACCGGTGACCGACCCCGAAGCGTGGCGCAACATCGAGGCGGCGGTGCTGGAAAACGACCCCTATTGCCGGGGGGTGGTGCTGCTGGGCCTGTCGGCGCCGGAGGAGGAGCTGCTGGCCTCTTTCCAGGCGGCGGCCCCCGCCGGCATCGTCAAGGGCTTCGCCGTCGGGCGGACCATCTTCTATGATGTCGCGCGCGGCTGGTTTTCCAATCGGCTGGACGATGAACAGGTGGTGGCCATGATGGCGGGCAAGCTGAAGACCCTGGTGGACGCCTGGCGGCAGGCCCGCGCGAGCGTGGCCGGGGGTGGGGGCCGGTGACCGCCGGAACCCTGCGCCTGACGGCGGCCCAGGCGACGGTGCGCCATCTGGCGGCGCAACGGGTCGAGGGGCCGGACGGGCGGCCGGTATCGTACTTCGCCGGCTGCTGGGCCATCTTCGGCCATGGCAACGTGGCGGGGTTGGGGGAGGCCCTGCAGGCCAACCAGGATGTCCTGCCCACCTAACGCGCCCACAACGAACAGGCCATGGCCCATGCCGCCGTCGCTTACGCCAAGCAGACGCGCCGGCGGCGCGCCATGGTCTGCACCACCTCCATCGGGCCGGGCGCCACCAACATGGTGACGGCGGCGGCGTTGGCCCATGTCAACCGGCTGCCCGTGCTGTTCCTGCCCGGCGACGTTTATGCCAGCCGCCGGCCCGATCCGGTGTTGCAGCAGATCGAGGATTTCGGCGACGGCACCGTGTCGGCCAATGACTGCTTCCGGCCGGTGTCGCGCTATTTCGACCGGCTGACACGGGCCGAGCAGATCCTGGACGCGCTGCCCAAGGCCATGGCCATCCTGACCGACCCGGCGGCCTGCGGCCCGGTCACCCTGGCCTTCTGCCAGGATGTGCAGGCGGAGGCCTGGCACTATCCCGAGGACTTTTTCGCCCCCCGCCTGTGGCGCGTCCGCCGCGCGCCGGCCGATCCCTATGATTTGGCGGACCTGGTGGTGCGCGTCCGCGCCGCGCGCCGGCCGCTGATCATCGCCGGCGGCGGGGTGCTGTATGCCGGGGCCGAGACCGCGCTGGCGGAGCTGGCGGCCGCCACCGGCATACCCGTGGCGGAGACGCAGGCGGGCAAGGGGGCGCTGCCCTGGGACCATCCGTGCAACCTGGGCGCCATCGGCGTGACCGGCAGCGGGGTCGCGAACGCGGCGGCGGCCGAGGCGGATCTGGTCATCGGCATCGGCACCCGCCTGCAGGATTTCACCACCGGGTCCCGCGCCCTGTTCCAGGGGGCGGCGCGGACCTTGGTCCAGGTCAATGTCTCGGCCCACGACGCGGCCAAGCAGGGGGCGGTCGGGGTGGTGGGGGACGCCGGCGCGGTGCTGGCCGGGCTGGCGCCGCTGCTGGCCGGGTGGCGGGTGCCGGCCGACTGGGCGCGGTCCCTGGCGGCGCCGGCCTTGGCCTGGGATGAGGCTTGGGGGGCGGCGACGGCGGCCCCGAAAGAGTACGCCAACAAGGGGGGTGGCGCGGCGCTGCCCACGGATGCCCAGGTGCTGGGCGCGGTCTGGCGCCAGGCGGCGCCGGACGCGGTCGTGGTCTGCGCCGCCGGCGGCCTGCCCGGCGAACTGCACAAGCTGTGGCGGGTGCGGCGGCCCGGTGGTTACCATGTGGAATACGGTTATTCCTGCATGGGGTACGAGATCGCCGGCGGCCTGGGCGTCAAGCTGGCGGAGCCGGAGCGCGAGGTCCACGTCCTGGTGGGCGACGGCAGCTACCTCATGATGAATTCCGAGATCGCCACGGCGGTCATGCTGGGCCTGTCGCTGATCATCACCGTGCTGGACAACCGGGGCTTCGGCTGCATCAACCGGCTGCAATGCGCCACCGGCGGCGCCCCGTTCAACAACCTGCTGGCCGACACGCGCCACACGGCCCTGCCGGCCATCGACTTCGCCGCCCACGCGGCCAGCCTGGGGGCGCGGGCCCTCAAGGTGGCGGATATCGCGGGGCTGGAGGCGGCGCTGGCCCAGGCGCGGGCCCAGGCGCGGGCGGGCGGGGGCGTGCATGTCATCGTCATCGACACCGACCCGGCCGTGTCCACCCCCGCCGGGGGCGCCTGGTGGGATGTGGCCGTGCCTGAAGTATCCGACCGGCCGGCCGTGCGCGAGGCCCGCGCCGTCTATGACGAGAAAACAAAAGGTCAACGCTAGGGAGAGCAGCCCGCCATGTCCATCAGCTCAGGGTCCATCAGCTCAGGGTCCATCCGCTTCGGCGTCAGCCCCATCGCCTGGATCAACGACGACATGCCCGAGCTGGGCGGGGCGACGCCGGTGGAAACGGTGCTGGCCGATGCCCGCGCCATCGGGTTCAGCGGTATCGAGCTGGGGGGCAAGTTTCCCCGCGACCCTGAGGCGCTGAAGCCGTTGTTGGCCCGCCATGGCCTGGACCTGGTGGGCGGCTGGTACAGCGGCGGCCTGCTGGCCCACGACGCCGATGCGGAGATCGCCGCCCTGCAGGGGCACCTGGCCCTGCTGAAGGCCATGGGCAGCACGGTGTTCGTCCATGCCGAGACCAGCAACGCCATCCATGGCGACCGTGCCCGGCCGCTGGTCCAGACGCCCCGGCTGGATCAGGCCGGGTGGGCCGCCTTTGGCCGAAAGCTGACCGATGTCGCCGACCACATCGCCGGCCAGGGGCTGCGCTTCGCCTATCATCACCACCTGGGCACGGTGGTCCAAGGGCCGGACGATCTGGCCCAGTTCCTGGCCCATACCGGCCCGTCCGTCGGCCTGACGGTGGATACCGGCCACGCCGCCCTGGGCGGCATCGACGCGGTGGAGGTCATCCGCGCCCATCCGGCCCGCGTGGCCCATGTCCATTGCAAGGATGTGCGCCAGCCCGTGTTCCAGGCCCTGATGGACCGGGGCGGCAGCTTCCTGGACGGCGTGCTGGACGGCATGTTCACCGTGCCCGGCGACGGGCGCCTGGACTATGGCGCCGTCATGCGCGCCCTGGCCGATATCGATTATGCCGGCTGGGTCATCATCGAGGCGGAGCAGGACCCCGCCAAGGCCGACCCGCGCCAATACGGCGAGATGGGCCTACGCCACCTGCAGCAGGCGGCGGCGGGCGCCGGCTTGACGGTGGCGTCATGAGCGTGTCGCCCCTGCTGGTGCGTTCCCAGGTGCCCGACGCCACTGGCCGCGTGCTGGAGGTGACGCCGGAAAGTGCCGGCTGGACCCATGTCGGCTTCCGCCTGCACCGGCTGGCCCCAGGCCAGGTCCTGGACGGGGCGGAGCCGGGGCGCGAGGCCTGCCTGGTGGTGCTGTCGGGCACGGCGCGGGTGACGGCGGGGGACCAGGATTTGGGGCCACTCGGCGGCCGCGCCAGCGTGTTCGAGGACAAGGCACCGGGTGCGGTCTACGTGCCGGCGGGCCAGGCCTATCGCGTGGTGGCGACGGACGCGGTCGAGCTGGCCGTCTGCACCGCCCCGGGCCACGCAGGCGCCGAGGCCCGCGTCATTCCGGAGGCGGAAATGCCGCGCGAGGTCCGGGGCCAGGGCACGAACACCCGCCATGTCCGCAACATCCTGCCGGAAGGCAAGCCGGCGGACAGCCTGCTGGTGGTCGAGGTCATCACCCCCGGCGGGCACTGGTCCAGCTATCCGCCGCACAAGCACGACACGGCCGCGGCCGGGCGGGAGACGGCGCTGGAGGAAACCTATTACCACCGCCTGAACCCGCCCCAGGGCTTCGCCTTCCAGCGCGTCTACACCGACGACCGCAGCCTGGACGAAACCATCTGCGTGCAGGACGGCGATGTCGTCATGGTCCCCCGGGGATACCATCCGGTGGGCGCGCCGCACGGCTATGACCTTTATACCCTGACGTGATGGCGGGGCCGGAAGCGCGCTGGATATTCCGCAACGACCCCGCGCACGACTGGATCATGCGCCGCTGAGATCGGTCACGGCGCCGGCCCTTCCCGTCCTTATGGCGGACGGCAGGTCAGCGAGTCGCGGCACGGGCCAAGCGCCCGCCGCCCGTGGAACCGGCCCCGCGCACCTCAAGGGTTTTTCCTGGCCCTGACCTTTGCACCGGCAAGTGGCGCCCGGCCCTGGGAGGGGTAGGGAAAGCGCCCCTTTTGTGCCTGTCCATGAAACGGCACCTGGCGCCCTTGTTCACCCGTTGACCGGTGCGGGTGTATGGCTTGCAGCGGCGATCCGAACGATTCCAATATCTTCAGGGATGGCCCTTTCCATTTTTCTGAACCCCGGTTCCAGGCGAGATGTCGCATGGAATAGAATTTTTAGATCAAAAATAAAGAAAATAGAAAAAATGAATTGACTTGGGCGCCGGCCAGGCGTTCCTCTGTAGGTAGAACGGCGCGCTGAGCCACCCTTCCCTGGCAGCCGATGGCCCGGGGAAACCGGCCGCCGCTCCACTAAATCGGGGAGCAAGACATGGGCCTGGGCAAATTCAGGGCTGGCCTTCTGGCGGGATCGACAGTGATGGCGTTCTCGCTGCCGGCCATGGCGGGTAGCATCACCGGCACGATCGTGGACCCGGCCACGGGTAAGCCACTGGCCGCCACGGCCATCACCATTCCCGGCACGTCATATTCCACCACCTCGGGTGAGGACGGGACCTTCGTCCTGGCCAACGTGCCTGAGGGCAGCTACACGGTGACGGCGTCGCGCGCCGGCCTTCACACCAGTTCGACCCGCGTGACCGTACCCAAGGACGGTGCGGTGACGGTCAGCTTCGAGGCCTATACCGCGGTGCTGGAAGAGATCATCGTCGCCGCCAACCGCTACCAGGCGTCGAACCTGCAGATGAACGCCAGCAACACCGTCGACGTCATGTCGGCGGCGGATCTGGAACATACGGCGGTGCACAACGTGGCCGAGGCGCTGGGCCTGCTGCCCGGCGTGAACGTCATGAACACCGGCCAGTCTTTCGTGGGCGGCATCGACGGCGCGTCACGCGGCGAAGGCATGTTCACCTCCATCCGCGGCCTTAACGGCGAATACAACGTCAACCTGATCAACGGCGTCAACGTCGCCCAGGGCATGCCCTACAGCCGCGAGGTGCAGCTGAGCCTGCTGCCGCCCTCGGGCCTGAGCACCATCGTCGTCAACAAGACGTCCAAGGCCGACATGGACGGCGACGCCATCGGCGGCACCGTTGATTTCCGCACGCCCACGGCCTTCGACTACAACCAGCCGCTGATGTTCAGCTTCACCGCCAGCGGCCGGCTGGAGACGCGGGCGCAGGATTACAAGAAGGACAGCCTGGGCTACGGCCTGGCGGGCGAGGGGGCGGCCAAGTTCGGCCGCGACGGCCAGTTCGGCGTCTACGTCAGCGCCTATTACGACATCCGCCATTACGCCAACAGCGAGATGGGCGCGGTGATGGAATCCACCTGCTGCGACAACGCCTGGGCCTTCGCCGTGGCCAACGCCGACGGCAGCAACCCCAGCAACCTGGACCCGTCCAAGAACCTGGAGACCACGGGTTTCAACGTCGGCGTCTCCTCCGGCTACACGGAACGCTATGGCGGCAACGTCTCGCTGGACTGGCGGCCCGACGACACCACCAGCGCCTATTTCCGCCTGGGCTACGCCGTGGCGCAGACGGAGCAGAACAGCACGTTGAGCCAGCTGGTCGGCATGGGTGTGACCTATGACCAGATCGGCACCACGGGCCTGTACCATCCCAACATCCAGTACCTGTCCACCCGCCTGTGGTACGAGACCAACCCGGAATACTCGGACTTGGCGACGGCGCAGCTGGGCGGCGAGAAGAAGTGGGGCAACTGGACCTTCAGCCCCAACGTCTTCCTGAGCTGGGGTGACAACGACCGCCCCAACCACATCGAAATCTCCACCCGTTCCACCCAGAACGACGGCAACGGCTTCGCCTACGGCAACAATATCCTGGCCACATACGTGAACGGCCTGCCCTATCCGCTGGTCGGCTCGCAGATCATCTCGCAGCTGGGCGATGTCGCCAGCCTGCCGGCCCGCGACCGGGGCGAGCTGACGGAGCAGTACAGCGGCCAGGTGCGCGGCGGCGCCAAGCTGGACACCCGCTACGACGTGAACGCCGGCCCGCTGGAATTCATCAAGTTCGGCGTGAAGTATCAGGACAGCGAACGCCAGGTGACCAACCGCGACTGGTACAACGGCAATTTCAGCGACGGCCGCACCTTCGGCTCCCTGGGCATCATCAGCGGCAACTATTCCTCGGTCTATCCCGGCGTCTACAACTGGTCCGTGCCGGTGATCGACCAGGCCGCCCTGTTCCGCCTGTACAACACCTATGCCAGCGCCAGCAACCTGGACAGCTGCGGCAGCCTGTACGTCAACAACTGGAACTGCAACACCCAGAAGGGCACCGAGGCGGTGACGGCGGCCTATGTCCTGGCCAACCTGAAGTTCAATGACCTGGAGGTCATCCCGGGCTTCCGCTTCGAACACACGGCCATCCACAACACCTTCTGGGTCACGCCGCACGATGCCGATGGCAACGAGCTGGCGGGCCACTGGGGCTATAACGCCACCCACTACAACGAACCGCTGCCCAGCATTTTCGCCAACTACCGGCCGGACGACAACTCGGTCTACCGCGCCGCCATCTGGACCAGCTATACCCGCCCCCCCTTCGTGCAGCTGGGCGGCGGCTCGCAGACCAGCATTTCCAACGGCGTCACCACCATCACCGAGGGCAACCCCAACCTGAAGGCCATCACCGCCGTCAACTACGACGTCTCCGGCCAGTGGGACACGGGCCATGGCGGCAGCCTGGTGGTGGCGGGCTACGCCAAGCAACTGTCCAACTCGTCATCGAACATCGCCTGCATGAGGCGGGACACGACGGGGCTGCCCCCTATCGCCGGAAGTTCTTCGCCCCGATACCGCAGCAGAACCCCGTCACCCTGCTGATCCCCGTGGCGCCGTTCGAAGGGATGAGCATGCCAGAAGGCTTCAAGCACCCCATCCCCATCGACACCCTACCCTTGGTCATCACCAAGGCCGACGGCCAAGGCATAACCTATTCGGTCCTGCAAGGATGGGCGCCCTGGCGCATGCCGCACGGCCTGGTCACAAAAGGCGAATTCACCACCATCCCCACAACCCCGTGATTCCATCCCGCCCCGGCTGATCACCCATTCGGGGCAAAGAAAAACGGCGGTCCCCATCACCAGGGGCCGCCGTTTCTCATTCTCCGTCAGGACCGCCCCCGGAGGGAGAGGCCAGCGCCGGACCTTAGCCCTTCAGCGCCTTCAGCATGGTCGAACCCAGGCTGGCGGGGCTGTCGGCGACATGGATGCCGGCGGCGCGCAGGGCTTCGACCTTGAAGTCGGCCGTGTCGTTGCCACCGGAGATCACGGCGCCGGCATGGCCCATGCGGCGGCCCGGGGGGGCCGTACGGCCGGCGATGAAGCCGACGACGGGCTTCTTCGTCTTGCTGTCACGGATGAACTCGGCGCCATCGACTTCCGCCGAACCGCCGATCTCACCGATCATGATGATGCCCTCGGTCTCCGGATCGTCGAGGAACAGCTGCAGGCTGTCCACGAAGTTGGTGCCGTTGACCGGGTCGCCGCCGATGCCGATGCAGGTGGTCTGGCCCAGGCCGGCCGCGGTGGTCTGCGCCACGGCCTCATAGGTCAGGGTGCCGGAACGGCTGACGATGCCGATCTTGCCACGCTTGTGGATGTGGCCGGGCATGATGCCGATCTTGCACTCGTCCGGGGTGATGACGCCGGGGCAGTTCGGGCCGATCAGGCGGGTCTTGGACCCCGCCAGGGCGCGCTTCACCGTCACCATGTCCAGGACCGGGATGCCTTCGGTGATGCAGACCACCAGCGGGATCTGGGCATCGATGGCTTCCAGGATGGCATCGGCCGCGAAGGGCGGCGGCACGTAGATCACCGAGGCGTTGGCGCCGGTGGTGTGCACGGCCTCGGCCACGGTGTCGAACACCGGCAGGTCGAGGTGGGTGGTGCCGCCCTTGCCGGGGGTCACGCCGCCGACCATCTTGGTGCCGTAGGCGATGGCCTGTTCGGAGTGGAAGGTGCCCTGCGCGCCGGTGAAGCCCTGGCAGATCACCTTGGTGTTCTTGTCAACCAACACGGCCATGATTACGCGGCCTCCTTCACGGCCTTGACGATCTTTTCAGCGGCGTCGGCCAGGTTGTCGGCGGACAGGATGGGCAGGCCGGACTCGGCCAGGATCTTCTTGCCCAGCTCGACGTTGGTGCCTTCCAGCCGGACGACCAGCGGAACGTGCAGGCTGACCTCACGGGCCGCCGCCACCACGCCCTCGGCGATGACGTCGCAGCGCATGATGCCGCCGAAGATGTTGACCAGGATGCCTTCGACATTCGGGTCGGACAGGATGAGCTTGAACGCGGTGGTCACGCGCTCACGGGTGGCGCCGCCGCCCACGTCCAGGAAGTTGGCCGGCTCGCCGCCGTACAACTTGATGATGTCCATGGTGGCCATGGCCAGGCCGGCACCGTTGACCATGCAGCCGATGTTGCCATCCAGCTTCACATAGTTCAGGCCGTGCTTCGTGGCCTCGGTCTCCGACGCCTCTTCCTCGCTCTCGTCACGGAGATCTTCGATGTCCTTGTGACGGTAGAGGGCGTTGTCGTCGAAGTTCATCTTGGCGTCGAGGGCGATGATGTCACCGGCGCCGGTCACGACCAGCGGGTTGATCTCGACCTGCGAAGCGTCCAGCTCCACGAACGCCTTGTACATGGCGGACAGGAACTTCACCGCGGCGCCGACCTGCTTGCCTTCCAGCTTCAGGCCGAAGGCGATCTGGCGGGCATGGAAGCCCTGCAGGCCGCTGACCGGGTCGATGGCGATCTTGACGATCTTCTCGGGGTGGCTGTGGGCCACTTCCTCGATCTCCATGCCGCCCTCGGTCGAGGCGATCACGGTGACGCGGGAGGTGGCGCGGTCCAGCAGCAGCGACAGGTACAGCTCGCGCTTGATGTCGCAGCCTTCCTCGACATAGAGGCGCTTGACCTCCTTGCCTTCCGGGCCGGTCTGCTTGGTCACCAGGACATGGCCCAGCATCTCGGCGGCGTTGGAGGCGACATCGTCGACGGACTTGACGACGCGGACGCCGCCCTTGCCCTCGGGGTTGTCCTGGAACCGCCCGGCGCCACGGCCACCGGCGTGGATCTGGGACTTCACGACCCAGACGGGCCCGCCCAGCTCCGTGGCCACGGTCTTGGCCTCTTCGGGGGTGTAGGCAACGCCACCGCGGGGTACCGCGACGCCGTATTTCTTCAGCAGGCCCTTGGCCTGGTATTCATGAATATTCATTCGGGGATCGCCCGCTTCCGGTTGGGAAACGGCCTCGGAAAGATCGCGGCCGATCGCGGGGCCAACCCCGCGCCGGGGGGCACTGTAGAGAGCAATGCCGGACCGATCAACCGCGGAAAGTGACGGGACGGGTGGCTTTTCCGTTATTCCGGTATCTGTTTGCGAGGTGGCCCCGCGCCGCTAATGCGGGCGGGGCCATCCAGGACGTCATACCGGAACCCGAACGATCAGCCGGCGACCTTGGCGGTCACCTCGACCAGCTGCTGCACGGCGGCAACGGACTTGTCGAAGTTGGCCTTTTCCTCGGCGTTCAGCTCGATCTCGATGATCTTCTCGACGCCGGCGGCGCCAATGATCACCGGCACGCCGATGTACAGGCCGTCCACGCCGTACTGGCCGGTCAGCTTGGCGGCGCAGGGCAGCACGCGCTTCTTGTCCTTCAGGAAGCTCTCGGCCATGGCGATGGCGGAGGCGGCCGGGGCGTAGAAGGCGGAGCCGGTCTTCAGCAGGCCGACGATCTCGGCGCCGCCGTCACGGGTGCGCTGCACGATCTTGTCCAGCTTCTCCTGCGTGGTCCAACCCATCTTCACCAGGTCGGGCAGCGGGATGCCGGCGACGGTGGAGTAGCGGACGGAGGGGACCATGGTGTCGCCGTGGCCGCCCAGCACGAAGGCGGTGACGTCCTCGACCGAGACCTTGAACTCATCGGCCAGGAAATGGCGGAAGCGGGCGCTGTCCAGCACGCCGGCCATGCCGACCACCTTGGCCGGGTCGAAACCGGTGACCTGCTGCATCAGGCCGACCATGGCGTCCAGCGGGTTGGTGATGACGATGACGAAGGCGTTCGGGGCGTGTTCCTTGATGCCCGCGCCGACGGACTTGATCACCTTGGCGTTGATGCCGACCAAGTCGTCACGGCTCATGCCCGGCTTGCGCGGCACGCCGGCGGTGACGATCACCACGTCGGCGCCGGCGATGTCGGCATAGTCGGAGGCACCGGTCAGGGCGCTGTCGAACCCTTCCACGGGGGCGGCCTCGGCGATGTCCAGCGCCTTGCCCTTGGCGACACCCTCGAAATCGGGAATGTCGAACAGGACGATGTCGCCAAGCTCCTTCAGGCCGGCCAACAGGGCCAGGGTGCCGCCGATCTGGCCGGCGCCGACCAGCGCGATCTTCTTGCGTGCCATGGTTGGGTTCCTCGAACTATGGGTTGCGAACTTTGGGTTCAGTGACAAGGCGCTAACGAAATAGCGGACCCGGGCCCGAGAGGATCGGGCGGAGGTCCCGGAAATTCGCCGTGCGGGGTCCCAGGCGCCAGGGCGCCCGGCCTTCGGGGCCCGAGGAACGAGGGAGCCCGCAGGCCGGGTGCTTAGCCTGATTCCGCCCGCCGGGCAAGGCGCCCCTTGCACGCCCAGGCGCGCGCCGTCGCCATGGCAGGCACCCCGGAAAAAGGTGTGGCCCGGAACCAAGGGCCAGGCGCACCATCGTCGATCCCAGGCGCACCTTACTGCGACGCACCATGATGGCTGGCCGTGGCGCACAACGGGGCGGAATTCGGATGGGTCGGATATTTCATTTAGGCGGGATGTCGAACAGTTCCAGGTGCCAGTGCATCTCGACGTCGCTCATGGGATAGTCGGTCCCCAGCCGGGCGTTCAGCAGCTTGCGCGGCGCGATGCCGGCGCCCCGGGCCTGCAGGGTGCGGGCACCGCGCATGGTGAACCCGGCCCGCCAGGCAAGCGCCGTCACCGCCTTGGGGCTCTGCGTCGCCAGCACCCGGCGCACCGCGTCCACCGGCACCCGGGCCAGCAGCGCCACCGCCGCCTGGGCGAAGTCGCGGTCGCCCCAGCTGAGGGCATCGCACACCACATCCTCGTTCAGGCCGCCGCTGGCCGCCAGGCGCGCCGCCTTCTCCCCCGGCCCTTCGCGCGTGCCGTAGCCGGCGGCCCAGTCCAGCCGGCGGGAAGCGGCGGCCACAACCGCGTCCACGCCGGCCCGGTCCAGCCCCTGCCCCGCCAACCCCTCGCGAAGGGCGTCCTCCACGGCACCAGCCAGCCGTTGCGACACCTCGGCGGGACCGGCGGGCGGTGGCGGCGGGGCGTTGGGGTCGGGCGCCAGCGCTTCCTCCGCCGGCACGCCGCCGATGGGCATGTGGCCTTTCTCCGCCAGCAGGCGGCGGGCCCTGGGCGACAGGTCGGCCCCGGGATTGCCGGCCAGGGTGGCCCAGGCGGTGTGGTCGCCCACCGCCACCACGGCGTCACCCACCGGCCGCGATACGGTGCGCCGGCCGGCCACCGCCTCGACCACCCAGGGCTCCGTCCGGCGGGACAGGATGTCCAGCAATTCCTCGTCCGACAGGGCCATGCACCAGCGCAGCACCGGCCCGGCCACGTCGCGGGCCACGTCACGGGCCAGCGTCACCGCCAGCTTGGGCGGCGCGCATTCCACATCGGCCAGCGCGCTGGACAGCGCCGTGCGCACGCGGATGACCTGGTCGGCGGCCAGCAGTTCCAGCGCGGCGTAGGCGACGTCGCGCATGGCCCCCACCTCGGGCCGCGACAGGTCGGGCAGCAGGCGTGTCAGCTTTTCCGCCAGCAGCGCCCGCACCCGGTCGCTGGGGTCGCGCGCCAGGCGTCCGAAGGCCCGCACCGGTGTCATGGCGTTGGTCACGACGGCGCCGCGCACCCGCTCGTCATCATCGTCGGCCAGGTAGTAGAGCAGTTCCGGCCGGGTATGGGGGCTGTTCGCCAGCTCCACCCGCGCCGCCACGTCCCCACCGGCCGCCACGGTCTTCGCGGTCTCATAGTCGATGGACGGCTGGGACGACAAACGCTGCCTCCGGCGGGGTCACGGGCGCTTGTGTTTAGCCTAACACAGGTCGGCGGGTGAACCGTCAGATCCAGTGCCTGGCCTTAAGTGAGATGCCCCGACGCCAAATAGTCCTCCGCCTGCATCTCCATCAGTCGGCTGACGGTGCGCTGGAATTCGAAGGCGTGCTGGCCCTCGGGGTAGAGGCGGGCCGCCGGAGCCTCGGCCGCCATGATCAGGTGCACCTTATGCTCGTAGAGGGCGTCGATGAAGGTCATCAGGCGCTTGGCCTCGTTGCGCAAGCTGGGGTCCAGCATGGGCACGCCGTCCAGCAGCACGGTGTGGTAGTGGGTGGCGATGGCCAGGTAATCGCCGGAGCCCAGGGGCTGGCGGCACAGCTCATCGAAGGTGAACCAAGCCACCCCCTTGGCCTGGCGCGGCACCGGCAGCGTGCGCCCCTGCACCATCAGGCTGCTGGCGGTGGGTCGGACGTCCGTCAGCTCGGTGAAGGTCCGTTCCAGCGCGGCCGTGGCGGCCGGGCCCAGCGGGTCGAAATAGACCTGCCGGCCCTTGATGCGGGCCAGGCGGTAGTCGCGCGCCCCTTCCAGGTGCAGGACGTCCAGCTTTTCCTTCAGGAGGGCGATGAAGGGCAGGAACAGGTCGCGCTGCAGGCCATTTTTGTACAGGTCGTCCGGCGCCCAGTTGCTGGTGGCCACCACCACCACGCCCAGGTTGAACAGGTGGGTGAACAGCCGGCCCAGGATCATGGCGTCGGCGATGTCGGTGACGTGGAATTCGTCGAAGCACAGCAGCCAGGCCTGGTCCGCGATCTGCCGCGCCAGTTCCGGCAGCGACTCATCCGCCCCATCCTTGCGCAGGTCCGGACGCTGCCGCAGGGCGTGCAGGGACTTATGCACCTCCAGCATGAAGGCGTGGAAGTGGACCCGGCGGCGGCGCAGCACCGGCGCCGTCTCATAGAACAGGTCCATCAGCATGGACTTGCCCCGGCCCACATCGCCGTAGATGTACAGTCCCTGGGGTGCCGGGTCCGGCCGCCGCGCCAGGCCGAAGCGTGCGCGCCAGCCGCCCTGGCCCTGGGCCGGGCGGTAGTCCCTCAGCGCGTGCCACAGGCTTTGCAGCTTCTCCGCCGCCAGTTCCTGGGCGGGATCGTCCTTCAGCGTGCCGGTGCCGCGCCGGGCGCGGTAGACGGACAGGGGACCTTCGCTCATGGAAACACCGACTGCGGGATAGGGGCGGTTCCTCATATCGAAACGGCCCGCCGCCAGCAACCGACGGCCCATCAACTCACCCCTGCGCCCCCCTACGCACCCCGCTTCAGCGCAATATAAGTTCGAAAAATACCCCGCCGCCGTACTTCCCTTGCGTTTCGGTGGGGGCTGGCGCGCGTTGCCGTCTGATCGCGGACGGTTGTTGCAGCGATCATCCTTGTGGCAGAAAGAGACAGCGTCACCCGTATTGTAGTCACCGGACGAGAGCCCATGGACAAGTTCACCATCCTGACCGGCGTCGCCGCCCCCCTGCCGATCCAGAACATCGACACGGACATGATCATTCCGGCGCGGTACCTGAAGACCATCAAGCGCACCGGTCTGGGCAGCGGGCTCTTCTCCTCCCTCCGTTTCAACGAGGACGGCAGCGACCGGGCGGACTTCATCCTGAACCAGCCGGCCTACCGCAAGGCGAGCATCCTGGTGGCGGGGGATAATTTCGGCTGCGGCTCAAGCCGTGAGCATGCGCCCTGGGCCCTGCTGGACTACGGCATCCGCTGCGTCATCGCCCCCAGCTTCGCCGACATCTTCTTCAACAACTGCTTCAAGAAACGCATTCTGC
>NZ_BACU01000044.1 GCF_000333275.1 Azospirillum sp. B4 | reverse complement strand
CCTGGGCCTGGAAGGTGCGGGCTGGAAAGCCGCGGAGGGCCGCGGTGGGGAGGCGCCTTCCTCGGCGTCCAAGGCCGCCAGCGCGGCCTGCACCTGCTCCAGCTGGTGTTGCAGGGCGGCCTTTCTTTCCGCCCTGCTGGTGGCGGGGGCCTCGGCGTTCTGGATGGCCTGGGCGGCGGCGGGGCTGGCCCAGGCCGCGGACAGGGCGATGGCGGCGGTCAGCGCGATGGCGCCGCCGGTTCTGGAATCAAGATGGGACACGGGGATGCGATAGCCTCTCCTGACGCGGCCAGCCGAATGGGCGGCCGCGATGCCTTCCCCAGCCCTTCACGGGCCGGCGGATGGCATGGAAAACCCGGCCGCAGAAGCGGGCCGGGGACGGATGGGGGTCAGGAGGGGAGGACGGGCGGTCCCCGGGCCAGGCGTGTGCCGGGCGGTCGGGTTCGGGGCCATGGCGTGGCGGCGGCGGGTGCCCATGATACAGAATCGCGCCGGGGGGAGAGCACCAGGGCGACGACCAGCAGGACGGCGGCCAGCGCCGCGACCGCCGCGAAGACGCAGGGCGCGTCCATGCCATGACCGGTGTGACCGGCATGGCCGTCGCCATCGCCATGATGGTGATGATGGGCCATGGGGTCCATCAGATTGGACAGCGCGTCATGCACGCTGTCGCAGAGGATGATGGCGCTGGCGCCGGGCGATCCGGCGGCCGGATTGGGCATGTAGCCGACCGGGATCAGGCCCCGCAACGCCAGGACGGCCATCAGCACCCATGCCCATCGCAGGAACGGGCGTCCCTGCGGCGGCACTCTCCAGGCGCGGTGGCGACGGCGGCGTTGCATGGGTTCCTGATAAAAAAGCGCGGTGGGCCTGTCAACCGGCTTGGTTGGCACCGCCTTCGTCACCCCTCGGTCCGGATTGTTTCTTAAAATGTGATGTTATAACATAACTCATATCTGAGCCTTGATGTGGAGCCCGTGACCGATGTCCATCCCCATACATGCCCCTGGCCTGACGGACGGGGTGATCCCGCCCCGGTTCGGCGAAGCGCTGGAAACCTTTCGCGGCGCCATGGCCCGGTGCGAGGCCGCGGGCATTCCATCGCACAGCGCCGTCGCCGCCGCCTTGGTCGATCTGATGCCCCGGCTGGTCGCGATCTATGGCGCGGGCGGTGTCGCCGACGTCCTGGGCACGCTGGCCGTCTATGTCGCGCAGGATGAGGACGGGGTGACCCGTCAATGATGACGCCGCGATCCTCCCGGCGGGACCGCCGGCTGCCCGTCACCGTGCTGTCCGGTTTTCTGGGCGCCGGCAAGACCACCCTGCTGAACCATGTGCTGAACAACCGCGAGGGGCGCCGCGTCGCCGTCATCGTCAACGACATGGGCGAGGTGAACATCGATGCCGACCTGATCCGCGCCGGCGGTGGGCAGCTGTCGCGCACGGATGAGACGCTGGTGGAAATGACCAACGGCTGCATCTGCTGCACCTTGCGCGACGACCTGTTGCAGGAGGTGCGCCGCCTGGCGGGGCAGGGGCGGTTCGATTACCTGCTGATCGAATCCACTGGCATCTCGGAGCCCCTGCCGGTGGCGGCCACCTTCGATTTCCGTGACGAGGACGGGGCCAGCCTGGGCGATGTCGCCCGCCTGGACACCATGGTGACGGTGGTGGACGCGGCCAACCTGCTGCGCGACTACGGCTCGGCTGATTTCCTGCGGGACCGGGGCCAGGCGCTGGGCGACGACGACGCCCGCACGGTGGTCGACCTGCTGGTGGACCAGATCGAATTCGCCGACGTCATCCTGCTGAACAAGCTGGATGCGGCCACGCCGGACCAGGCGGCGGCGGCACGGTCCATCATCCACGCCTTGAACCCCGATGCCGACGTGGTGGAAACCACCCTGGGACAGGTGGACCTGGCGCGCGTGCTGAATACCGGACGCTTCGACTTCGCCCGGGCGCAGGAACATCCGCTGTGGTTCAAGGAACTGTTCGATCCGGGCGCCCACGTGCCGGAGACCCAGGAGTATGGGATCGACAGTTTCGTCTACCGCGCCCGCCGGCCTTTCCATCCGGCCCGGTTCCACGATTTCCTCAACCGGTCCTGGCCCGGCGTCGTCCGCGCCAAGGGCCACTTCTGGCTGGCCACGCGGCCGCAATGGGTGGGGGAGGTCAGCCAGGCCGGCGCGCTGGTGCGGCATGAGGCGATGGGGTTTTGGTGGGCCGATGTGCCGCGGGAACGCTGGCCCGATGATCCCCAGTGGCGCCGGACGCTGGAGGGCAACTGGGATCCTGTCTATGGCGACCGCCGCCAGGAAATCGTCTTCATCGGCATGGGCATGGACCAGGCCGCGCTGCGCCACGATCTAGATGCCTGTCTGGTGGAAGGCCCGGCCGAACGCCTGGACCTGGCGGCTTGGCGCGGGCTGCCCGACCCCTTTCCGCGCTGGAAGCGGGGGGACGAGGCGTGAGGGGGGCGGCTTTGGCATTATCGCCACCCCCGGCGGGGCGGTCGTTCGCCGGTGTCGTGGAGGGCGGCAGCCCCATCGTCCTGGCCCGCATCGCCGATCCCGCCGTGGGCCTGGCGCTGTGGCGGCGCGCCGACATGTCCGGCGGCGCCCTTGAATCCTGGCTGGACGCCCTGCCGGCGGACCGGCTGCCCCATGGCCGTTTCCTGGTGCGGCCTTGGGAGGTGGTGACGGCCCTGGCGACGGTGCTGCCCGGACCGGGGTTCGCCACGGACGTGGCCGACCTGTGCCGCCGCTTCCTGGCCATCGCCGGCGGCGACTGGGTTGACGTGCGGCTGGAGGCGGTGGCCCATGACGCTTGCTGGAAGTTCCACCGCGATCATGTCCGCTTGCGGCTGATCACCACCTATCGCGGGCCGGGCACGCAGGTGGTGGCGCCGGTGGATGGCGCCCGCGCCCTGGCGTCCCAGCGGCGCTATCGCGGCCCGCTGTACCAACTGCCCCGTCATGCCGTCGCCTTGTTCAAGGGCTGCGGTGAGACGGGTGGATGCGAGGAGGGGGTGGTCCACCGCTCCCCACCCGTCGCCGGCACCGGGCAGGTGCGCCTGGTGCTGTGCCTCAACGCGCCATCGGCGGCCTCGCCTGACCCGTGGGGTGGGGGCCCGTGGGGTGGGGATTAGCCCTTGGTCTGGGGTTTCGCCCCGTCCAGGTGATAGTACAGGCAATTCTCGTCATCCGGCGTCAGCCGCACGGTGCCGGTGACCACCACCATGTCATAGGTGACGGTGACCGGCTCCGTCGTGCGGACCTCCACCACGTCGGCGGCGCCGGGCGGCGGGCAGAAGGGGCAGCTGGGGGCCAGCGCGCTCAGCAGGAAATGGGTGGATCGCTCCGTCTGCTCCAACGGGATGATATAGCCGCCCAGGGTCAGGCTCTGCCCCGCCATGCCCTGCACCTTGGGTCCGAAGACGGCGCGCAGCCGCGTGCCGTTCTTGACCTTGACCTCGATCTCCTTCACGTCGGCGATCTTGTCCCAGCCCAGCGTGGCCCGGGGAATGTCCTGCGCCTTCGGGATGGCGGTCTTTTCCAGCCTCAGGGCGCGGGCGGCACCCGGCATGAAGGCGGACAGCATGGCGGCCGTCAGCAGGAATGGCAGGCGGGATGGCGGCATGGTGGGTTCCAAGAGTGTGAAGCGATGTTAATGTTATAACGTAACATACACTCATCGCTTTTGCCGGTGAAGCGCAATGGCGCGGGCGACGAATGCTGCGTCCGGCGGTGGCGTGCTCTCAGGACGGCTGGGCCTCGCGGCGGACAGGGCTTCCCTCCTCCACGCCCGGAAGCGACGTTTCCGGGAACAGCAGCAGGAAGGCCAGAAGGCCGACGCCGGCCGCGACGCCCAGGCCGAGGAAGGTCGCGGAGTACCCAAGCCAATCGACCGAGGCGCCTGCCGCCAGGCCGCTGACCGCCCCGCCTATGCCCTGGGCGGACATGATGAGGCCCAAAGCCAGGTTGTAGTGTCCGGTGGCACGCGTCAGGTCGGCGACGATCAGGGGCGTCAGGACACCGATGAGACCGGCGCCGACCCCGTCCAGAAGCTGGACGCCGATGAGCCAGGCCGGGTTGTCGGAAACGATGTAGAGGCAGGCCCGGACCGGCAGGATGGCGAACGCGATGAGCAAGACCGGCTTGCGGCCCCACTTCTGGGCGTAATGACCGGCGAACAGCGCCATGGGCAGCATGACCAGCTGGGCGGCGACGATGCAGGACGACGTCATCGCGGTCGCCCACTCCGGGTTCGCGTTGGCCAGTTTCTGCCCCACCAGGGGAAGCAGCGGCGCGTTGGCGAAGTGGAAGAGCAGCCCGCACCCGGCAAAGATCATGAGCGGCCGGCACCGGATGAAGGCGGACAGGCGCGGCGTCGCGGGCGGCTGGTCATGCCCCCGGGCCTGATCGTGCCCCCGGGCTTGATGGTGATTGATCGCCCCCGCCGGAATCGACAGGACGGCCGCGATGGCCAGCAGGGCGAAGACGGGCCCCAGGAGGAAGACGGCCCGCTGGCCGAAGAGGTGGCCCACGACACCGGCGAGCACGGCGATGAACACGTTGCCGGCATGGTCGAAAGCGCCGTTGCGGCCCATCCGTCCCGCCAACTGGGCCCGGGCGTACAACCCCAGGGTAAGCGCCGCCACGGCGGGACCGAAAACATCGCCCACCACCGCCAGCGCGGCATTGGCCACCATGACGGGCCAGAAGGTTGGAACGGCGAAGATGATCAGGCTGCCGACGGCCAGTATGGCCAGGGCGGCGGCCACCAGTTCGCGTTTGGCGCGCACGGCGTCGATGAGCGCGCCGGCCGGCCCCTGGGCCAGCAGGCCCAGCAGCCCACCCACCATCGTCACCACGCCGACGGCCGATTGGCTCCACCCCTGCTGCGTCACCAGGAAGACGTTGAGGAATGGCCCCAAGGCCCCCCGCACGTCGGCGAGCAGGAAGTTCAACGCATCCAGGGCGTCCAGGCCATTCGGATTTTTGAGCTGCTGGCGGTTCAGCATCATGGGTGGGGGCGTCAGGGCCGGGCCGGCGGGGGAGGGGGGGCCGGTGGCTGCGGGGCGATCGGCTCCAGACGGTCAGGCGTGGTGCCGATGCCGCTTACCTCAACGACCCGGCCGAAGGGGGTGGTCAGCACCGCCCCCTCGGCGAATACCGTTTGGCCGGGTTTCAGCCCCGCGGCGGCGCGATAGGCGTCGGGGGGCAGCCGCAGGATGGTGCCGTCCTCCAGCAACGCGCCGTCGACCTCACCCTCCGGCCCATGCAGCGGCATGCGCACCCGACCGCTCGACAGGGCGGGCACGCCGGCGGCGGCGTCCAGCCGGCGGCCCGGGCCGGGGCCGTCATCGCTGATGGTGATCTTCGACGCCTCGTCGCTTATCGAGATCGCGCGCACCAAGGGCAGGGCCGCCGCCTTCAGGCCATGCACGACCACCGTGTCGCCGGGACGGATGGCGTAGGCGATGCCGCTGGACAGGTGGGGTGGCGTCTTCACCTCGGTGCCATCCATCAGGATCAGGCCATCGATATCGCCCCGGGGCGTCTGCGTGAACTGACGGACCACGCCCCGGATGGCGGGAAGTTGCGCCGCGTCGTAGAGCGGCGCCGGGATGGGGCCTGCGGCGGGTGGCGGCGGGGCGACGGGCGCTGGCGCCTGCGCGTGACCGATGGCCGGAATAAGAAACAGGGCGGCACCGGCGAGTTGACCGAGTGTTCGAAGGGTTGGCATGGGACCACCTCCTGGCTATGGGGATCAGGAGGGGGTTGGCAAGAGGCGTGCCAGGGAAGGAAGCGAGGGTTTCCGCCGGCTTGCGGCATTCACCCGCCGTTGGCGGCGTCCGAATTCGGGACGCTGGCCGTTCGCTCTTCGGACGCCTCGATGCCGTGGCGCTTCATCTTGGCGTAGAGCAAGGTGCGCTGGATGCCCAGCAGGCGGGCCGCCTCCGTACGGTTGCCGGCGCACCGGTCCAGCGCGTGGCGTATCATCGCGGTTTCCAGCCGGGCGACGGCCGCCGGCAAATCCCCCTCTGGCGGGGCCGCCGGCCCCCCGGCCGGTGTCGGGGAATCCGACGGGCTGAGAAAATCGATATCGGAGGCGGTGACGACGGCGCCACGGACCAGGACCGCCACCCGCTCGACGACGTTGCGCAATTCCCGGACATTGCCGGGCCAGCTGTAAGCCACGAGGCGGGCCGCCGCGTCGGCATCCAGGGTCTTGTGCCCGGCCTGCGCCAGGAAAGCCTCGGCCAGGGGCAGGATGTCCGCCCGCCGTTCCCGCAAGGGCGGCAGATGGATGGGGATGACATGCAGCCGATAGAACAGATCCTCCCTGAAGCCGCCCTCCCTGACCTGTTGGCGCAGGTCGCGGTGGGTGGCGGCCACCACCCGCACATCCACGGACAAGGGCTTGCCCCCGATCGGCGTGACGGCCCGCTCCTGCAGGGCCCGCAGGATCTTCGCCTGCAGGGCGAGGTCCATGTCACCGATCTCGTCCAGGAACAGCGTTCCGCCGGCGGCCTGGCGGAAGGCGCCCATCCTGTCGGCGGTGGCGCCGGTGAAGGCGCCCTTCACATGGCCGAAGAGTTCGCTCTCCATCAGGTCCGATGGGATGGCGGCGCAGTTGACCGCCACGAAGGGCTGGGCGGCCCGCTTCCCGTGATCGTGGAGGGCGCGGGCGACGACTTCCTTGCCCGTTCCCGTTTCCCCCGTGATCAGCACGGTGGTGTCGCTGTCCGCCAGCATGCCGATGGTCTTTTGCACCGCCCGCATCGCCTCGGACACGCCGAGGAGGCCTTCGGGCTGGACGGCCGGCTTCCCGCCGGGGATGGGGCCGCCTTGGTTCAGGGCCAGCATGCCCTGGATCACCCGCGTCAGTTCCGCCCGGCTCACCGGTTTGGTCAGATGATCGAAGGCGCCCAGGCGCATGGCCTCGATGGTGTTGGCCGCCGAGGCGTGGGCCGTCAGCACGGTGACCGGCAACGACGCGGACCGGGCGCGGACGCGCCGCAGGACCTCCAGCCCGTCCAGGCCCGGCATGCGCAGGTCCAGGATCATGGCGTCGACGGTGTCCTTCGCCAGCATCGTCAGCGCGATTTCCCCGGAAGGGGCGGACCGGGGGGTGTGGCCGCAGTCGGCGACCACCTCGCCAAGCGCGTCCCGCAGGGCCGCGTCGTCATCGACGATCAGCACGGTTGCCATGGAATCTCGATCTCGAACGTGGTCACACCGCCGGTGTGATGGAAGCGGGCGGTGCCGTCGTGGGCGGCCGCGATTTCCCGCACGATGGACAGACCCAGGCCCGTGCCATCGGCGCGGCCGGTGACGAAGGGTTCGAACAGCTCCTCGCGCAGGTGCGGGGGCGGTCCGGTCCCCCTGTCCTCCACGGCCAGGATCAGGCGCTCCCCGGCCAGGTGTTCCCCGGCCAGGCGCGCCAGGACGTGGACGGTGCTGTTCCCCGGTGCCGCCTGCAGGGCGTTCAGGACCAGGTTGTCCAGCGCGCGCTCCAATTGGCCGGGGTCGAACCAGGCATGCGGCACGGCGGTTTCGCTGCTCAAGCTGACTCTCCGGGCTGCGGCGGTGTCGGCATGGCGCCGGAGGACGCGATCCAGGAAGTCCCCCAGGGGAACCCGCTGACGGGCCGGCGCGTCCTGGTCGGTGACGCTGAGCAGCCGGTGAAGCAGGGTGTCCAGCCGATCGATCTGTTCAAGGATGGCGCCCAACGCCTGCTCCTTGCGAGCGGCGTCGCCGGCCAGGGCGTTTTCCGCTTTCAGTTTCATCGCGGCGATGGGGTTGCGGATCTCATGCGCCACCCCGGCGGTGATCCGCCCGATGGCGGCCAGGCGCTGGCTGGCCGCCATCTTCCGCGCCATGCCTTCGGTCCGCCGCCGCTCCGCCGTCAGTCGTTTCCCGGCTTCGTTGAGCGCCCGGACGATGCGATCCAGTTCCCGTTCCCCGGTGGTGGGCAGGACCGGAAGGTCGCTGACGTCGTGCGCGGCGAGCGTAGCCTCGATGCGCGCGATATGGCGCGACCAGGTCAGGGTCAGCTGGATGAGCAGCGCGGCGGCGGCGAGGACGATGATGAGAAGCAGCCCCAGGCCCATCATGAGCTGCCGATAGCCCTGGCCACCCAGGGTGCGCACCCGTGTCATGCTCCACGCCGTCAGGCCGGACAGGGGGCCCGGCAACGGTCGGGCGGCGAGGATCAGCACCTCGGTCGAGGCTTGGTATTGGGCAGTGACGGAATGGCCGGCGCTGAGGGCCGCCTGGTTGATGGCCCTGATGCGGGTCAGTTCCGCCTGGGGCAGATCGGTCTTGGGGCCCGCGCCTTCATAGGTCGGATAGGCGTAGGCCAGCGATCCCTCATCCTCCCGCCACAGGCCGCCCTCGATCCCCGGATGGTCGCGCAGGGCGCTCTGGACCACCGATCCCAGCCCGTCGCGGAGTGTCGATACGCTCTCCGCCGGGGCGTGGTCGCGCCATCCGGTCACGTAGAACCGGAAGGCCTCGGCCTGCGCGTCGCAGGCGCGGGCGACCTCGGCCTCGCCTTGCCTGACCTGGGCCGTGGCCGACCGCTGGAAAAGCGCCGTCATCAAGGCACCAATCGCGAGCGCGGCGATGGCCACGGTGAGGAGGAGCGCCAACAGGCGGGCGTGGAGGGATCGAAACACGGGGGCCGGCTCGCAAGTCCTGGGGCCGAGGCGGGGACCGCCCCGGGCCTGCGAACGAAATAGACTTTGGACGCCGGGAAACCAGCGCCACCCAAGGGACCTTGTTCAGGAATGATCACCCCCCGACCCGGTTCCCCCATGCCGGGTCGGACCGGCTGGTTCCCCCGGTTTCAGCATGGCCGGCCAGGCGCCAGGTCGGGGGTGCCCTCACGTCAGGAAGAACTGGCGTTGGAAGGCGAACATGTCCTTCAGGGTGCAGTACTCCGGCGGCCCCAGCAGGATCAGCGGGCTGGCATCCAGCAGCCTGGCCTTCCACAGCCGCAGGGCCGCCCGGAAATCCTGGTCCTCCGCCGCCGTCAGCCAATCGACCTGGTAGGCGATGGTGATATGAAAGCGATAGCGCTCTTGGCCGGGCGCGCGGATGTCCAGACAGGTGGAAAGGCGCTCCCGCAGGATGCGCAGCTTGCGATCCTCGGCCGCGTCGGCCGGCAGCAGGCGCATGGTCAGCGGTCCCTCGCCAGCGGCGGGTTCCGCCGGGTCCACCCTCATGCGCAACGGCAGGTCGCAGTCCAGCGCGAAGGCGCGCAGCCGATCGCCCAGCAGGCGGTCGCAGTCCACCATGGGGGCGTCCAGCGGGATGGTGCTGGGCCACAGATTGGGCTTGCGTTCCGCATCGTTGGCGCCGCCGAAGATGGTCATGTGATAGCTGGAGGGCGGCAGCAAGGTGATCTTGCGGCTGAAGGCGTGGGCCGGCGCCTCGCGATAAATATCCAACAGGGCGCCGAAGGCTGCGGCGTTTTCCCCCTGCTGCGGCAGATGGCAGATGATGGTGTTGCCCAGGAAGGGCTTCACCCGGCCATCGGGCCAGAACTTGCGGCCCACATCGGGCGGGCGGGCGGGGTGGGCCGGCCCGTCGCCGGTCAGTTGCGCCCACGCCGGCGCGGGCAGCAGGTTGGTGCCCAGGACGCCCAGCAGGGCGCGGCGGACAGTATCGGGCTTGGACATCGGCGGCCTTTGTTCTCTGAATTGCTGAGGGACGTCAGAAGCGCAGGGCCGCGCCTAGCATGACGGTGGGGGCGAAGCCGATATATTGCCGCCCCAGTTCCAGGTCGCGGCCGTCGTTTTCCCGCACGTCCTCGCCCGTCAGGTTCTGAACGGTGACGCTGACCGACAGCATGCGGCTGACGTCATAGGACAGTTGCAGGTCCAACCGGTCGGCCGGCATGTAGTCGCGATTCTGGTAATAGACGGCCGCCCCGGTCAGGTTGGAATAGCGGTCGTCCCACATCCTGCCGGTATGGTTCCAGGCGATGCGGCCGTGCAGCTTTTCGCCCTCATAGTAGAGCGAGACGTTGAAGACACGGTTGGCCTGCTGCGGCAGCTCATGCCGGTCCACCACAGTGCCGTCGCCCAGGATGATGGGGAAGCTGGTCCACGAGATCATGCCATTGGCGGCGATGCCGAAGCCGGCAAAGGGCTCCGGCAGGAAATCGAAGTCGTGGATGAAATTGAACTCCAGCCCTTTGACGGTGGCGTCATACGGCGAGTTGCGCGCTTCCGAGACGTTCACCGGAGCGTTCACGCCGTTCACCGACAGGGTTTCGGTCTGGGTGAAGGTGAAGATCTCGTTATGGATGGTCTTGTAGTAGCCGCCCAGCGAGACCAGCCCCCGGCCGTGGTCCAGATACCATTCCTCCGCCACATCGATGTTGTCGGATAGCCGGGGCTTCAGGTCCGAATTGCCTTGCGACATGGTGTAAATGGCGCCGGTGGTGGAGAGCGAGCCGCCGTGGGTGGCCTGGTCGGAATAGCGGGGGCGGCCCAAGGTGCGGCTGTAGGCCAGGCGCAGTTGGCTGTCATCGGTGGTGTGGATCGTCCCGGTGACCGAGGGCAGGGGGGTGGTGTAGCTCTTGTCCGACGTCGCCGGCCCAATGACGCCATTGGTCTTCACATTGCCGTCGGAGGTGAAGCGCGTGCCCTCCACCCGGGCGCCCGCCTGCACTCGTCCCCAATCGGCGGTATAAGCCAGCAGTCCATAGCCGGCGTAAATATCCTCGCTCACCCGGTAGTCGCCGCCCAGGGCCGAGGCGGTGTCGCTGGTCTGTGCGGCGGAGCCGGCATAGGCGGCGGCCACTTTGGCGTAGCTGCGCCCGAAGGCCTGGTCGGCCAGGGCTTGGCTGATCAGCGGGATGCCGCCATCGTTGCAGGTATAGCCGCAGGTGTATTGGCCGGCGAAGACGTCGGCCAGGGTATAGCCGCCGGCATTGTAGGTGGTCTGCGTCAGGCTGTTGACCTGTCGCGTGCCCACCCATCTGGCACCGACCTTGAAGCCCAAGCCCCGGTCTTCCGGCCCGACATGGTGAGACAGGCTGGCCTGGACGTCGAAGACGTTCTCGGCCAGTTGATAGTCTTGGAACTGGCGGTAGTTCTGATTATAGAGCGCCCAATTGTGGGCTTTGCCGCCGTCCACGGCGGTGAACAGCGGCGCGTCGCCGCTGGTGTCGTAGGTGAAGGCCAGGTTGCTCTGCGTGAAGCGGTCAAAGACCTGGGGATTGTCCAGCAAGGCACGGGACCAGCTGCCGCCCAGATCGGCGACCAGGTCGCCGGCGAAGGTATAGCTGGCGCCGCTGTTCACGCCCCAGAGCTTGCGCGTGAAGTTGAGGTTGGCCCTCTGGGCGTACTGGTTGACCGATGACAGGGTGCCGCTGGTTTCCGTCTGGCCGCTGTCCGTGGCACCTGCGTTGACCGCGGCGTTCAGGTCGTTCCGTACCGCCGTCTCATGCTGGTAGTAATAGAAGGACGACAGGTGGGCGCTCAGTTGCGGGTTGGGCTTCCAGTCCAGGCGGGCGCTGGTGCCCAGGCGCCGGCGGTCATCCTGGTAATTGTACCAGAGGCGGCCGGCCGGTACGGCAATGCCATTGCCGCCATAGACGGTCGCCGCCGGCTTGCCGTTGGCCTGGTACCAGTTGGTCGCCGCCGCCGTCTCCTGCTGCGGGACGAAGATATCCCGTTCCCAATAGCTGGCGGACACCAGCAGGCCGAACTGGTCATCCCGGCCAAATTGCCAGGAAGAGCGCACCTGCCCCTCGCCGGCCGGGGTGTGCCCGCCGGCATCGTCGCGCTGCAGGTTGTAGCCGCCCTTGGCAGAAACCACCGTGGTGCCGTCGGGGAAGTCGAAGGCGCCGGGTGTCACCAGGTTGACCACGCCGCCCACGGCATGCCCGTCGAGGTCGGGGGAACCAGACTTGTACACCTCCATCCGTTGCGCCAGGTTGGACGGCAGGGTTTCCATATAGACCTGCCGGCCGCCGCTGTCGGGAGTGGCGAAGGTGAAACCGTCGATGGTCACGGTGTCGTAGTTGGCGTCGAACCCCCGGATGGTCACGAAGCGCGGCTCACCCTGATAAATCAGGACGTTGACGCCAGCGACACGCTTCAGGGCATCGGCCACGTTGAAATCGGGCAGGCTCCCCGTCTCATCCGCCGACACCGCGTCCAGCACTTGCACCGCGTCGCGCTTGACCGCCGTGGCGCGCAGGTTGGATGTGCGCTGGCCGGTGATGGTGATCTCCTGCAAGTCGTCATCCCCGCCGGCCGTCTGGGCCAGGGCAGGCGCCGGGCGCAGCGCCACCATGGCGCACCCGGTCAGCAAAGCAAGACGGCAGGCGGTCGAAAAGCGGTGCGTGGTCATGATGGTGCTCCCTCGATGGCTCGAAGGGATAAATAACTCACAGTGAGTTATTATTGCTCTGCTGATTTATGATGTTTTCATGATGCACCTTCTGGCCGGGCGGCCATCAAAAGAAATGATGCAAGAACGGCAGGGTGGCGGCCCCCAGCGCCGCACCGTCGCCTCCGGTGCGCGAGGCCACCAGGGTGGGAAATCGGCGGTCCTGGTCCCGCACTGGCACGGAATAGAAGCGCGCGCGCTCGATCAGGTGCTGGGTCAAGGCGGCGGGAATGCGGCCGCCGATAACGATGGCATCGGGATCAAGGACGGCGGCGGCGGCGGAAAGGATGGCGGACACGCCTTCCCCGGTGCGGGCCAGCCACGTCTCTACGGCCGGCCATTCCGGATCGAAGGCTTGGACCAGGGCGCCAACGGAGGAGAAGGGGCGGCCGGCACCCGGCTGGGCATTCACCAGGTCCAGCAGCAGGCGCAGGGTGGGACGGTCAGGCCGGGTCGAGGGCGGCAGGGTGCCGGTGAATTCCCCGGCGTTGCCATTGCGTCCCCGCCAGGGCTTGCCGTCCAGCACGATGCCGCCGCCCAGGCCGGAGGCGATGTGGATGTAGGCGAAGCTGCGGTGATGCCGGCCGGCGCCATAGACGCTTTCCCCCGCCGCCGCCGCGCTGCCGTCATTCTCGATCCACACCGGCAGTCCCAGGGCCGCACCCAGATGGGCCTCAAGGTCCGTCAGCGCCCAGTCATTCATGACCAGGGGCGCGTTCACCGCCCCCCGGCTGTCGACGAAAAAGCCCGGGATGGCCACGCCCACGCCAACCAGCCGGGAGCGGTCGAAGCCGCTGGCGCCGGACAGATCTGTAAGGATGGCGCCCAGACGGCTGGTGACGCGGCTGCGGTCGGTGGTGTCGAACAATTCCTCATGCGTGGCCCTGACGCGGCCCGACAGGTCGATCACCACGGCTGACAGGGCGTCGTCCATGATGGAGACACCGACGGAAAAGGCGGCATTGCGGGCAATCTCGATGGGCAGGCTGGGCTGTCCCGGTCCCGACGGCACCTTGGGACCGCCCACCACCAAGTCACGCTCCATCAGGGTCCCGACCAGCCGCACGATGGATTGCAGGGTAAGACCGGTTTCCCGGGCCAGGTCGGCCCGGGAAATGGGCCCCCGCTCGCGGATGAGCCGAAGCAGGCGCCGCTCATTGGCGGAGCAGAAGCCCTCCGGGGCGCCAGTGGCGGGGGCGCCCCGTCCGGCGGCGGTCGGCGTCGACACGATATCCATGAGACTGCTCATCACGCGAGGGTAACGTCGCGCTCTTATCTCAGGATGACGTGCGGGACGCATCCCTCTTTCAGCTATAGGCCCCCCACGCCGGATCGGACCGGCTGGTCCGGCCGGTTTCAACATGACCGGCCAGGCGCCAGGTCAGGGGCGCCCCGGGGCCTGTCAGGGTTAGCGTGGCGTCGTACCAGCCGTCGTTGGCGGCCGTGGGCCAGGTCAACGCGAGGCGATTCCCGGCCGCCACCGTCGCCGTCATGGCGGCGTTGCCATAGGCGTTGTCGCTGAGCCCCAGGCCGATGGCGTCCCCGCCCCGGCTTTCCACGGCCACCGTCACCGTCTGGCCGCCGCCGCTGGCGGTCGTCGACAGCGCCAGGGGAAAGGCCGGGCGGGGGCCCGCCGTGAGGTGGCGCAGGAAGCCGTTGGGGCCCAGCATCAGCACGTCGCACCCCTGCTTGCCGCTGAACGGCGCCGGGGTGGACAGGCTGCTGCCGGCGGCCAGGGTGTGGCGCGCGGGAGCGCTGTCGGGTGCCAGCAGGTCGAAGACGTGGAAGACCGCGGCGGCCCGCCCCCGGTTGTGGAAGGTCAGGGTGGGGCCGTCCCGCCCCTCCGGCGCGGGCGCCACATCCACCGCCAGATCATAGGGGGTGGGCCGTAGGGGACGCTGCCCGGGTTCCTGCGGCAGGGGGGCGTCGTGGCGCCGGGGTTCCGGTTCCGGCAAGGCGGCCTGGACCCGCACCTGGGCGGCGTATCCCCGGGTGTCTGGCAGGACCGCCGGCGGTTGGGGCGCCCGCGCGAAGTCGAAGGCGCTGGTCAGGTCGCCGCACACCGCCCGGCGCCAGGGGCTGATGTTGGGTTCGGCCACGCCGAACCGCGCCTCCAGGAAGCGCAGGACGGAGGTGTGGTCGAACACCTCGGAACAGACGGCGCCGCCCGTGGTCCAGGGGGAGACGACGATCATGGGCACCCGGGCGCCCAGGCCGAAGGGCTGCCCGTCGCCGGCGTTGACCGCGCCGGTCAAGTCCACGTTGGACAGGCCNGCGCCCGGCGCCGTCGGCGGGGCCGGCGGCAGCACATGGTCGAAGAAGCCGTCGTTCTCGTCATACAGCACGACAGGGGCGGTATGGCGCCATGTCTCCGGATTGGCGGTCAGCGCCTCCAGCACCGTGGCGATGTAGGCGGCGCCGTCCAGCGGGGCATAGCGCGGGTGTTCGGAATGGTTGTGGGGCGGCATCAGCCAGGAGACGGCGGGCAGCCGGCCCGCCTTGGCATCGGCGGCGAAGACGCTGGGCGGGCGGCGGGTCATCGCCTTGGTGTGCAGCGGCGACCCCACCGGGGCATGGGCGAACTGCGTGAAGAAGCGCAGGGCGTTGAAGCAGCTGACGCCATCATTCTCATCGACCGCCGGCCGGTGCCGGGGCCGGATCATGTCCTGCACGTCGATGCTGAAGGGGCCATCGGCGTCCACGCCCTGATAGACACACCAGGAGATGCCGGCCTTTTCCAGGCGTTCTGGATAGGTGGTCCAGGAAAAGGCCGGGCCGTTCAAGGGCTGGAAGTCCGGCCCCTCCGCCGGCTGCTTCAGCACCGGCCCGCCCGCCAAGCCCAAGGGATCGGTGGTGCCCGTCATCAGATGGATGCGGTTGGGATTGGTGGCGCTGGGGGTGGAGCAGAAGAAGGCATCGCAGATGGTGAAGGCGTCGGCCAGGGCGCAGTGGAAGGGGATGTCGGCGCGGACGTAATGCGCCATGGTCAGCGCGCCCTTGGCCGGCACCCAGTTATCGTTGCGGCCGCCATTCCAGGCGGCATGCCCATCCACCCAGGAATGGGGCAGGGAGGCGATGTTCTGGGCGGCGGTGGTCGCGCCATCCAGCGGGAAGGGGCGCACATGGCCGCCCTTGCCGTCCGCCTGGCGCCAGATGTCGCCGTCGCCGCCGGGCGCCGTCGCCCGGTCATGAAAGCCGCGCACGCCGCGCAGCGTGCCGAAGTAATGGTCGAACGACCGGTTCTCCTGCATCAGGATGACGACATGGCGGATGTCCGCCAGGCTGCCGCTTCCGGCCGGTGGGGCCAGGGCCAGGGCGCGGTGGATGGGCGCCAGCAGGGCGGCGGCGCCGGCGGCGGTAAGAAGGTGGCGTCGGGTGGGCCGCACGGGAAATCTCGCGTCGATGAAGGGAACAATCCCCGGGGGCTGGTCCCCCGGGGATGACGGCCGGTCACAGGTCGGGCGTGAAACGCACCCCCACCCAGAACACCGTGGGGACGGAATAGCTGTCCTTCAGCAGGTTCTGGTTGGGGCCCACCAGGCTGGTCAGGCGGCTATGGGTCAGGTTGCTGGCCTCGCCGAACAGGGTGACGCTGTCGCGCACCTTGTAGCTGGCCTGCAGGTCCAGCTGCTCACGCGGGGCCCAGTAGAGGTCCTGCCAGGCGATGTCGGGCACGATGGAGCGCAAGGCCTTGCCCTGGCGGTTGTAGGCCAGGCGCACCTCGAAATCGCCGTCGCCATAGAACACCTGGACATTGCGCGTCTGGTTGGGCTGGCCCACCAGGCGGTTCAAGGTGCGGGTGGCGCCGCTGGACTGCACCACCGACAGTTCCCCGTCCAGGAAGGACCAGTTACCGCTGACGCCGAAGTCGCGCAGCCACGGATGGATCCATTCCAGCGAGTTGACGATGGCGTTCAATTCCACGCCCCGGATGGAGGCGTTGCTGGCGTTCTGCGGGGTGGAGACCACGGCGTTGGCGTAGCTGACGCCCTGATAGGTGTAGCCGATGGAACTGGCCGTGAAGATCTCGTCCTTGATGTCCTTGTTGAACAGGGCCACCGACAGCAGGCCGCCGGCCTCGTTAGGCAGCTTGTAGTCGAAGGCCAGGTCGACGTTGGTGGACAGGCGCGGCTTGATGTTGGGATTGCCGATGGTGACGGACACGCCGGTGGCGTTGGGGTTGCCCAGGTCCGCGGCGTTGGTGAAGCTGATGGAGGTGCGGGCGGCATAGGCGTCGTAGCTGGGTCGGCCGATGGTCTGGCTGGCGCCCACGCGGACGTCCATGTCGCGGGTGAGGTCGTAACTGGCCAGGGCCGAGGGCAGCAGGTAGTCGTAGCTGGAACTGGTCTTGAGGTCCGTCCACGCGCCAGAGACCTTGGCCCGGCTGATGGTGTCCTGGTCGGTGCTGTCGTTATGCAGGCCCACCTGGGCGTGGAAGTCGTCCAGGGCATAGGCGACGGTGGCGTAGGCGCCCACCGTCTGTTCCACATGCTTGAAGTTGTCCTGGTTGTTGAAGGACGACTGGTCCGTCAGGTTGAACCAGGATGGGTTGGCGTTGAACGCGGCCCAGGCCTTGGCCGGGTCGATGGTCAGCAGGTTCAGGCCCTGGGAATATTTCATCGGCGCCCCGGCCGGGCCGGCGGCGTTGGCCAGCAACAGGCTGCCGGCGGTGTTGTTCGGTTCCCAGTCGTAACGCCAGACGTTGTAGTCGGGCCGGTCGTCGGTGAAGCTGGCGCCCACGGCGAAGCCCAGGCCCTGGTCCTTGGCCCCCATGTTGTAGCGGTAGTCGGCGCGGGTGTTCTTGATGTCGTCATCGGCCGAGCGCTTGCCCTGGCGCCAGTACAGCCCGCTGTAGTTCGACAGGTTGTAGTAGGCGCTGGGCGCCATGGCGAACTGCTGGTTCAGTTGGCTGGTGTCGTAGGTGAAGCCGTAGGCGGGCTTGGCCGCGTTGGTGGTGATGGCGCCGGCGCTGCCCGGGGCGGGGTAGCTCAGCCCGGTCATGTACTTCACCATGTCCAAGGGCTCGCGGTAGGTGGAGCGGGAGATGTCGCCCCGGATGGACAGCACCTGATTGGGCTCCGGGCGCCAGTCCAGCCCGGCCTGCGCCAGATTGGTGGTGGTGATGATGTTGGCGTGCTCGTACCCCACCTCCACGTCACCGCCGGGATAACTGCCCGACGTGGTGGTCTGGTTGTACACGGTGCCGGTGTTGCGGGGGTCGAGGATGATCTCGTTGCGGTCCATCGTGTCGACGAAGCGGTAATGGCCCAGCGTCAGGAAGCCATACAGCGTGTCCGTGGGTTGGACTTCCAGCTTGGTGGTCGCGCCCACGCGCTGGCGGCTGTCTTCCACGTACCAGTACTTGTCCTGCTGTGGCACGGCGATGCCGTTGCCCAGGTTGTTGTTTTTCTGCAGGACGCCGGCGCTGTTGTAGAAGTTGTAGTGGACGGTGTCCGTCGTCATATGGGTGTCGGTGAAGCTGTCCAGCTTCTGGTAATTGGCCGACACCACCACGCCGAACATGTGGTCGGGCCCGAAGGTCATGCTGCCCGTGCCGCTGATGCGCCGGCCCAGCGGGTCCTGGCTGCGCGGTTGGCCGTGGTCGTTGGCCATGCCCAGCGCGCCCTCCGCCGTGAAGAAGGGACGGCCGCCATTGTCGAAGGCGCTGCGCGTCTTCAGGTTGATGGCGCCGCCCACGGCGTTGGGGTCGAGATCCGCGGTGAAGGTCTTGGTCACCTGCAGTTCGCTGATCATGGAGGTGGGCAGGATGTCCAGCCGCACGCCACGGCCCATGGAGCCCAGGTTGCCGTTGGGCGTGCCGGGGCTGGCGATGGGCACGCCATCGATGGTCACGTTGTTGTAGGCGGGCCCCAGGCCCCGGATGACCGGCGTCGCCGCCTCGTCACGCGGGTGTTCGTTGTCGGTGGCCGGCAGGACGGACAGGCCGGGCACGCGCCGCAGCGCCTCCACGATGGTGCGGTCCGGCAGGGCCTGGGCGTCGTCGGCGCTGATGACGTCGGTGACGCCCGGTGTGTTCAGCTTGGTGTCGATCGCCTTGGCATTCGATCGCCGGAGGCCGGTGACGATGATCTCCTCCGGGCTGTCGGCGGTGTCGGCCGGCGCGGCGCTTTCCGGTGCCGCGGCCATCGGCGCGTCCGCAGGCTGTGCCCAGGCCGTCATCGCCTGCAGCAGCCCCCAGGACAGCGCGGTTCCCATCAGGGCGCGCTTGCGCCCACCATCACAGAGCATGATCCCCAACCTCATTTCTTTCCCCCGGGCCTGTTCCGGCCGTTGAACCACGGGGTGGCTCCCCCCGTGTGCGCACTGGGCGCTGTAATGTATACAGCATGCATACTATACAGAATGTATGACGCCTTGATGACGGCGCGCGCTTGTGTCTCTATGACGGGGTCGTCTCCTGCCCGGTTGCCTGTTCCCATGCAGACGTTTTCCGACCTCGATCCCGCCTTGCCCGTCGTCTCGGTCGCCCGCCCGGTCAGCGACGGGGGGCGGCGCCTGCTCGACCTGGTGTTCAAAAGCGGGGGCCTCAGCCAGGCGGAACTGACGCGCTCGCTGGATTTGTCGCAGCCGACGGTGACGCGCCTGCTTCAGGGATTCCATCAGGATGGCCTGGTGCGCCTGTCCGCCCGGCAGGCGGACCGGCCGGGTCATCCCAGCGTCCATGTCAGCCTGAATCCGGATTTCGCCTATGCCCTGGGCGTCTCCATGCTGGGCGACGCCCTGTCCATGACCTTGATGGATTTCGCCGGCAGGGTGCGGGGGCAGCGGCGGGCCGCCATGCCGACCATGGCCCGTCCGGTGGTGCTGGAAAAATTGCGCGGCTTCATGCGCGAGTTGACGGATGAGGCCGGCATCGATCCCCGGCGCCTGGTCGGCATGGGGGTGGGCATCTCCGGCTTCTACGTCGGGCAGGGCCAGCTGTTCAATCCGCCCGTCTATCTGGACGATTGGGCGTTGGTGGAGATCGAGCCCATCCTGGAGGAGGCGCTGCGCCTTCCGGTGCGGGTGGACAATGACGGCACGGTGGCCGCCATCGGCGAGAACCTGTTCGGCGTCGGCCGCCGCTGCCGGAATTTCGCCTACCTGCACCTGACCAACGGCTTCGGCGGTGGCATCATCGCCGATGGCAAGCCCTTTCGTGGTCAGCACGGTAACGCTGGGGAGTTCGGCGGCGTCTGGACCCTGGCGGGCGTCACCTACACCAACCTGGATCTGTTGCAGACCTGCCTGAAGGAACACGGCCACGCCTTCGCCACGGTGGAGGACATGGTGCAGACCATCGACATCAGCTGGCCCGGTGTTTCGCAATGGCTGGACCATGCCAAGCATTCCTTCGGCGTGCTGTGCGGCCTGCTGGCCTACAGCATCGATCCCGGCATGGTCGTCATCGGTGGCCGCCTGCCCCCGTCCATCGCCCAGGCCCTGGTTGACCAGATCGTCGTGCCGCAGCAGAACCACCGCCGGGACCGGCCGCCGCCGTCGCCCAAGGTGGTCGTGGCCGAGGCGCCGGGCGATCCCGTGGCCCTGGGGGCCGCCGTCACGCCGCTGCGCAACGCCTTTTTTGTGTGAGCAGTCCCCCGGGCGGTGGGAAGCGCCCGACATACCGCTGTAACCAGGCGGGGATAGTGTGCCGGCGGAACGATGCTGGGGGCATGGCCGATGGCCGGCGGGGCGACAGCCTGGAATGGGGGATGGGCGGCGCTTTGGCGGACGCCCCTGTGGCGGGCCTATGGCGCCGGCCATTTCGGCAAGAGCCTGATCTGGTACAGCAGCGAACTGCTGTTCGCCTATTTCCTGACCGAGGCCTGCGGCCTGCCGCCGCGTGCCATGGGCGTGGTCCTGGCCCTGTCGCTGGTGATCAACGGCGCCACCGACATGGTGATGGGCCACCTGCTGCGCCGGCTGGCGGGAACCATATCCGCCGCCGCCCGCCTGCATTTCACCGGCAGCATCCTGGCGGGGGCGGCCCTGCTGCTGTTCCTGGCCACGGGCCTGGTGCCCGAGATCTGGCGCCTGGGCTACGCCCTGGTGACCGGGCTGGTGTTCCGACTGGCCTACGCGCTGTACGACGTGCCGCAGAACGCCGTCCTGGGCATGATCGCCAGCGAGAGGACACGCACCAACGTGTCGGCCTTGCGCTTCGTCGGTGCCGGCCTGGCCACCCTGTCCATCGCGGTGATCGCGCCTGTGCTGCTGGCCGGCAGCGCCATGGACAAGGCGCGGGCCTTCACCGTCTTCGCCCTGGTGTTGTGGAGCCTGGGCATGGTCAGCGCCGGCTGGTTCTGGCGCGCGTCGCGGGATGGCGCGGCGGGCGATGGGATGCCGCCATCACCCGCGCGCGCGACGCGGGCACCGTTCCTTTCGGGGCGTTTCCCCATGGGTTTGACCAGCATCCTGGCCGCCGAATGCGGCCTGGCGGCCTGCGCGTCGGTCTTCACCCGGCTGGAGCCCTATTTCGCCGCCACCGTCCTGACCTCCTCCCTGGCGCGGGGGACGGTCATGGCCTGCGTCGCCCTGGGCGGCCTGGCGGGCCAGCCACTCTGGACCCGGGTTGCGGAGCGCGCCACGCCGGCATCGGCCTTCCGCGCCTCCGGGGCCATGGCCATCACCGGGGCCCTGACCTTCCTGCTGTTCGGTGCCCACAGCCTGGTGCTGACGGCCGCCGCCGCCCTGCTGCTGGGGGCAGGCCTTGGGGGATTGAGCATGCTGCTCTGGGCCGCCGCCGGGGCCTGTGCCGTGTCGCCCGCCCTGTCCGGCCCGCCCCTGGCGCCGACGCAGGTGTTCGGGCTGCTGACCCTGTGCATCAAGGTGGGATGCGCCATGGCCATCCTGGTGGTCAGCGAGATCCTGGCGTGGCGGGCGGGTGACCGGCAGGCCATCGTCTCCGCCCTGGGCCTGATCGTGCCCATGGCGGTCATGCCGTCCCTGGGCGCGGTCCTCTGCCTCCTGCTGACGCCCCGCCTGCGGTTGTCCTGACGCGCTCTCTTGGAACATAAATTCCAATAACTCAGAATATGAAATTACCGTTGCGGGGCTGGGGTTCCACCGTTAGCATTCCGTCATGGCCGCAGGTGACGGCCGCATGCGGAACGGTTGGGGAGGGGGCCTTGGTGGGGCGGGATGCCAGTCGGCGTCAGATGCTGAAGGCCGGCGCCGCCATGGCCGCGACCCTTGCGGCCCCTGTTCCCGTCCGGGGGCCGATGGCCGGTGAGGTATCGGCGTCGCCGCTTTCCGTGGGGGCGCCGGCCGCCACCTCCCCGCGCCAGGTGCTGTCGCTGGACCGGGGCTGGCGCTTTTTCGAGGGCGACATCCCCTTTCCTGAAATCCTGGGCCAGGACGAGTCCTACGACAATGCCAAGGCGGGCAAGGCCTGGGGGGCGGCCGCCCCTGGCTTCGACGATTCCGATTGGATGGATGTCAGCCTGCCCCATGACTTCGTCAGCTTCCAACCGATCGAGGCCGACGCCAACCGGGCCCAGGGCTATCGCCGGCGGGGCATCGCCTGGTACCGCACGGCCCTGCGCTTCGATCCCGCCGACCGGGACCGCCATATCGAGCTGCAGATCGACGGCATCGCCACCCATGCCACCATCTGGTTCAACGGTACGGTCGTGGACCGGAACTGGAGCGGCTACAACGGCATCACCATCGACCTGACGCCCTCCGCCACCTTCGGCGACGACCTGAACACCCTGGCCATCCGCGTGGACGCCCACGCCATGGAAGGGTGGTGGTATGAGGGGGGCGGCCTGTACCGCCCCGTCCGCATCGTGAAGCGCGATCCGGTCCATATCATCACCGACGGGGTCTACGCCCACCCCGTGCCGCAAGGGGACGGCTGGGTGCTGCCGGTGGAGGTCACCGCCTACAACAGCGGCCAGGCCGCCGCCGCCATGATGGTGGCCGTCACGCTGGAGGACGCGGAGGGCCGGGTGGTGGCCGGTGGACAGGCGCCCATGTCCGTCCCCGCCCTGGGCCCGGCCGTTGCTCGGCTGGACTTGGCCGTGGCCAGCCCCACGCTGTGGAGCGTGGAGACGCCCACCCTCTATCGCGTCCAGACACGGTTGATGGCGGGGGACCGGTGCGTGGACGCGGTCACCACCACCTGCGGCTTTCGCACCACCCGGTTTGACAAGGACAAGGGCTTCTTCCTCAACGGCTGGCCGCTCAAGATCAAGGGCGTGTGCGTGCACCAGGACCATGCCGGCGTCGGCACCGCCATTCCCGACGCCCTGTGGGACTACCGCATCCGCCGGCTGAAGGAACTGGGCTGCAACGCCATCCGCTGCACCCACAACGCGCCATCCGCCGTGGTGCTGGACCTGTGTGACCGCCACGGCCTGTTGGTGATGGATGAGAACCGGCAGTTCAACCCATCCCCCGACACCCTGGCCCAATTGCAATGGATGGTGCGGCGGGACCGCAACCACCCATCGGTCATCCTGTGGTCCGTGTTCAATGAGGAACCGATGCAGGGTTCCGCCGCCGGATATGAGATGGTGCGGCGCATGGCCCACGCGGTGAAGGCGCTGGACACCACCCGCCCGGTGACGGCGGCCATGAACGGCGGGCTGTTCACGCCCATCAACGTCTCCCAGGCGGTGGACGTGGTGGGATTCAACTATCAGCAGGACAAGTACGACGCCTTCCACGCCACCCATCCCGACGTGCCGCTGATCTCATCGGAGGACACCAGCGCCTTCAGCGCCCGGGGCGCCTATGTGACGGACAAGGACAGCCGCACCATCGCCGGCTATGACGATCCGGTGAAGGGCTGGAACACGCACCGCGCCGCCTGGAAGGCGATCGCGACGCGCGATTTCATTGCCGGCGGTTTCGTCTGGACGGGCTTCGACTACCACGGCGAACCGTCGCCCTGGGGCTGGCCGTCCAATTCCTCCTTCTACGGCATCATGGACCTGTGCGGCTTCGCCAAGGCCGCCTTCCATATCCACCAGGCCCAATGGGTGGCGGACCGGCCCGTGCTGGCGCTGGTGCCGCACTGGAACTGGGCGGGGCGGGAGGGCCAACCCGTCAAGGTCATGGCCTGTGCCAACACGGAGGAGGTGGAGCTGTTCCTGAACGGCCATTCTCAAGGCCGCCAGACGGTTGATCCTTATGAGATGAACCACTGGATGGTGCCTTATGCCCCAGGGCGGCTGGAGGCGGTGGGTTATGCCGGCGGCAAGGTCGCCGCCCGCGCCCAGGTGGAGACGACGGGTCCCGCCGTGGCCCTGAGACTGACGCCGGACCGCGACCATCTGCGCGGCGACGGGCTGGACGCGACGCCCATCACGGTGGATGCCGTGGACGCCCGGGGCCGGCCGGTGCCGCTGGCCCAGGACCTGGTCACCTTCACGATCGAGGGCGGCGACATCATCGGCCTGGGCAACGGCGATCCCAACAGCGCCGCGCCGGAGAAGGGGAACCGCCGCGCCCTGTTCAACGGCCTGGCCCAGGTGATCGTGCGGACCCGGGCGGGGGACACCGGCCCCCTCAAGCTCACGGCCAAGGCGCCCGGCCTGGCGGCGGCGGGGATACGCCTGGCGGTCACGCCGGCGGCCGCCCCGGCGGTCCAGGCGACGGCACCCTCGGACCTGATCCTGGACACCTGGTACGCCGCACCGCTGGCCGCGACCCAGGACGTGGCGCTGGCGTATCGGCAGGCGGATCCAGCGGCCTGGGACGATTTCGGCACGCGGTGGGCCCACGACCCCCAGACCGCCGACGGCTATACCCTGTGCTCCGTCCCCTTCACCCCCCACGCCAAGGTCGGGCGCCACGGTGGGCGCGTGGTGTTCCTCAGCCTGGTCGGCATCTGCGACATTTATGAAGGCGGGCACCTGCTGGGCCGCAAGACTACGCCCGCGCCAGGGCGGATGGAGGTCGCGCTGACCCCGGGTGCCGGGCAGCGGCGCCTGGATGTCCTGTTCCAGACCCCGGCCGGTGCCGCGTTCGGCTTCGACCGCAACGTCGTCGTGCGCCAGGCTTGATTGGTGAACGTGGTCCGACGTCATCGCGGCTTGTCGACCATCTTAAGCTGTTCCCCCGATCGGTATCGAAGGGACGGAATGGCCATTCAATGTGACTGTCCAGCTTCAGTAAGTCAGACTCCATCCGGGCGATCGTAACCAGCAATCGCCGTCCGCCAAACTGCCGTGGCGGACGAGATTACGGACATTTTGTATCCCCGGCCGTTGGAACGCTTCCACCAACGCCCGCTCTGACTCTTGGTCCCGCATGCCCTCGCAGGGGATGATTGCCGCGGGACTCACGAAGGCCGCGCGGAATCCGTCTCCGATCCGCTGAACAAGGAATATGGCTCCCGATAATTGGGTGGCGCTGGGTTTTGAAAAATTGGCATCTGTCGTTAACGGAAGAAGAAGTCGCCCCCCGTCTTTTAGATTGTCGAGCCAGCTATCCGCAGGGTGAGATGCGCCGGCATTTACGTAAATGACATCCGCAGGATCGAAGTGTGCGATTGAACCATCGCCTGCGATGACTTCGACATTCGAGTATGAGGCCAGGTTATCTGCGGCGCGGGCAGCGAGATCTGGATCATACTCGACCGCCGTCACTCGCCCTTCTAGCCCGACCATTTCCGCCATGATCGCGGTATAGTAGCCAACGCCTGCGCCAATATGCACCAGATGGTCCCCCGGGACGGGGCGAACCGCCGAAATCCAATGCGCGTGGGCAGAGGGCTGACCGTTGTTCAATCCCCGGTCTAAATCAATTCCGACGAGCACATCGGCGCATAGCCACGCCGGATCTTGGTCCGGCGTTGACCTATATCCCTTAGGCCACTTGAAAATAGGCCAAGGGCCAGGTCCTAGAAATTGCTCTCTTCTAACACGAGCGAAGGCAGTTTCTAAGACGCTATTGTCAGACTGTGCCTGAAAAACGATCTGTTTTGCGAAAGATAGCCGGATTGCAGCAAGCTCGCTTTCCTCGAACATGGCGATCTCCGATCACTTTTGGCGGAATAATCTTCTAATTTGCATCGCGATTTCCACGAGCTGCTTGGGACTCGGAAGCGGCGTCTCTTCGGACACGAGCAACTCAACGCCGTCAGCCATTGGAATGCGGATGCACTTTGAAGGGTCAAGTTCGTTGTCTGCTTCGCTGTCGTGGGCGACATCCGGACTGTTTCGATGAAGCAGCGCATCCCAGACAGACGTCACCTGAAGGCCCAGGATCAAATCGCCTTTCCGTTCCCTAATCTCATCGAGAGACAAGCCGGAATTTTGCAACGTCCGGGCCTGTTGCAATTGATGGAGGTGATGCTCGGTGAAATGGGCCCCGGGCCCGCGACCCAGTGGCGGATCTATGAGCTTCTCTTGGACGTAGAACCGCACCGTACGAAGCGGAATCCCTGCCCTGAGAGCAAGCGTCTCTGCGGTGTATATGCCTGAGCTGACCATTGGTCTAATTTGACAGTTACTGTAACATTGTCAACTGTCAAATTATCGGCTGCTTGATCCTGTACGGGGAAAAGCCGTCCAAGCACCGCACCCTCATTGGTGGCCAGATCGAAGCGCTGCTGGCGCTCCCGACGGATGAGCCCGATCTTTCGCCTGACATTCGTAAGCCCCGCCCCCGGTTCCCATGGGGAACGCGGAGGCTCGGGACTGGCGCGGATCAGCAGTGGATGCAGCGGTCCAGCAGGTCATGCAGCAGCGGGTCCGTCGGTTCCCACTCCCCAATGGCCGGATGGATCAGGAAGGCCATGCGCGCGGTCAGCCGGTCGGTGTTCATGGCGGACCGTATGGCGGCCCGTTCGTAGGACTTCACCGACTGCACCAGGCCGTGGACCTCGTCGGGCAGGGGATCCAAGGGCTCCGGTATGATGGTGTCGCGGCTGATCTGGCAGGGGGTTTCGACGATGTCCTCGTCCGGCAGGTTGGGGACCGCGCCGTCGTTGCGGGTGTTGACGATGATGCGTGCCGGCTTCTCCCCGCATAGCGCCGTCATGACGTCCAGGGCGATGCGGTGATAGCCGCTGGGCCACGCGAACGGATCCTCGTCGAAGGGCGCGTCCTTGTCGAAGGCGGAACCCGCCGACGCCTCCAGCTTCATGTAGGAGCCGGAACGGCGGTTGAGATAGGCGGCGTAGGCGGCGGGGCGATAGTAGGCCGGGT
>NZ_BACU01000045.1 GCF_000333275.1 Azospirillum sp. B4 | reverse complement strand
TCCAGAGGGGCGTCCAGAGTGGTGTCTGGGGGTGCCCTCCTGGCCGGAAAGCGTCTCGATGCTCATGGGTATCCCCCGTGGGCTTCACGCCCACGGGGCCTCCGGATCAGGGGTTGGTCAGAACTTCACACGCACGCCGCCGATGACCGTGCGGGGCGATCCCGCCCAGATCGACCCGGTGCTGGCCGCCAAGGTCCCGGCGCCGTTCTGGCCGCCCGCGGCGTTCAGCGTGTCGGTGATGTTGGAGGCGGAGGCGACGTAGGTTTCATCGAACACGTTGCGCACCTCGACATACAGCCGCAGGCCGGCCAGGCCGGGGGCCGATGGCTCATAGTGCAGGTTCACATTCACCAGGTCATACGCCGGGGCCTTCAGCAGGTTGGCGTTGTCCAGCATGAAGGCGTCACGGTGGTTGACCTCGACGAAGCCGCCCAGCCCCTTCAGCGCCCCGGTGGGCTGGTCATAGCCGACGCGGGCGTTGAGGTATGACGGCATGACCCCGGGGATCTTGTTGCCCGAGCGGTCGAAGGCGGCGGAGCGCGACCCGGCGCTCAGCACCTCCACGTATTCATCATAATACTGGTCGTCCAGCAGGTAGGCGGCCGACAGCCGCGCCCCCGGCAGGATATCGGGCAGGGGTTGCCAGTCGGCCGAGAATTCGATGCCACGATGGATGGACGAGGGCGCGTTGAAGGTGAAGGTCTGCAGGTTGGCGCCGGCCGATTGCGACACCAGTTCGTTGGAGAAGAACTCATAGAACCCGGTGAGGGAGGCCTTCAGGCCGCCGCCCAGGGTCCAGTCCGCGCCCAGATCGATGCCGACATTGGACTGGGACTTCAGCTGCGTGTTGTTGCCGAAGGTCCCCTGTTGGGTGACGAACAGGTTGCCCGACTGCGGCGTGCCATAGCCGGTGGCGACACGGGCGTGCGCCTGCCAGTCGGGGGCGGGCTGGTAGACCAGCGAGGCCTCCGGCGCCACGTTGAAGAAGGTGCGCCGGGCGCGGATCAGGGTGGTGGTGGCCCCGCCGGAGGTAGGATAGGCGTAGGCCGTCTGCAGGGCGTCGATGTCGGTGTAGTCGGCGCCTAGGCCCACCACCGCCTTCCACTGCGGTGCCAGCGCCACCTCTTCCCGCAAGCGGCCGCCCAGGTTGTAGTGGTGGCCGAAGATGCTTTGCGTCAGGGCGCCCAGGGTGGCGCCGCCACCGGCCGCCGTGGCGGGGGCCAGGTTGTAGCTGTAGGAGTTGATGTCCTCATAATTGAACGACAGGGCGGCGAAGTGCGTGGCCTCCAGGCCCAGCACCGGGGCGCGGGCGGTCACATCGCTCATCAGGTTGAAGGAGGGGATGGTGCCCCGGGCGCTGGTGGCGCTGGTCGGCTGGTTGTAGTCGCGATTGTCGAAGACGATCTGTGTGCGCCACACCGTGGCGGTGTCGATGTCGTGCTCCCAGCGGGCGCCGACGATGGTGCGGCGGTCATGCCGTCCCAGGCCGGTCTGGTCCGGGCTAAGGGCCAGCTTGGCGCCGTTCACGCCGTTGGCGTAGACGCTGACGGACGCGCAGCCGGCGGCGGCCAGGGTGGCGCATCCCGCCTGGTAGGGGTTCTGGTTGAACTGGTTCAGCGACAGGCGCAGGGACAGGTTGGTGTCCAGGTCGTTGTTGACCAGCTTCACCGTGACGCGGTCGCGCGGGCTGGCGTCGAAGGTGGCCAGCAGGTTTTCCGTCGTGGTGTTGAAAGAGCTGTGGGCGGTGGACCCGTTGCCCCGCACGTGGCTGCCGAACAGGCTGTAGTCGAAATCGCCGTATTGGGCGCCGACGGTGGCGTAGCCATTGACGTAGCCATGGTCGCCGACATCGACGCCGGTTTCGGCCCCGTCGATGTCGGCGCCCGCGCGGGTGCGGAAATTGATGGCGCCACCCGTCGCGTAATTGCCGTAGAGGGCCGACGACGGCCCCTTGAACACGTCGATGCCGGCATAGGCATGCGGGTCGGTAAGGTCGCTGCGGCCCAGGCCGTCCGGCTGGGTCACCGGGAACCCGTCCCTCGACACCTGGATGTTGCGGATGCCAAAAGTCTGGCGCTCGTTGGAGCCCCGGACGGAAATGGAAACATCGCGGGGGCCGTTGCCCTGCAGCATGGTGACGCCCGGCGTCAGCGACAGGATATCGGCCACGGAGAAAGCCGGGCTGTTCCTGA
>NZ_BACU01000046.1 GCF_000333275.1 Azospirillum sp. B4 | reverse complement strand
CGATAGGGCCGCGCCATGGTCTTCAGCGTCACGCCGTAGGCTGGTACCGTTCGCTTGCCGCAGTGCGGACAGCGCCGGATCGGATAAAGCCGCATCAGTCCTGCCCCGCGGCTTCAGCCAGACGCAGCACGTCGCGCAGCAGCTCGACCATGGGCGCCGTGTCCGGTCCCTCCTTGTCATCGAGTTGGCGCATCTCCCGTTCAAGTCGATCGACCGGGATGCACAGCCCGTCGTAGCGGCCGCTCAGGATGGCCACGGCGATCGCATGCAGCGCCTCGTCGCCCTTGGCGACGGCCAGGATGGCGGAGCCGTAGCTGGCCAGAGCGAAATTGGAGACCGCGCCGGACAGCGCCAACTGCGGCGGCAGCCTGGTGAACTTCAAAGCGAAGGCCGTGAAATAGCCCCCGCCGAACCGCGCCGCCAGGAAGGCCGCGTCCTTGGGCAGCACATTCTGGGCCAGCCATCGGACCAGCTGGTAGAGCCGGCTGGGCTCCTGGAAAGCCAGCCACAGGACAGCCGCCAGGCGGTTGTTGCGCAGCACCGCCGCCCGCTTCTGCGCCTCGCCCAGGCCGCCGCTCATCAGCAACAGCTGAAACAGGGCTCCGGCCCATCCCTGGGGGAAGCTGGCAAACCCCTGGGTCAGCTGGTCCACCGTGCCGGCATACCGGCACGCGGCCGCCGGCGCGCGCGGATCCCCGTGGTTTTCAGCGACCTGGCGGAAGAGGGCCGAGTGGCCACCCAGCGTCAGAGGGGGGGCGAACAGGTCCATGAGGCGGTCCTCCGGACTGGAGACCGCCCTTGGTTCGATGGCCGCGACCGGCCAGGAGCTGGAAAATCCCATCATGATGGCGGCACCACATCACCCTTTTTACCCCATTCAGGTAGGCGCCACGTCGATGCCATCCATGCCGCGGAAGGCTTACGCCGTTGGCGAAGCGGGATAGGTCACCGACAGCGCCGTCCACTTGCCTTCCGCCAGCTCAAAGGCGGTGACCACCACCCTGCTGCCGCAGGGCAGCGTCTCCAGCGAGTTGAAGCCCGGCGTACTGCCCGGAAGGAAGACCGATGCGATGCCTTTCCCACTGTCCAGGTAGGTGAAGGACGAACGCGGTGAGACGACGTGGGTGATGGTGGCCACGAAGGTCTCCCGTTTCGGCTGCTCCCACGCGTCGACCCGGATCATCGTGAGCCGCTGTGCGGGGTTGTCGTCGGTCACCGTGCCGATGACGCTCATGCCCCGCTCGGCGGGCCGTCCACCGGCCACGGCCATGAAGCAGGACCTGGGAACCACGATCGGGCGCCCGATGGAATCGCGCGCCGGAAAGGAACGCCCCTCCGACAAGTTGACGATCGTCGCCTTCACGCCATGCTGCCGCATTTCATCTCCCGCGAACTCCCGCCCCAACAAGTAGTTCCCTGAACTGACCCGCTCTAGCGTTCTACGATCGCCCGCAGGCCATCCCGGATGATTTGGCCGCCCCGCGTCTCGGCCCGCTGAATCACCATTAGCACATGCATCCGGTCGACATACCCGTCCAAGGCCTCCTGGTGGGGCCTGGGCGCCCGCTGGTAGGCGCCCACAGCCCGGCGCAGCGTTTGCCGCCCCTCCCGTGCTTGGCTGCCAACATCAGCCCACAGCCCGGGATTTCTGCCGAGCTCCGGCTTTCCCGATATCGGCCGGGTCCCAGATGGCGCCACGGCGGCGGCGGGCGGGCAGCGCCACGACCATTGCCGCTTCATCGGGCGCCGCTTCATCAGGCGCCTGCTGCAGGTCGAGCTGCTCCTCATGCGGAACCTGGAGCTCCTCGCCGCCCGTGGTTTCCTCCCCCCCGTCAACATGCGCGGCCACGGCGCGCAGGAGCGCCTCCATGGTCTCCAGCACCTCCGCTGGGGCCTTGCGGGCATTACGCACCAGGCGGCCTTCCCGGGAGGTCAGGAAAAGGGATTGCTCCCGGTCGGGCGGGAGCTCTCCCCCAGGGTGCAAGGCGGGGTGTCTGATATCCTGCAACATAAAGGACAGCGGCACATCGAGCGCCTGGCTGATCGCCAGCAGGGAGAAAAGGCTGTCGATCCCCTGGCCCCGCTCGTATTTCTGCACCTGCTGAAAAGTCACGCCGATCATTCTGGCCAGCTCTGATTGACTTAAGCCGAGCAGGGTTCGTCTCACCCTGATCTGGTTTCCGATTTTTGCGGCGTGGTCCTTCCTCGCCTCCTGGACGAAGCTAGACGATCTCGGCATACATCATCCTCCATCTGCTGAATATGTAAGAGCTGGAAACCTACATCTCTTTAATGCGACCCACTTCCCATGGACCCCTGTGGAAACAGGATTCACTTTCTTACTACTACAGTAGTTCTTGACCCCGCTTGATGTGGCATGACCTTGCGAGAGTGCATCGCATTCGGCGATGAGCGACGTGTCCTGCCCAAATACAGCCGATAACACCACAAATTTCCACCACCACGGGAATTTTTTCACTCATCAGCCCATTGCGGCATCAGGCTCATTGGGGAAAAGGGACCGGCACCTATCGTCTTCGTTGTTCATTGAGCTACCATAAGTTATTCTGGCGCGGAACTCAAAATCCCGCACCGCATGCCGCTTCAGGCCGGCTTGGTGCGGATGGACAACCCGCGAGAGAGGTGCCCCGCATGCCAAAAGCCTGCCAACCCAAGCTGCAGACGCTGACCTACGCCTTGCCGGGCTTGTTCGGCGACAGGCACACGCGGGCCATCGTGCTGGGCGGCCTGGTCGAAGGCTGGCTCAGGGGCAACGGGGCGGTGCCGGAAGTGAATTGGCGCCGCCTGTCTTTTCCGGCCTGCGGCCATGACGGCCAGGCGTGCGAGTGCCCGCCCGCCGACAGGCTGGCCGCCCGCTGGTTCGCGCGGCGCGTGCCGGACGGCCTTGACGTGTTCCAGCTCAACGCCATGTGCGTGGTGGTGAGGGACAGGGGAGCCGCCGGCTTCCCGCCCGACCGGTTGGAAAATCTGGCGCTATCCTATGGCGAGGAATGGGCCTCGAGCGGCGCCGGCCTGAACCCGCCCGGCTGGCCAGGGCCTGCGACGCCGCGCGGGAGGCCTTGGCCTGCGGTCAAGACCCCTGATCATGCGGCGACCCGCCAGCCACCCCTTTCCGGCTCCCCTGGCGGCTTTCCGCCCCCTCGTCGGCCAGCCCCTCGCGGCCGCGTTCTATCGAGATTCCGAAATGCCCGGCCGTGGCTCGTAGCCAGCGTTCGCGCTGGCCAGCGTCCATGATCGCCAGCCCCACGATCAAACCGGGGAGAGGGTGTTCCCCCGCGGCCGCCTGCATGCGTGCCAGCCAATGCCCCCGCTGAGCGGGCGCCATCACCTCCAATGCGGTGATGAGCCCCACCAGCTCCGCCGGGACCCCGCCTTTCAGGTGCCCTGATAGGGCTCGGCTCAGGTTCTGCTCGGTTATCCCCGCGAGAACGGCCAGGTTCCGCCCCAGGAAGTCCAGGCGCTTGATGCGCTGCTTCCATGGTCCGGCACCGGAATCGCTCATACCTTTACCCCCAGCCTGTCCCCAGGCCCTGGGGTTGTGACCCCACCCCACGCCAGGTACGCCTGCCGCCCCGCGGCTCCCATGGTATAGACACCGCTTGCCGAAACGGCAAGCCCGGGGCCCCACGCCTCCCGTCAGGGAGCTAACCCGTCCTCCCCTGGCCGACCCCTTGGCGCTGAAGGCCGGGCACGCGCCTTCCCGAGGTCGAGTGGGGGGCGAGGCTTACTAGCTACCATGGGTTATTTGTGCGAGGTTGGTGTTTCGCTCCATCGACCTTCGCCGGGCCCTCCCACATGATGACAGCTCTTTCCCGCCGCATCCTCCTGGGACGTCAATCTCGCCGGGAGGGCCCACACCTGGCAGCCATGATGATGGCCCTGGTACTGGCGGTGATGCCACCACTGACAGCGGCCGCGGCCGACACCAGCATGCCCGCGCCGGGTAGCGTCGGGCGCAGTCCCGCAGGATGCCTCCCCGTCACCGATGGGACCAACCAGGTCGCCATATCCTCGACGCGAACCTGGCGAACCAGCGCCATTGCCGGGCGGCCGCCCGTCATCGGCACGTGCTCCATCGACAAAAGCGCCGGCAGCGTCCCCCTGACGCTCGACGCCGGCTCCTGCCCTGTGTTCGCAAACGAGAGCGCCCAGACCGTCAGCCAGCAGGTCACGGAATCCTACACCGACGGTCTCGGCCGACAGGTGGTCACCCGGCGCTGCCAGCCCGTTTCAGGTGCCAAGACCTGGCCACTGGTGCACAGCATCCTCGGCTGCGCCGCCAGCCACGAATTCAACCTCACGGGTTCAGGCGACAGCCTGTTCGCCGTCGGCTCCTACTATGTCGACGGCGGCACGCCGAAGCTGGCCATCCCCTGCACCGACCCCGCCTACTTCCAGGCCATCCAGACCGCCGGCCAGGCGCCGGCGGTGAAGGTGCGGCACCAGGTCGTGCCGTGCGCCAATTTCGCCGGTCCCGACGGCGCATCCTACAGGAGCTACCGGATCGACCTGGTTTTCGACGGCAGCGATCCCCTGCAGGCCGCCGGAAGCCACACCCTGGTGGGTTGCCAGCCGCTGCCGGAGTACAATCCATCGGTGACCGCCGTGGTCGCCGGCAGCTGCGCCTCCAAGCTCTTCCACGACGAGGTCACACACACCACCTTCCTCGGCCGGCAGCTGCAGGGTCCCATCCGCCGGGACGACGACGGGCCGGCCATAAGAGGGGCCCTCACCAAGTGCGTGCCCGACCCCGGCCGCTGGGTGCCGCAGGAGCTGGTGGTGATCGACTACGTCAATGACGACCAGCACCTGGTCTCGTGGCCACGGGTGCAGTGGCAGGCCATGATCAATGCGACGACCCTGGTCCCGGTGGGCGACCCATTCGTCCTGCCCATGCCCGAGCCCTATATCGCCGTGGGCTACCAGCTGGTGGACGGCAGCAATCGGGGCAAGCTCCTGTGCGCCCGATGGCAGCTGCAGGACATTTATACCACCTACCAGCGCAGCGATGGCACAACGACCAAGCCCGTGTTCGATCACCCCTTCACACCGAAGCGCCTCGACACCTGCACCGCGAGCGCCCAGGGCGAGGCCGCCCAGTACGCCGCCGATTACGCCGCCTTCCAGCAGATGATGTCCATCGCCGCGGCCGCCGGCCAGGCGGTCTCGAAAATCGGGCTGCCGGCGTCGGGAAACTGACGGGCACCAACAGGCGCCCCACCAACAGGCGCCAATGGCGAGGAAAGAGAGGGCCAAAGGCCATGTCCACACCCGATGGCCACGCCGTGGCGAGAGGATTGCCCGTGGTCGACCAGCATGCGCTGGAGGCCATGATCCTGGGCCACCAGAATTTCCGCAAAGGCGTACCGGGCGGCCGCGCCTTCCTGCATCCCGGCAAATGCTGGGACAGCCTGGACTTCCGTCACCCGGGCAAGCTGAAGGACGCCACAGCCAAGCTGGACCTGGCCGGCGCCGACCTATCGGCCGGCGTCCTGCGGCATGCCGATCTGACCGATGTGGACCTCAGCCGGGCCAACCTCTTCGGCTGCGTGCTGGCTGAAGCCCGCCTGCTGCGCACCGTGCTGCACCGGGCGGACATGCGCGGCTGCCTGCTCCCGGGCGCCATCCTCGATGGGGCCGACCTCAGCCTGGCCATGCTGCAGCCGGGCGCGCTCGCATACCGGGTCGAGCGGCGGGACATCCGCCTGGCCAACCTGGCCGGGCCCGCCGCCGGCCCACGTCCGTCCGACCTGCGCGAGGCCAGCTTCAGGGAGGCCAACCTGGCCGGCGCCCGTATGACTGCCGGCCAGTTTCAGGGGGCGGATTTCCGTGACGCGGTGCTGCGGAACTGCCGCCTCGCCGGCGCCAACCTGCAGGGCTGCAATTTCACCGGCGCCAACCTGTCGGGTGCCGACCTCAGTGGCGCTCAGTTGGGAGGCGCCAGCTTCCACAGGGCCCGACTGGGCGGTGCCCGGCTGGAAGGCGCCAACCTCGACGGCGCAGACCTGACGGGCACATCGCCGACAACCCCGTTGGCCTCTCGCCGGGCCAGCTCCCCGGGCCCCTGCCCTCCCTGCTGGGCGCCCACGAGCTGTGGATCACCTCCGAGTTCAAGGAAGGCCGGCGGCCTCGACCTTCGGGATACCGACTTGCGAGGCACCAGGCACGAGCTTCGCGGGGCGCATCCTGACCTTCGCCCAGCTCGACGGCTGCGTGCTGCACGAGGCGGACTTCGCCGCCGCCCAGTTGCAGCGGCCTCGATGACGGCCGTGGACTTTCGGGACGGAAAGTTCGGCCACGCCGATCTGCGCGGCGCCGACCTGGCGGGCGCCTGGCTCGACGGCGCCGACTTCGCCGGCGCGGACTTGTCGCCCCTGCAGGTCGGGGCCCGGAGCCTTCCAACCCAGCTAGCCGGCGCCGATCTCCGGAGAGCCGACCTTCAGGGCGCCGACCTGCGCGGCGCTGACCTGCGGGGGGCCGACCTCTCCTTCGCCAAGGTGACAGGCATGCGCCTGGAGGGCGCCTTGCTGGACGGCCTTATCGCGGAGGGCGTCGCCCTATCGCGCCCCATGACACGGCCCGCCGCGCGGCGGAAGTAAGGGCCGCCACTAGAGCCTAGAGGCCATGACACGCGCATTCCCTTCCTGGTTCAGCCGGTCGTCGGCGTCGGGAAGTGCCCAGACCTCGCGGGACAGGCGTTCCGCCGCGACCTGGTCCACGGGCTGCGGACCGGCGCCGTAATTGGCCCTCGGGGGGCACAGGGTGATGGCCAGGGGCATGCCGGCGTCCTGCTGGCTCTTCGTCATATGGTTCTCCTACTGGTCGGTCGTCCTGACCAGACTTGCAAATTATCGGCAGATAGTGGCCTCAATTATCCGCGCCACGCAATTGAGGCGACAGCGTCTGCAAGGGCTCGCAGACCATCCTCACTGCCACCTGGAAAGGCGCTTTCCCGCCCACAGACCTCTTCCGTCACACTCCACTTCAGATATCTCGTCGTCACCGCGCTCATTTTGCCCAGGGACGAGCACCGAGAAGATGGATCCGCGTCATGAGGCCGAAGCCAGCTGACAAACAAATTGTTTCCGAGCCGGACCGCAGGCATTTGTGCTTTGATAGCGGCATAAGCATCCACGACGGTGCTTGGCTCATCCCTCAGTGCAACGGCAAGACCAGCTAGGGCCATGTCCG
>NZ_BACU01000047.1 GCF_000333275.1 Azospirillum sp. B4 | reverse complement strand
CCGCCGCCGCGTCACATGATCGAGGGCCAGATTCGCCCGAACAAGGTCACCGACCCTTTCGTGGTTGAGGCTTTCCTGGCCATCCCGCGCGAGCGCTATGTGCCCGACGCGCTGGCCGGCGTCGCTTATGTCGACGAGGACGTGCCCGTGGCCCCCGGTCGCTACCTGATGGAGCCCATGGTGCTGGCCCGCCTGATCCAGGAACTGGCCCTGACCCGCGCCGACAAGGTGCTGGCCGTGGGCGTGGCCACCGGCTACTCCGCCGCCGTCATGGCTGAACTGGCCGGTTCGGTGGTAGCGCTGGAAAGCGACGCCGCCCTGATCGAGGCCGGGCGCAAGGCCCTGGCCGGCGTCGCCGGTGTCACCGTGGTGCAGGGCGACTTGACCGCCGGTCACGCCGCCAAGGCCCCCTACAGCGCCATCCTGATCGACGGCTCGGTGCCCGAGGTGCCCGCCAGCCTGCTGGACCAACTGCCCGAGGGTGGCCGCCTGGTTGGCGTGGTCATCAACGCCGCCGGTCTGGGGGAGGCCCGCTATTACCGCAAGGTGGGTGGCGTGGTGTCGCACCGCATCCTGTTCGATGCTGCCGTCCGGCCCCTGCCGGGCTTCCAGCGCCGCGTCGAGTTCGTGTTCTGATAGGGACGACCCTGCGGACGCGTCAGGGCGCCCCGCAGGGGTTTTTCATTCCGGGCGGGTCCCCGTAGCATGGCCATAAGTGGACCTATGCGGGGCCCGTGGACATGTTACAGAGTGTTTTAAGGGCGCCCAGCGCCATTGGGGATTAAAGGTGGCGCTCTGCCGCGCGAGCGTGCGTGGCGCCGCCTGCACGCTGGGATATTTATTTAAGGCGTTTGGGGAAAATGGCGATGCAAGTGAACACCGCTGGATGTGGGGCTGAGGGCATGGGAACCGGACATTGGGTGAAGCGGGCGCGCCGGCTGGTCGCCGCCCTGCCGCTGACGGCGCTGGCCGTGGCCGTCGCGGGCGCGGCCCACGGGCAGACACTGGAAGACGCGCTGATCCAGGCCTACCAGAACAACCCGACGCTGGAAGCCGGCCGCGCCGGCCAGCGCGCCACGGATGAAGGCGTGCCGCTGGC
>NZ_BACU01000048.1 GCF_000333275.1 Azospirillum sp. B4 | reverse complement strand
TCGGCATGGTGTTGTTCAACGTTTTCCTGATGTATGGCCTGCGGGGCACCAGCGCCACCACCGCCGGCATCCTGACCAGCACCATTCCCGCCGTCACCGCCCTGTGCGCCGCCGTCATCCTGCGGGAGCGGCTGACCCTGCGGAATGGCGCCGCCATCGCCCTGGCCATGGCCGGGATCGCGGCGCTGAACCTCGCCTCCCCCGGTGAAGGCGGCGCGGGCGACACGCTGCGCGGCAACGCCCTGGTCATGGGGGCCGTGGTGTCGGAGGGGCTGTACAATGTCTATGCCCGCCGGCTGGGCGGCGTGTCGCCCCTGGCCGTAACCTTCCTGGCCAACCTGATGGCGGCCACGCTGGCCCTGCCCTTCGCCCTGCTGACGGCGCGGGGGATGCCCCTAGCCACCCTGTGGGGCGCCCTGTCGCCGGGCGCCTGGGCGCTTTACGCCGCGGCCTCGCTGGGCAACGGCCTGGTGGCGGTGGTGTTCTGGCTGCGCGGGGCAGCCCGCATCCCGGCCAGCCGTAGCGGCCTGTTCACGGGCCTGCTGCCGGTCACCGTGCTGGTTCCATCCCTGTTCCTGCTGGGCGAGCGGCCGACCCTGGCCCACGCCTTGGGCCTGGCGGGGGTGCTGGCCGGCATCGCCGTGGGCGTCATGCCCCCGCGATCCCGACCAGCCGACACCGCGCCGCCTCAGGAAGCCGGGCTGTAGACGGCCTCAAGCTCGGCGTCGTCGAAGCGGTAGTGGGTGCTGCAGAACTCGCAGGCCACATCCACCGCGCCATCCACCTTCAGCTCCGCCACTTCCTCGCGCGGCAGGGACTGCAACACCGTCACCACGCGGTCCCGTGAGCAGCGGCACTGCGCCGCCAGCCCATGGGGCTCATAGGCGCGCACCTCTTCCTCATGGAACAGGCGGTACAGCACGTCGTTCACCGGCAGCGCCGGGTCCAGCACCTCGGCCGGGGTGACGGTGGAGAGCAGGGCCATGGCCCGCCGCCAGTCGTCCTCCAGGTCGCTGGGCTTGTGCTCCGTCGCGGCGCCGCCGGCGTCTTCGTCAGGAAGGGCCTGCAGCATGATGGCGCCGCCGGCCCAGGTGCCGTCCGCCCCATCGCTGCGGCCGGCATGGACCACGATGCCCGTGGCCAGCTGCTCCGACTGGGTGAAGTAGTGGCGCACGCAGTCGTCCATGCGCTCGCCCTCCAGGCCAACGATGCCCTGGTAGCGCTGGGTATGCTCCCCCTGGTCGACGGTGAAGGCCAGGTAGCCCTTGCCCAACAGGGCCGGCACGGGGGCCCAGGGGCCAGAGGCCGCACCCGGGGCGTCCAGGACGGCCTTCAGCGCGTCCTCGTCGAACTGGGCGTAGCCGCGCACGGCGCCGGCGCTGGTGACGTCGGCCACCATCAGGCTGATGGGACCGTCGCCCTTGGTCTGCAGGGTGAAGACGCCCTCGTACTTCAGCGCCGCCGCCAGCGTCACCGCCAGGGTGATGGTCTCCGCCAGCATCTGGGCGACCGGGCCGGGATAGGCGTGGCGGCCCAGGATCTCGTCCAGCACCGGGCCCAGGCGCACCATGCGGCCGCGCAGGTTGGAGCGGTCCAGCTGGAAGGGCTGCACCACGTCGAGGTGCACCAGGTCAAGGTCGGGGGACACGTGGGTGGAAACGGTGGCGGTGGTCATGATCGCTTACCCCAAAAACAAAGGCGCCCGACCGGGGTCAACCGATCGGGGCCTCATAAAAATCAAGGCCGGACAGCCTGGGACCGGTGCCGGAACGATCAGGCGTTCAGGCACCAGGCCAGGATGCCCTTCTGGGCATGCAGGCGGTTCTCCGCCTCGTCCCAGACGACGGACTGCGGACCATCGATGACGGAGGTGGTCACCTCCTCCTCCCGATGGGCCGGCAGGCAATGCATGAATATGGCGTCGGGGGAGGCCAGTTTCATCAGCCCGTCATTGACCTGGAAGGGGGCCAGCAATGCCATGCGCGCGGGCGCATCCTTGTGATGCATTGAAACCCAGGTGTCGGTCACCACGATGTCCGCCCCCTCCGCGGCGGCGCGCGGATCCGCCGTCACCACCAGGCGGGCGCCCTCGGCGGCCGCCCAGGCCACCGTCTCGGCCGTGGGCTGCAGGCTGACGGGGGCCGCCACCCGCATCTCGAAGCCGAAGCGGGCGGCCGCGTGGATCCAGCTCTGGCAGACGTTGTTGGCATCGCCGCTCCAGCAGACGACGCGGCCCTCGATGGACCCGCGCTTCTCCTCGAACGTCATGATGTCCGCCATGATCTGGCAGGGGTGGGAGGTGTCGGTCAGGCCGTTGATGACGGGGATGCTGGCCGCCCCCGCCATCTCATGCACCTTGGTCTCATGGTCCGTGCGGATCATGATGACGTTGACGAAGCGCGACAGCACGCGGGCCGTGTCGGCGATGGTCTCGCCGTGGCCCAACTGGATCTCCCGCCCCGTCAGGGTGATGACCTCGCCCCCCAGCTGACGCATCCCGACCTCGAACGAGACGCGGGTGCGGGTGGACGGCTTCTCGAAAATATTGGCCAGCGTCAGGCCCCGGAAGGGCTGTGGCTGGGCGGGGGTGCCGCAGGTCTTCTTCAGCTCCAGCCCTCGGTTCAGGATGTCGCGCAGCGTGGCCGTGTCGAAGTCACTGATATCCAGGAAATGCCGGACGGTTTTCTCAGTCATTGTCATGGCGAGGGCTCCCGTCAGGCCGCCAGGGCCGCACAGGTGCGGTCCAGGATGGCCACGGCCTCCTCGATCTCGGCCTCGCCGACAATCAGGGGCGGCAGGATGCGGATGACGTTGTCGGCGGCGGACACCACCAGCATGTTGTTGTCACGCAGGGCCGTGACCATGTCGCCCGCCGGAACCACGCATTTCAGGCCCAGGATCAGGCCCTTGCCGCGCACACTGTCCAGCACCGTGGGATGGCGTCGCACCAGGGCTTCCAGCTTGCCCCACAGCAAGTCGCCCTTGGCGACGACGTTGTCCAGGAAGCCCGGCTGCGTCATCACGTCCAGCACGGCGTTGCCCACGGCCATGGCCAGCGGGTTGCCGCCGAAGGTGCTGCCGTGGGTGCCGGCCACCATGCCCTGGGCGGCCTTCTCGGTGGCCAGGCAGGCGCCCAGCGGGAAACCGCCACCGATGCCCTTGGCGATGCACATCACGTCCGGCGTGACGCCCGCCCACTCATGGGCGAACAGCTTGCCGGACCGGCCCATGCCGGACTGGATCTCGTCGAAGAACAGCAGCAGGCCGTATTCGTCGCAGATGGCGCGCAGCGAACGCAGGTAGTCCAGGCTGGCCGGACGCATGCCGCCCTCACCCAGGATGGGCTCCACCAGGATGGCGCCCGTCTCCGGCGTGATGGCCGCGCGCAGCTCGTTCAAATTGTCGTAGGCGACCCGGTCGAAGCTGTCCAGCAGGGGGCCGAAGCCCTTCACCATCTTGTCCTGGCCGCTGGCGGCGATGGCCGTCATGGTGCGTCCGTGGAAGTTGCCACCGGCGACGATGAAGCGCGTCTTCTCCGGATGCCCGGTCTCATAATGGTATTTGCGGACCAGCTTGACGCCGCATTCCCAGGCTTCCACACCGGAATTGGTGAAGAACATGGTGTCGGCGAAGGTCAGTTCCTTCAGGCGGCTGGCCAGCTTCTCCTGCCCCGCCACGCGGAACAGGTTGGAGGTGTGCCACAGCTTGTGCGCCTGCTCGGTCAGCTTCTCCACCAGGTAGGGGTGGGCATGGCCCAGGGCGTTCACCGCGATGCCGCTGGTGAAATCCAGGAATCGTCGGCCGGTGGTGTCGTAAAGGAAGCAGCCCTCACCCCGTTCGAACACAACGTCGATCCGGGAATAGGTCGGCATCACGACAGGAATCACGGCCAGACACTCCTTTAATTCTCAAGGCGCGTTACACGAAATTATAACAAAGTCCGGGCCACCCACGGCGCCCGAACCGAGGTTTGGAACCGCCGACTATTGTGCGCTGCAAGGCCCCCGTCAATCGCAACCCGCCCCTTCTTGCGAATTCCCTGCCATGCGCATCCGGTACGGGGGCGGAACCGTCGGCCGACGCGAAGGGGAATGCAAGGCGAAAGGCCAGCGCGCGAATCCCGGGAGATGTTGCGAAAAGCCCCAGAAACGCTTAAGAGTTTCGAAGCGTCCGGCCCGTTTCGGCGGGGGTGGAGACGCGTCATGGGGATGCCGGCCGTGCCGGGTGATTTTTAGATGCCGGCCTACGCCGGATAGTTTTTTAGCTTCCGGCCTACGCCGGACTATGAGGGGGACCGATGGCCAGTGACATCCTCGATCCGCGCAGCTTTCTGCGGCCGGGCCTGAACGGCGGACCGCAGGCGGAGACGACGCCCGACCTGGGCGGCGGCGTCACCACCATCTCGCCCGAGGCGCGCATCGAAGGCGCCAAGATTTCCCACTGCCACACCCTGCATGTCGCCGGTCGCCTGGTCGATGTGACCCTGAACGAGGTGAAGGTGCTGGAGGTGGCCGAGGGGGGCCACTTCGAGGGCACCGCCGTGGTGGAAAGCATGAAGGTTTCCGGCCGCGCCACCGGCACCATCGAGGTGACGGGCACCCTGTCCATCGGTGAGACCGGCCAGGTGGACGGCACCATCCGCTACGGCCGCATCAGCATCGCCGACGGCGGCTCCATCTCCGGCACCATCCAGAGCGGCAAGTCGCATTGATACAACAGCATTTGAGCGCGACCGCTCAAATGCCCCTCAGGCGCCGGGCGCCAGCATCCGCTGGCTTGGCTTCCTCGGTTTCCAGTCCGCTACGCTTCCCAGAAACCTCCGGCGGCTGCAGTCGCAGCCCATAACGGCATGAGTCATGAACTCATGCCGATGGTTAAATGATAGCGCCGTGAATGCTGGTACGGTTCAGGGGCGGCCTTCGGGTCGCCCTTTTGTTTTTGGCGGGAGGGTCGCCATGCACGAAAGCCGCACCGTTGGCCGTGACCTGCGGCGCCTGCGCCGGATGCGCGGGCTGAAGCAGGGCCACGTGGCCGACATGCTGGGCGTGACCCAGGCCACGGTTTCGCGCTGGGAACGCGGCCTGGCCTGGCCGGACGAGGACCACGCCGTGCGCATCGCCCGGTTGCTGGGCAAGGGCCTGGGGACGGCCCATCCCGGCCAGGACGGCGCCCTGAAGCGGCTGGTGCGGCGGTCACGCGACCCGGTGCACCTGATCTGCGACCGCAGCCACCGCCTGCGGCGGCATCAAGCGCGCGGAGGCGAA
>NZ_BACU01000049.1 GCF_000333275.1 Azospirillum sp. B4 | reverse complement strand
CATCCCGTTCGGCCGGCGCGACGACGCGGGTATAGGCCAGGTTGTCGCGCGCCAGATCCCGTTGCGCTTCATTCGCCCGCACCTGGGCCGTCAGCTGCCGCTCCTGCACGTCCAGGCCGGCCAGTTGCGCCTGCTGCTGCGCCAACTGGGCGGCGGCCAGCTGTGCCTGCGCCACTGCCTTGGCGGCGTCGGCGTCCGCCTGCTCCACCTTCTGGCCCGTGCCGGCGATGCCGGTGCGCAGCAGGTCGCGCTGGCGCGCCGCTTCCAGGCGGGTGCGGGTGACGTCGGCGGCGGCGCCGGCGATGGCTGCCTGCGCCTGGTTGACCAGGGCGCGTTGCACGTCCCGCTGGTTGGCCAGGTTGGCCAGCGCCGCCTGGGCGGACGCCACGCCCGCCTCCGCCAAATCCAGCTGCGCCCGATAGTCCGACGGCTCGATCAGGGCGATCAGGTCGCCCTTGCGCACCCTCTGGAAGTCGTCGAGCGCGACGGCCTGGATGTAGCCGGACACCTTGGCCGACAAGGGCGTCAGGTCGCCGGTGACGTAGGCGTCGGCGGAGGACTGGTGGCGGGCGGCGCCCATCCAGCGGTCCCAATGGCCGGCCACCGTCCAGACCAGGGCGCCGGCCGCCGCCAGCACGGCGGTGCGCAGCAAGGGGGCCAGCCAGGGGTTGCGAATGGGCGGCAGGGTGGGGGTGGTAACGGCATCCATCGGTTAGGTCACTCCAGGCTGGCGCCCAGGCGACGGCCATAGGCGGCGATGGCGGAGCCGGCGGCGCAGCGGTCATGGCTGTAGAGGGCCAGGGCGTCGGTCACCGTCGGCGCCTCGGCCAGATGGCGGCGCAGGGCCAGGGCGTCGCCGGCCGCTTTGGCCACGCCCATGGCGGTGGCCTCCCCGGCGGATGCTTGCCTCGACAGCGCGTCTGTCGGAACGACGAACGGCGCCACCGGATACCGACACCGTCCCTGCTATTTTTTACAACCCCCGAGGCATTGATCGGCCGCTAAGGGCCGCCCCACGCGAAACCTCAGGATCGGTCGAGTGCCACCAACCCGGCCCCTGGCGAACGGCCGGAAGCGGGGCAGGCTGGGGATGGGGCTTCTACTTGTGAATTTACTTCCAAAATGATGAGAGCGGGGACCGGCTACAGCGCCGCGGCCGACGGGGGTATTCCCATTTCCGACACCGGGCGATCGGGCCCGGACCTGAAATGGAGGG
>NZ_BACU01000050.1 GCF_000333275.1 Azospirillum sp. B4 | reverse complement strand
CCGACAGGGCGTAGGGCCGCCCCTCCCGCGACAGCCGGGGGGCGATGGCGTCGGCCAGCAGGTCGACCAGCACGCCGTCGTCGGTCAGGGGCGGTTCCGCCGCCCGCGCGTCCCGGCCAGGCACCGCCACCGGCACCACCTCCGCCACCGTTTCCAGGGCCGCCGGCCAGCCGGCGTAGGCGGCGGCGGACCCGCCGGCATAGGGCAGGCAGAACAACAGGGGCCGCGCGCCGTCCGCCACGCTGGCCACGGCCGGCGCCCCAGGGAGCGCCCCGGGGAACGCCGTAGGGGTGGCCGGTGCCTCGGTCTCCAGGAAGCCGCCGTCGCGCAAATCCTCCAGGCCCCCGCGGACGGCGGTCACCAGCGCATCCAGATCCTGCTCCTGATGGGCGGTGGACAGGAAAAGGCTGCGCCCCTCCCAGACATAGATGCCACGCTCGATCATGTGGCTGTACAGCAGGTCCAGCGTGCGCGGCAGGCGCAGGCGCAGGAGGGAGCCGAAATGCACGACATCAGCGGGGGCCTGGGCCCGGACGAATTCGGCCTGCAGCCGCGTCGCCAGCCCGGCCGCCTTTTCATTCAGCGCCTGTTGCAGGCCGGGGCCCTGCTCCTTCAGGTGACGCAGCGCCGCCACGGAAGCCGCCATGGCCAGCGGGTTCTTGTTGAAGGTGCCGGCGAACCACACCGCTTCCCGCCGGGGATGGGTGGCGTCACCATAGCCCCAGGCGCCGCCATCGATGCCGTCCAGATACTCCGCCCGGCCCGCCACCACGCCGACCGGCTGGCCGCCGCCGATGATCTTGCCGTAGGTGACGATGTCGGCCTGCACGCCGAAATGCGCCTGGGCGCCACCCTGGGCGATGCGGAAGCCCACCAGCACCTCATCGAAGATCAGGGCGATGCCGTGGCGGGCCGTGATCTCCCGCAGGGCATGCAGGAAGTCACGCGGCTGCAGGTCCGGCCGGCGGCTCTGCACCGGTTCCACCAGCACGGCCGCCAGTTCGCCGGCGTGGCGCTCGATCAACTCCAGGGATCGGGGGTTGCCATAGTCCAGCACCAGCGCCTCCCCCTCCGCCGCCGGCGACGCGCCATGGGTCAGCGGGATCACCGGCAGAACGCCGTCGTAGGACCCGTGATAGGACCCGGCGAAGGCGGCGATGCGCGGCCGGCCGGTGCGGGCCCGGGCCAGGCGCAGGGCCACCATCACCGCCTCCGTCCCGGTGACGCAAAAGCTGAGACGTTCCACCCCGGTCATGGCGCGGATCAGCTCCGCCGCCTCCGCCGCGCGTTCCGACTGCGGGCCGATCTGCGCGCCACGGCGCAGCTCCTCCTCCACCGCCTCGACCAGGAAGGGGGCGGCGTGGCCGAACAGGTGCACGCCGAAACCCATGGCGTAGTCGACATAGGCGTTGCCGTCCACATCCCACAGGCGCGATCCGGCGGACCGCCGGCCGACGATGGGATAGGCCATTTCCTTGCCCGCCAGCCACTGCCGATGCTGGGCCGCCGGCATGCCCACCCGATAGCTGGAGGCGGCGCGCGCGTCGGCCAGGCCGGGATGGCTTCCCGCCTTCAGCCGCTTGGATCCGCCGGTGCGGGCGGTGTAGCGCCGCACCAGCGCGTCCAGATGCGCCTGCTGGCGCGGGGTATGAAGCGGACCGGCGGGCGGTTCGGTCGCGACAGGCGGAACCGGCGCTACTGCTGGAGCCGTGATGACCGGAGCCACGATCGATGGGGGCGCGGCGCGATGGGCGACGATGTAGTCGGCCAGGCGGCTGATGGTATCCAGCCCGTTCCACACGTCCCGCAGGGGGATGCGCACCCCCGTTTCCTGCTGCACGCGCTGCAGCCCATCGATGAAGATCAGGGAATCCACCCCCATGTCGGCCAGGGGCTGGCTTTCCCCCACCGCCGCCGGCGGGCGGCCCAGCAGGTCGCCGACGATTTCCCGCAGGCGCCAAGCCATGGCGGCACGGTCGCCCGACGGCAAGGCGGCACTGGGGGGTGCCGGCACGGCAACGGGCGGCGGCGTCACGGTGACGGGTGCCGCCGGCGCCAACCAGTGGCGTTCACGCTGGAAGGGATAGGGCGGCAGGCGGGGCGCCGGGTTGGGACGCGGGCCCAGCACCGCCGGCCAATCGATCTCGGTGCCACGGGCATGCAGCGCCGCCAGCGCCCGCATCAGGCCCAGGCACTCTCCATCGTCGCGCCCCAGGGAGGCGACCGCCAGCGGCACCTCCGGCACGACGCGGCGGTAGAGCGGCGCCACCGTGGCCTGCGGTCCCACGTCCAGCACGGCGTCCACGCCCAGCGCCGCCACGGCGCGCGCGGCGTCGGCGAAGCGCACGGCGCCGCGCATCTGCGCCGCCCAGTGCGCCGGCGACAACCCCGCCGGTCCCACCAGGGCGCCGGTATGGCTGGACACCATGGGCAGCCGCGGGGCGTGGTGGGCCAACCGCAGGGCGGTGGCATGCAAGGGCGCCAGTGCCGCGTCCATATGCGGGGAATGGAAGGCGTGCGACACCTCCAGCCGCATGACACGGATCCCCGCCGCCGCCAGGTCGGCGGCCACGGCGCGCACGGCCGCCGCCTCACCCGACAGCACCAGGCGGTCGGCGGCGTTGACAGCGGCGATGACGACGTCCGCCTGCGCCCCACGGGACGCGATGGCGGCCAGCGCCGTGTCCGTGTCCGTGGCCACCGCCACCATGGCGCCGCGCGGGCAGAGGGCGTCGATCAGACGGCCACGCTCCACCGCCAGGTGCAGCCCGTCCTCCAGCGACAGCACGCCGGCGACACAGGCGGCCGTCAGTTCGCCGATGCTGTGGCCCATGACGGCCGCGGGGCGCAAACCCCAGGCCTGCCACAGCGACACCAGCGCGTACTGGAAGGCCACCAGCACCGGCTGGGTGAAACGCGTCTCCCGCAGCAGGGGGGCGGAATCCGCCTCGAACAGCAGGCGCCGGAGCGAGCGTTGCAGCAGCGGGTCCAGGATGGCGGCGCACCGGTCCAGCGCCGCGCGGAAGGGTGCCTCGTAACGGTCCAACTCCGCCCCCATGCCGGCATATTGCGAGCCCTGGCCGGAGAAGAGGACGGCGACGCGGGGCGCTGGACCGGCGCCAAGCCCGGGGATGGGCCAGGGGCTGGCCGGGGCGCCGGCCTCCTCGGCCGCGCGCCGCAACTGGGCGATGACCTCACCGCCATCACCCCCGGCCACGGCGGCGCGGTGGGGCAGCCGGCCGCGCGCCGCCGCCAGGCTGGCGGCGACATCGGCCAGCGGCAGCTCCGGATGCGCCTCCAGCCAGTCGGCCAGTTGGCCGGCGGTGGCGCGCAAGGCGGCGGGTGAGGTCGCGGACCAGGGCAGGATCACCGCCGGGCGGGGTGACTGGGCCACGGTCGTCGCCGGCTCCGGCGCCTCCGCCACGATGACGTGGGCGTTGGTGCCGCTGAAGCCGAAGGAGCTGACCCCCGCCAGCCGGGGACGCGGACCGCGCGGCCAAGATTGCGGCCGGGTGGGCACTTCCAGGCGCAGGCCATCCCAGTCCAGTCCGGGATGGGGGCGGGAGAGGTGCAGATGCGGCGGAATCTCGCCATGCCGCAGGGCCAGGACCGTCTTGGCCAGCCCCAGCACCCCGGCCGCCGCCTCCAGATGGCCGATGTTGGTCTTGATCGACCCCAGGCGCAGGGGCATGGTCCGCCCTGGTGCCAGGGCGGCGCCGATGGCCTCCAGCTCCACCAGATCACCCAGGGGGGTGCCGGTGCCATGCGCCTCGACATAATCGAGGTCCGCCCCCTGGGCGCCGGCGCGGGCCAGGGCCGCGCGGATGACCGCCTGCTGCGCCCCGCCGTTGGGGGCGGTCAGGCCATTGGTGGCGCCATCGTGGTTGATGGCGGACCCACGGATGACGGCCAGGATGGTGTCGCCGGCGGCTTGGGCATCGCGCAGGCGTTTCAGCACCACCAGGGCGCCGCCTTCCCCCCGGCCATAGCCGTCGGCGGCGGCGTCGAAGGTCTTGCAGCGCCCGTCCGGCGCCAGCGCCTGCAACTGCGACAGGTAGATGAACGATTCCGATGAGAGGATGAGGCTGACGCCCCCGGCCACCGCCACCGCGCACTCCCCCTGGCGCAGGCTCTGGCAGGCCAGATGCACCGCCACCAGCGACGACGAACATGCGGTGTCCACCGCCATGCAGGGACCGTGCGTACCCAGCAGATAGGCGATGCGCCCCGCCGCCGTGCTGGGCATGGTGCCGGTTCCGGCATGCACATCCATGCGATCGTACCGCCCGGCCTGGCGCAACAGGGTGGCATAGTCGCTGCCCGAAAGGCCCACGTAGACGCCCAGGGCCGCGGCCCGCAGGTCGGCCGGGTCCAGCCCCGCGTCGGCCAGGGCCTCCCACGTCAACTCCAGCAGCAGGCGCTGCTGCGGATCCAGGCTGGCCGCTTCGGCGGCGGAAATGCCGAAGAACGCCGCGTCGAAGGTATCCACCCGGTCCAGCAGGGCGGCGCGGCGGACATAGCTGCGGGCGGGCGTGGGATCGGTGGCGTAATGGGCCGCCAGATCCAGGCGGGCCGGCGCCACCTCGGCCACGCTGTCGCGGCCATCCCGCAGCAGATGCCACAGCGCCTCGGGATCGGCGGCACCGGGCACGCGACACCCCAGGCCGACGATGGCTATGGCCTCATCCATGGGCGTCCCGGTGGCCGGCGCGGTGGCCGGCGCGGCAGTGGCGGGCGCATCGGTGGCGGGCGCCGCCTGCTGGGTCGCCAGATGCGCGGCCAGGCGGTCGACGGAAGGATGTTCATAGGCGACGGTGGGGGAAACCCGGTGGCCCAGCCAGTCCTCCAACGCGCCCGACAGGGCCACCACGTCGCGGGAATCCAGGCCGTAGTCGGACAGCGGCTTGGTCCGGTCGATGACGTCGGGGGGCCGCGCCAGCCGGCGGGACAGCCAATCCAGCAGAAAAGCGCGCGCCGCCGTCTCCCGCCCCGCATCCACCTCGGCCGGCGGCGGAGCGGCCACCGGCGCCACTGGTGTCGGCCCCATGGACGTTGACTGGGCGGCCTGGACAGCGACCGTCCCGGTCGACGGGGCCCGCCACAGGTGCAGCAGCTCCAGTTCGCCAGCCGCCACCGCCTGGCGGACCGCCTGGCGCTGCAGCTTGCCGCTGGAGGTCTTCGGAATGCTGCCGCGCGGCAGCAGCGCCACCAGGGCGGGGGCGACCGTATGCTCGGCGGTGACGGCGGCCACCAGGGCGGCGGCCAGCGCATCCATATCGGGGCTGTCGGCGGTGGCCACCTCCGCCGCCACGCCCAGCCCTTCCCCATCCTCGTCGGAGGTGGTGGCGAAGGCCACGACGCAGCCGGGGCGCACCGCCGCATGCGCGCGCTCCACCGTGATTTCCACGTCCTGGGGATAGACGTTGCGGCCGCGCACGATCACCAGGTCCTTGAGGCGGCCGGTGACGTACAGCTGCCCGCCCGCGTCCATCAAACCCAAATCACCGGTGCGGAAGAAGGGGCCTTCGCCGTTGGCCAGCCGGGCATGAAACAGCCGCTCCGTCTCCGTCTCCTTGCCCCAATAGCCGGCGGGAATGTTGGGGCCGGCCAGCCAGATCTCGCCTTCGCGATCGGGGGGACATGGGACACGGCTGTGCGGGTCCACCGTCAGCAGGCGTTGCGCGCCCAGCGTGCCGCCGCAGCCGACCAGCGGGCGGCGGCCTGGCGGATCATCGGCCGCGACCGGCCGCAGCACCGGCTCCCGCCGGCGCGACTCGCCGCTGGCGATCAACGTCGCCTCCGCCAAGCCGTAGACCGGGCAGAAGGCGCGGCGGCTGAAGCCAACGGGGGCGAACGCGGCGGCGAAGCGGTCCAGCGTTTCCGGCCTCACCGGTTCGGCGCCGTTGAAAGCGGTGGTCCAGCTGGACAGGTCCAGGCCCGCGCGATCCTTGTCGCTGATGCGCTGGACGCAGGCGTCGTAGGCGAAGTTGGGACCGCCGCTGACCGTGCAGCGATAGCGGCTGATCGCGCGCAGCCAGCGCACCGGCCGTTGCAGGAAGGAGATGGGCGACATCATCACGACGGGATAGCCGGCATAGATCGGGTGCAGCACCTGCCCGATCAGCCCCATGTCATGATAAAAGGGCAGCCAACCCACCCCCAGCTGGTCGGGCGCGCTATTGAACGCCTGGGCGATCATCTCCTGGTTGGCGACGATGTTGCTGTGGCGAACCATCACGCCCTTGGGCGCCGCGGTGGAGCCGGAGGTGTACTGCAGGAAGGCCAACGACGCCGGGTCCGGCTGGAAATCCAGCCCATCGGGCGCCAGGGGTTCCGTCGCGTCGCTGGCCAGCCAGTCCAGCGCCCCAAGCTGTGGCGCCGTGGCCCGCCAAGCCGGCATCTTGTCCAGCAGGGCGGCGGTGGTCAGCACCACGCGTGCCTGGCAATCGTCGACGACGGTCAGCAGGCGGGGCAGCGACCGGATCAGGCGCCCCGCGTCGGGCGGATACGCGGGCACCGCCACCGCGCCGGCATAGAAACAGCCGAACAGCGCCGCGATATAGTCGAAGCCGGGGGGGTACAACAGCAGCACCCGCTCCCCCCGAGCCTGCCGCCCCTCCAGCAAGCGGGCGACGGCCCGGGCCCGGGCGTCCAGCGCGCCATAGGTCAGGGTCTGCTCCTGCTCCTCGCCATCCACCAGGAAGCGATAGGCGATGCGGTCGGCCTGTTCCACCGCCCGCCAGCGCAACGCCGCCGCCATGCTGGCGAAGGTGGGGGTGCCCGGGGCGGCGGCACCAGCCGCCCTGCTTACGGCAAGCTCTGCGGACTGCGCCTGGACCGATCTCATCTATATCGCCTCGGGTTGGGGCCTCGGGCTGAGGCAAGGGAACGCCGGGAAGCTGCGCGGGGATCGGGGGGCCGGCATGAGCCGGCGCCCCAATCCCGGACTCTCGTGTCCCAGACGGTCGTTCAGGCGTTGGCGAGGGAGCGGACGAAGCGATGCACGGTGTCCAGGCTGCTGGCCGTGATCCGCCGCACGTCGTCATAGCGGTCTGGCGTCAGGGCCGCCTGCAGCACGTACCACAGGTCCTCAGCATGCTCATCGTCCAGCAACTCACCATCCTGCTCGACATGGATGGCGTGGTAGCCGTGTTCCGTGTCCACCGTGGTACGCTGGCGCATGTTCGACGCCCACGGCGTGGCGAAACTTTCGAAAATGGTCTCCTCCACCGCCAGTATGGTCAGGGTGGCGATCAGGTCGTCGCCCGCCGCCTCCACCATGCGATGGCAATCGGCCGCGGCGGGGCTGGGCGTGTACTGGGCGACATGGCTTTCCGGAATGCCCAGTTGCCCCAGGGTCTCGAAGAACTTCACGTAATGGGCGTTGACCGGCGAACCGCCGTAGCCGCTGGCCCCCGGCGCCGCCGGGGTGAAGCCCAGCTCGTCCAGAAGGTTGAATTCCAGCAGGAAGCGGGCCGCCACCTTGCCCGCGGCCCCCAGGCGGGGCTGGATGCGGTTGGTCAGCAGCATGGCGCGCAGCAGGGCGTCGGTGAAGTTCTGGGCAAAGGCGTAGTGGAATTCCAGATGGGCGCCGGCCAGCTGTTCCGGCGTGAATTCACCCTTGCCCAGGGCGGCGATCACCGGGTCCGAAAGGAGGGGATGCTCCTTGACCTGATGGAAGATCTGGGCGAACAGATCCTGATTACTGGCCCACAGGTCCGGCGGTACCAGATTGCGGATGATTTCCTTGCAGTTTTCACGGGCATCAACAGCCATAACAACCCCCGATTGTTGCATGCGGAGCATAGCTTCCGCATTCCGGCCGACTGTCGACCGGATGATTACAGACGAACTGAAGCATGAAGGCTTTATTTTATAAATTTATAAACTGAATTAGCACTGGAACCGTAAATCAGAACAAAATGTATTTTGTATTAAAATAAAAACCCTTGTCATTTCCGGTGCCTTTGCCGCATCAGGAACAGAAATACGCCAGGCATCCGGGGCTCTATGGCAGTTCTTATGGCGACGCTCGCCGCGACCACCATAAAAAGCACGGCAAAACCGAAAAGTTGTGCCGTCACATCATCATCACAAACTTAAAGGCGAGTTTCAAGCGAAAACAGGCGCGTATATCGCGCGAAATAACGCTTATAGTTGCATCTCTCGTGGATAAACACGTTAAATCGGCGCCGCCCCACCTGACGGCGCGTCGCCATATGTCAAAAATGTCGATCATTCGTTGTTGTTACGCATTATTTTTCGCGCAAACGGGGTTGCCAGGGTCATGCGCCGGCGATAGAATCACACGCGAAAAGAGATCCACCGCCGCCAAAGATACGCGCAAAAGGCGTATACAGACAGGCGTCGGGCGCTTCCTGATGAGGGGGACGCCCCGGCGAGGCGGCGGTGAGCAGTGGCCTGATACCGCATATCGGCACAGCCATATGGAAAACAGGGAAAGGTGGTTCCGTCATGAGTCTGGAGGCGTCTCCGCCGCGTGGCCCGTCAGGTGGCCCGGATCATACCTCCGAGGGAGAGGTGACGGAGCCCGTCGTCATCAACCTCGGCAAGCGTTCACGCAAGCGCATCAAGGCGCTGAAAGCCGGTGAGGGCGAATTGATGGAAGAGGTGGCGGCGGCGATAGCCCAGGTGCGCCACTCGCTCGGGACCACGCGGGATCAGGTGCTGGTACCGGTGGTCCTGCTCTATCGCCAGAAGCCGAAGCGCCCGCGCGGCTTCCGCCTTCCTTTCACCTTCTAACGCCATTTGGTCACCTTTTAACGCCGTTCGGCTCAGCGCCGTTTGGCTTCCGATAGTTGCCTGGCCTGCCGTTCCCCCCGCCTGCCCCATAGCCCGGCCGATGATCCTTCCCGGCCTTTGAAAGGAACCATGTCCATGACCACCGACACAAAGACCCTGTCCAAACAAGAGACCGCCGCGGACACCTCGCCCGCCAAGGTCGCCGTCACCGTCACGGTCGATGATGACGAAACCGATCCGGAGTATAAGTATTCCAAGGGCCTTAAGGACGGCCAGCGCTTCGAACGGCGGGTGACCAAGGCCTCGCGCAAGGTGGCGAAGGCCGTGGCCTTGGGCTTCGACGTCTATCTGGAACGGCGCGACCGTTCCGCTGGCAAGAAGCGCGACGGCGCCCTGCGGGATGTGGCCAAGAACGTCTCCAAGGCCACCGGCGAGGCGCTGAAGGAAATCAGCGAGGTGCCCTATGACCTCGCCCTGGCCTTCGACACCAAGGGCACGCGCAAGCTGACCAAGCAGGTCATCCGCAGCTTGGCCGTTCCCTTGCCGTTCCTGCGGTGAGGTATATCGACCTCTCCCCCGGGTCGCGGCGGGTCGAGCGCGCTCTGGCCGAGCGTGAGCGCCGCCGCCTCCCTCCTGGCGACACGTCCCTCGCCCTACCCGCGCCGCCGCCGCCGCCTGCCGTCAAGGGCAAGTCCCGGGGCGGCAAGTCCCGGGGCCGGCGCCGGTGGAACGAAGCCGAGGTGGAGGTCATGCTGGCCGAGGCGGGCTTGGCTCCCGACCCGCACTTGCGGGAACGCCCCAGCACCTCGGCGGTCATCGATGACGTGCTGCAGCAGGCGCCGAAATTCCGCCGGGCGTCGCTGGTCGTGAAATCGGATGAACCGGACGCGGGCACGGTCAGTCCCACGATGATGCGCCGGCCACGCGTCCAGGCCGGCTGGCCCCGGGTGCTGTTCCGGCTGGCGGTATGGTTCTCCGCCGTCTTTTATCTTTTCCTCCTAAATCTGTTCGACACCCTGCTGCTGCGGACGGACGCCCCCTATCGCGCGCGCCGCCTACGCCAGATGTTCGAATGGATGGGCGGATCGGCCATCAAGTTCGGCCAGCAACTGGCGTTGCGCATCGACCTGCTTCCCTACGCCTACGCGCATGAGCTGTCCAAGCTGCTGGACAAGGTGAAGCCCTTCAAGACGGCGCGCGCCATTCGCATGATCGAGCGATCGCTGAACCAGGATGGATCGAACCAGGCCGTCCTGCGCGACGGGCGGGTCCGCACCATGGACGATGTCTTTTCCTCCTTCGATCCGGTCCCCATCGGCTCCGGCTCCGTCGCCTGCGTCTATCAGGCGGTGCTGCGCAAGACCGGCGAGCGGGTGGCGGTCAAGGTGCGCCGGCCCGGCATCGGCAAGACCTTCGCCGCCGACTGCCGCGCGCTGGGCTGGGTCCTGAGGCTGCTGGAGGGGTTGACCTTCCTGCGGGGCGGGCTGACCGCCAACCTGGTGACGGAGTTCCGCGACATCCTGATGGACGAGCTGGATTTCAAACAGGAGGCCCGCTCGGCGGAGCTGTTCGGACGCGGCCTGCGCAAGGCCGGGATCGACGCCGTGCGCGCGCCGCATGTGCATGTCGGGATGTCGTCGGAGGATGTGCTGGTGATGGAATACGTCACCGGCATCTTCATGACCGAAATCCTGGACGCGGTGGAGAACGGCAACAAACGGGTCCTGGATCTGATGGACCGTTTTGAGATCGAGCCGAAACGCCTGGCCTCCCTGCTGCTGCGCACCAACCACTTCTGCATGTTCGAGAACCTGGTGTTCCACTGCGATCCGCACCCGGCCAACATCCTGGTACGGCCGGGCAATGAGATCGTGCTGCTGGATTTCGGCAGTTGCGGGTCCTATACGGAGGGCGAGCGGCATATATGGCGCCAGTTGGTCCAGGCGCACCACCGGCAGGACGTGGCGCAGATGGCGCAGGCGGCACTGCTGCTGATCGAGCCGCTGCCCCCCATCCACCGCGACGCCTTCACCAAGGAAGTGGAAAAGGTCTTCTGGCAGGATCTCTATGCCTTCCGCAGCAAGCATTCTCAATGGTGGGAACGGACCTCGGCCCGCATCTGGATCAGCTTCATGCAGCTGTCCCGGCGCTATTCCATCCCTATGAACTTCAACACCCTGCGCATGATCCGCTCCACCCTGTTGTACGAGACGGTGGCGGCGCGGCTGCGTCCGGACATCAGTTCCTACCATGAGCACAACGTCTACAGCCGCGACGCTGGCAAGCGCGCGCGCAAACGGTTCTGGCGGGGCGTCCGCCGCACCCTGTTCCGTGGACCGGATCCACGCCTGTGGTTGCGGGTCGAACAGGTGCAGAGGATGACCATGCGGGCCCTGGACCTGGGGCAGCGCCTGATGGATTTCAACCCGGTGCGCTACCTGGCGCTGGTGGGCAAAGCCGTGTTCTTTTTTTCCCAGATGGTCACCCTCTTCTTCTGGATCGGCATTCCCACCGTTGGCCTGGCGCTGGGGCTGGAGTTCTGCCTATGGATGAAAACGGAACTGCCCGTGACCGGCACGAGGCTGGATGAATTGCTGGCGCGGATCAGCCTTCTGGATCAGAAGAGCTTCTTCGGCATTCTGACCGTGATCGTCAGCAGCCAGCTGTGGGAGGTTTTCGCGGGCATCGTGGCGCTGCTGTCCCTGCGCCGCGTCGCCGGACGCCTGCGCGACCCCGAGGTGGACTGAGCCGCTGGAGCGTTTCCATATTTCGGCGCGAGGCCGAAAGCGCGCCACCCTGATACACCACTTTTAGTCGTTAGGAGACAATTACAGAGCGAGCTTCATCATCTCTGTCGATCGGTCTTCCGACCGGCGCATTACCATAAGGAGGCACGCATGGGTAAGGAGCCTGCACTGGTGGTGGATGGGGTTCTGGTCGACGACGGCAGGGAAGGACAGTCTTTCTGGCGCCGTTATTTCAATTTCTATGACACCCTTAACGAAGCGATCCCTTATCGTGACATGATCGCGTGGAACGTCACCGCTTCCGGTGCCGGTCCCGGCGACCATGTGCTCGACGCTGGCACCGGTACCGGTAATATCGCTATGGAGGTGCTGGCGCGTGGCGCGCGGGTGACGGGCACCGACTATGTCGCCTCGGCGCTGGAGATGTGCCGGCGCAAAGCGCCGAGCGGGACCTTTCTTTTCGCCGACCTCACCAAGTCCCTGCCGTTCGCGGACAACACCTTCGACCAGGTGATCTGCTGTTGCGTACTTCATCTCCTTGATGACGCATCGCGCGCCCTGTCGATGGCCGAGTTCCGCCGCGTGGTCAAGCCTGGCGGCCGTGTCGTGGTGACGGTTTTCGGCACCGGCTTCAGTTCATTGCGGGTCTATCGCGAGACACTGCGCCGCCATGGCGAGCGGCATGGCTTCCTTGACACCGTCGGCCTCGGTGGCCGCTACCTGCTATCGACGCTGCGTATCTTCTACTACGTCGCGCAAATCCGCCGGCGGGAGCGGTTGGGGGTGCACAAATTCCTCACGGGCGATGAACTGCGCACGCTGATGGTCAACGCCGGGCTTGAAGTCCGTGGCGTCGAGCGCGTCTTCGCCGGGCAGTGCTGGGGCGCTGTGGGTGAAAAGCCCGCGGTTCGGGGCTGACCGCGCCGATCAGGGCGGAGACGCTAAGGCGCGGGGGCACCGGGGCGCTCACTCACAAAATCACCCCCACGCAAAATATGATATATGAAGAAAATAGCATAGACAAGGTACAGAACTGACAGCAATAAAATTGGGATACCCGGCATTCCAGAGATCACGGCGCTGAATGTCGTAATAAATCCCAATGTGTTACTGACAGAATAGGCGGCGGCGAGGTATTTCCTGCGCGGCGTATGGGCGAGTTGACGTGTGAAGTAGCTCACCATGGCCAGTCCCGCGAGTTCCGAACCGAACAGGCGGGCGAGCACATCCTGATAGGCTACGGGCGGAATCCCAAACCAACTCAAAAGCGTTTGGGGCACCACGCACAGGAGGATAGAGGCGCACATCCAAAGAAAAGACTGCGACACGATCATCCGGATCATTTTCATGGTCTCCCATCCAGCGGCCGCATCGCTCTTGGCGGAATCGTCCGAACGGCATCGCGGCACCAGCAAACATATCGCATAACGCGATATTGTTGTATATAATACTCTCATTAGTTTATTTATCGCGCTTCGGATGCGGTTGGCGTGCCATCAGGCTAAAGGTGTCAGCCCCGATTCCGATGCAATCCGGCGATCAGCCCCCCCAAGGAAGGAGGACGGCATGAGCAGCTTGTCAGCGGTGGAGGAAGTGGTGGTGGCCGGGGCGCCGGGAAACCGGTGGACCAATGAGTTCCTGAACGCGATGCGGTTGCAGACCGATCCCGAGGTGGACGACATCGTGCGCGCCTACTTCGACAGTTTTCCATCGGAGGCGGAGGGCAGCAAAGCGCTCTTCGCGCTCAAGCGGCGCTATATCGATGAGTGGGATGCGCCCATGCCGGCGGACCTTCCCCCGGCGATCCGCGCCTTTTTCGATAAGCCCGTCGACTATCCGGACTGGGTCGATCCCCGGCGTATCGACATCGCATCGGATCTGTTCATGGCGTACGGACCGGCGTCCATCGTCACGCTGCTGCTCAAATCGGCAACGCTTTTCTGGACCAACCCCGCAGGGGCGCACGCATTCTACGTGGCCCAGATCTTCAGCCCTGAATCGGTATCCCGCCGGATGAAGCTCCTGCCAGCCTTCATGCTGAACTTCACACTGCAAGGGCGCCTGACACAGACGCTGACCACGTGGCCGCCAAAGAACAACGCGCCCGGATTGCCGCCGGGCGTTTCCATCTACAAATCACGCGGCATCATCACGGTGCAAAAACTGCGCATGGCGCATGCCATCCACCGCATCATCCTGACGCTGAAGCAGCGTGATCCGAAACTGGACTGGAACTGGGCGCGGTTCGGCGCACCGGTAAACCAGGAGGATTTGTCCCAGGCCACGCTCCATTTCTGCTTCAGCACCATCGATGGCCTGAAGGACCTCGGCATCGTGCAGAGCGCGGATGAGGAGGAAGCGACGTTCATGGCGTGGAAGACGGTCGCCTTCCTGTTGGGGCTGCGCGAGGAGATGCAACCTCGCGACGTCGCCGATGGCAGACGGCTGCTGGAAATCAGCTACCGGCGGCACGCCCAGGGCACGCCAGAGGCGGCGGCGCTGATCGAGGAGGAGTTGGCCGTGGTGCGGCGCTTCCTGCCTTGGGGCTACAAGTCCGTGCCGGCGGCCCTGATGCGCTACCTGATCGGCAAGGAGACCTCGGACATGCTCAAAATACCAGACCCGAAGCTGGTGCTGTGGCTGTTCCGTACAACCCGCTGGCTGTGGAAAGGCCACAAGCTGTTTTTCTACATCGTCGAGTGGCTGAGTCCGAAGATCATCGGCTGGGCTGACGTCAACCGGAAGATCGAATCCCAGCTCAAACTGTAGGCAAGCGGCGGATAGCCCCTTCCCCTGCCTCGCTCTCCACGATGAAGCCGGAGCCCCCCGATATGACATCCGACGCGCCAAATCCTGGTGAAGGGGCCGTCCAACGTTGGAGCGACGCCTTCCTTGACCGCATGAAGCAGACGGCCGATCCCGAGGTGGACGGCATCATGCGAGCCTACTTCGAGAGTTTCCCCACGCCGGAAGCGGGGCATATGGCTCTGATCCGGCTAAAAAAAACTTATCTGGATGGTTGGGACAGCCCCATGCCGGACGACCTGCCGGCCGCCATCCGGACCTTCATGGACACACCGGTCCGCTATCCCGACTGGGTGGATAGCCGCCGCCTCGATGTGGCTTCGGCGCTGTTCGAGGCGTACGGCCCCGTGACGGTCTTGGTGGTGGTGCTGCGGTCGTGGAACTTCTTCATCACCAACCCCGGTGGCGCCCACGCCTTCTGGACGGCCCAGATTTTCAATCCGGTCAACGTCAGTCAGCAACTGCGCACCCTGCCCTCCTTCATCCTCAACTTCACCCTGGAAGGGCGCCTGATGCAGACCCTGAGCACCTGGCCGCCCTATGGCAACGCCGAAGGGCTGCCACCGGATGTTTCCATCCACAAGGGGCGGGGCATCATCACCGTGCAGAAGCTGCGCCTGGCCCATGCCGTGCAGCGCATCCTGCTGACCATGCGGCAACCCCGCGACGACACGCGGTGGGACTTCGCACGCTATGGCCAACCCATCAACCAGGAAGCGTTGTGCCAAGCCATGCTGCATTTCTGCTTCACCACCATCGACGGTCTGGCCCTGCTGGGGATCACGCAGTCGGCGGTGGAGGAAGAGTGCACCTTCATGGCCTGGAAGACGGTGCTGTTCCTGCTGGGCCTGCGGCCGGAGTTGCAGCCGCGCACCGTGGCCGACGGACGCCGGCTGCTGGATACCCTGTTCCGCCGCAACGCCGCCGCCACCCCACAGGCCACCGACCTGATCCACCAGGAACTGGCCACGGTGCGCCGGCTGCTGCCCTGGGGCTTCGGCCGGATAACAACGGCCCTGATACGGTACCTGCTCGGGCCTGAGGTCTCCGCCATGCTCGGCGTCCCCCGCGCGCCCATCCTGCTTTGGCTCCTGAACGCCACGACCTGGCTGTGGAAGGGCAACCGCCTGCTGCTGTCCCTGATCTACTGGCTGAGCCCGCGCATCATCCGGACGATGGACAGCAGCCGCAGATTCATTAGTGCATGAGGTCACCCCGATCCAACAGCGCATCTTCAGCTTTCTGGCGCTTTTTCAGATTTGCCATGGCAAGGAAGGCCGCGACACCCATCTGGCCATGGACTTCGTGGAAGCGCCCGCCGCGTCATCGATCTGGCGGGCGGCCGGGGTTGAACAGGCTCCACCCCGTGGCCTCGGCCAGGCGCTCCAGGGCGAGGCTGCCCAGCTGGGAGTTGCCGTTGGCGTTCAGGCCGGGGGACCAGACGGCGATGGAGGCCCGGCCGGGAACGATGGCCAATATGCCGCCGCCGACGCCGGACTTGGCCGGGATGCCGACACGGAAGGCGATGTCGCCGCTGGCGTCATAATGGCCGCAGGTAAGCATCAGGGACAGGATGCGGCGGGTCCGTAGGGACGAGATGGTGCGGCCGCCCGCCGGATGGCAGCCATCCAGCATCAGGTAGCGCCCGGCGGCGGCGAGCTGGCGGCAGGTCATCTCGATGGCGCAGGCATGGAAATAGGTGCCCAACACCAGATCAGGCGCATGCCGGAGCACGCCGTAGGACTTCATGAAATGGGCCAGGGCCCGGTTGCGTTCGCCTGTGCGCTCCTCCGACCGGGCAACTTCTTCATTGATGGCGATGGTTTCATCCTCCGCCAGATAGCGGACGAACTGGACAAGTTCGCCGATGGCCTCACGGGGTGGATGCCCGGCCAGGTTCACATCCGTCACGACGATGGCGCCGGCATTGATGAAGGGGTTCCGCGGAACCCCCCGCTCCGCCTCAAGCTGGACGATGGAATTGAACGCCGTGCCGGAAGGCTCGCGCCCCACCCGTTCCCACAGCTGGTCCCCCGCCTTGCCCAGGGCCAGTGTCAGGGAAAAGACCTTGGATATCGACTGGATGGAAAAGCCGACCTCATCGTCACCGCCGGCGTGGCACGCCCCATCGGCGGTATAGACCGCCATGCCAAACCTGGCGGGGTCGACCTTGGCCAGGCTGGGGATGTAGGTCGCGACCTTGCCACGATCGGGCGCGGCGCGCATCTCGTCGACGATGTCCTGGATGATACCTTTGAGAGTCACGGGCGCTGCCACATCATACGGACTGGAAAAAGACCGCTACCCCGGCGGTCATGGCAGGTTAGCAGCCACGACCGACAGCGTCACGCCCGCCGCCTCTCCCGGGCCGTCTCGCGGCATGGACCGGATTATTGGCCGGTGCCGGGCTCCGCCGGCCGGGACGCGATGCGCCGGCGCAGGATGTCATGCCGGCGCTTGTCCAGCGGAAAGCGCCAGATGACCAGGCCACCGGCGATCTGCAGCACACCGGGCAACAACAACACCGTGAACAGCAGGCCGAAGGTGGCGAAGGGCCCGTTCCCGGCCCCTTCCTTCACGTTGTAATGGAACAGCCCCAGCAGGATGAAGCCCAGGCCGCTGCCGATGGCCGTGGCGATCTTGGTGATGAGCGAATAGAAGGCGAAATAGGAACCGGCCCGCGCGGTGCGGGTGCGCCAGGTGCCATAGTCCACCACGTCGGCCAGCATGGCGGCGGGGGCCACGAAGCTGCAGGCGCTGGAGAACGCCACCAGGAACAGGATGACGGCGCCGATCAGGGCCACCATGGCCTGGGTGTGGGCCCGGGGATCGATGAACCAGAACGCCTGGATCGACACCGCCCCCACCACCATGGCGACCGTATAGGCGCGGTGTTTGCCAATGCGGTTGGCCAGGCGCACCCAGGCCGGGATGGCCAGCACGGTGACACCGCCGAAACCCATCATGAGATAGGGGTACCAGGGCCCGATCTTCAGGTGGCTGTCATAGAAGGTGAACAACAGCGCCAGCATGCCCTGGCCGAAGGCGGCGATGAAGAAGCCGCAGACGTAGGTCCAGAACGGCTTGTTGGTGCGCATGGAGCGGGCGAGGCCCGGGAAGTCCAGCCCCTCCCGCGTCGTCGCGGTCCCAGAGGGGGTGAAAAGGACCGACACGACGGTCAGCACGGCGATGATGGGCAGGAAGATCCAGTACAGCGCCTTGAACATCTCCATCGAGAAAGCGGAACTGCGGGTCACCCCCAGCCAGAACAGGACGATGGGCGCCAGGTTCTTGATGATCACGCCCAGATTGGTGCTGACCCCGCTGAAGCCGGTGACGCGCGAGCGGTCGCGGTAATCGGGGCTGAGTTCCGCGCCCCACGCATAGAAGGTGACCGTGGTCATGGTCCAGCCGATGTCATAGGCCAGCCGCCAGAAGGCGAAATAGCCGATGCCGCAACCGGCGGGTGGCATGAACAGGTAATAGCAGGCCACCAGCGTCAGCACCGTGCCGGCGATCATCCAGGGCTTGCGGGCCCCCAGCCGGGTGCGCGTCCGGTCGGACAGATAGCCCACCACCTGGTCGGAAAAGGCGTCGAAGATGCGGATGGTCAGCAGCGAGACGCCGATGGCCTCCAGCGACAGCCCCAGTTCCTTGGCATAGAGCTGGGGCAGCATGACGTTGATGGCCAGCGCGAAGAGCGACGGGCCCAGCGCCATGGCGGCATAGGCCAGCAGCGTGAAGGTGGACAGGCGTCCGTCGCCTTCCCCCACCGCCGTCGCCGTTTCCGCCGCGGGCTCATCCCCCGGTGGGATCGCCACCGGCTGCCGGAGGGTCGCGGGTTTGGCCATGGCGTGCGTATCCTTCAGGGGCTGGCGGGCGCGGCGTTGTCGGCCGGCAGGGCGTCGAGAAAGGTCTTGAGGTCGGCACCGGTGGGGCCCGGCAGTTCCAGCATGGGATAGTGGCCGACGTCGGGATAATGGATGATCCGCATGGGGGCATTGGCGAACATCCGCCGCGCCTCCTCCGCCCGGTCGATGGGCAGGACGATGTCGCGGTCGCCCCATTGCAGCAGGATGGGCACCGTGACGGCCGCCGCCTCATCTCCCGCGCCGGTCTTCCAGAAGTTCTTCTGGTTGGCCTCCAGGTACTGGGTGACGCGCTTGAAGCCGCCGGGGATGTTGTTGGTCTCATAATACCAGCGCACGGTCTCGGCCTTCAGCCGCTCCGGCCGGCCGTAAAGCTGCGCCAGGGATTCCCGGTAGAAGATCTCCGGACTGTAGTTGGGCACCAGGTTCAGGTGCAGCCACAGCAGCGTCGACACGAACCAGGAGACGGGCGTGGGCGGCGGCGCCTTCAGCGGCAGGGTGGACAGCGCCAGCGCCCGCACCTTTTCCGGATGGCGGGCGGCGTAGAGCGTGGCCAGGGTCGCACCGCTGGAACTGGCGACGATGACGAAGCGCTCCAGCTTGCGCTGCTCCACGAACCGCTCCACCAGGGACAGCGCGGTGGGCATGCCCCGGGACGGCGTGGGGTCGACGGTCAGGCCGTACGGCGGCCAGTCGAGACGGACGACGCGGTAGCCGCCCTTCAGCAGCTGATCGGCCCAATCGTCCCACAGGCGCAGGTTGGTCATGGAGCTGTGCAGCATCAGGACGGCGGGCCCCTGCCCCTCGTCCCGCATGTGCACCAGCGCGTCACCCACCCGCTCGAAGCGCGAGGGTGGCGTGGCCTGGCGTGCCCGCACCGCCTCGTATCCGGGGTTCCACCACCCCAGCCGCATGCTGCCCAGAAGTGCCGCCGCAAGCAGGAGCAGCGCGCCCAAGGCCAGGGCGGCGATGCGCCCGAAGCCGAAACGTCCCATTGCCCATCGCCCTGTTTTTCGTGTCCTTGTCTGCCGGGAATGATGCCGGCCGGTCCCCTTGGGCACTAATTGATTCGGCGTGCCCGTCCATGCAATCCGTCTATGGCGACACCGTTCAGACAATGAATTGCTGCGATTGACCGACACGCGGACATGATTTTTCCGGCAAATTGATTCAAGGCCGCCGAAGACGCCCAATCTGACAAGGGCGCACAACCAGGATCGGGCAAGATGCAGCTGAGACAAATCCGGCACTTCCTGGCGGCTGTGGAACACGGCTCCATCACCCAGGCCTCGGTCGAGCAGAACGTCACCCAGCCGACACTGACGCGCAGCATCCAGAAGCTGGAGGAATCGCTGAAGGTCACGCTGCTGGACCGGGGCCGCTCCGGCGTGGCGCTGACCCGCTACGGCGAGGCCTTCGCCGAGCATGCCCGCATCATCCTGAACGGCACGGCCCACGCCACCGCCGACCTGTCGGCCATGCGCGAGGGCCGCCTGGGCCACGTCCGCCTGGGCCTGGGCCCCAGCGCCGTGCAGGAGCCCATCGCCGCGGCGCTGAGCGAGGTGTGCGGCGAGCGCAGCGACCTGTTCATGTCGCTGGATTATGGCGAATTGGCGGTGCTGATGGGCAAGCTGCGCCGGGGCGAGATCGACGCCCTGGTCGACATCTGGCGCGAGGGCCTGGACGAGGCCGGCCTGGTGGTGACGGAGATTGGCGCCGTGCCCATGGTGCTGGTGGCGCGGGCGTCCCACCCCCTGGCCGGCCGCCAGGGCGTGACACGCGCGGATCTGGCCGCCGCCGCCTGGGCGGTCTACGACACGCCGGGCGCCGACGCCTTCTATTGCCGGATGCTGGGGGTGGAACGCTCGATCAACCCCATCCGCATCCGCTGCGCCCTGCCCGGTATGCTGCGGCTGATCGCGCTGAAGGGGGACTACCTGACCCTGGTGGCGCTGTCGGACGTCGCCCAGGAGGTGCAGCGCGGCGACCTGGTGGAGATCGACAGCGAGGTCGAGCCCTTGAGTTCCCGCCTCTGCATCATCACCCGGTCACGGTCCTATGTGACGACGGCCCTGCGCTTCACCGTCAATCGCCTGTCCGGCGCCATGCGGCTCTGAGCCCCGGCGGATCACGGCTCGCGGTAGGCCTTCATCCCGCGCCACACCGCCGCCTCCACCCCGACGATGCGCGCGGCATCGGCGGCGGGGGCGTCCGGCAGGATGTTGCGGGGCCAGGGGGCGGCCTCGTGCCGGCTGTCATGGATGGGCTGGATCTGCGCCAGGAAGTTGGCGGCCGGCGTGGCCCGCCAGGCCCTGAGGGCCGCCATGTCCACCGTCGCCAGCGTGAACGCCCCGGCGGCCACGCCGGCGGCGGCGCCCTTGTAGTCGTAGATCTCGGGCGGCGGCGCGTCCTCGCCACCGGCGACGTTGGTAGCGGCGATATTGGTCCCAGCAACATTGGTCATGGCGAAATAGATCATGTTCTCGAACGCCCGCGCCTGGCGCGCCACCCCCGCCCCCGGCCGGCCCATGTAGTCGATCCGGGGGGTGGCCGCGATGGGGTTGATGACCAGTTCCGCCCCCTTCATCGCCAGGGAGCGGATGGCCTCCGGCCAATGCGGCTCCGCCCCGATGGTGAGGCCCAGGCCGCCCAGGGGCGTGTCCAGCACCGGCAGGAACGCATCCGGCCCGAACGCGTCGACGAAGGCGTCATGCACGTCGATGGGACTGGTGCGCAGGGAGAACGCGTAGTTCTTGCGATGGACCAGCGCCACGCCCCGGTCCGGTGTCAGGATGGCGGCCGACAGGAAATAACGGCCGGGGAAGGCCGCGTGCCGTTCCGCCGCCTGGATGACGACATAGGCGCCGGCCCGCTGCGCCGCCTCGGCGATGCGGTCGGTCTCGGGGCCCGGGAAGGTCAGGCTGCCCGCCACCCACTGGTCGTTGGACAGCATGGCATGGCCGGTGAGCGCGAATTCCGGGAATGCGACCAGGCGCGCCCCATGGTCGCCCGCCGCCCGTTCGATCTGCGCGCAATGGCGCGCCACATTGTCCGCCAGGGCGTCAGGCAGGAAGGCGCCATCGGCGGCGAACGCCCGCACCGGCGCGAACCGGCACATCGCAATAGTATAAGGGGCGGGCGCCGTCATGCCACACGCGGCGCGGCGGCGGCCAGACGGCGGAGAGGCGGCGCGATCTCCGCGCCGATGCGGGCGGTGTCGCCCAGGTTGTCGAAGCCGGTGATGAGGAAGTTGTCGATGCCGGCGCGGTAATAATGGCCTAGGGCCGCCACCAGCGTATCCGGCGCTCCCACCAGGCACATGACCTGGGTCCGCCCCTGGGTGGCCAGGGTCAGGCCTGTCCACAGGCAGGGGTCGTCAGCGGCCACGTCCGCCTCCACCGCCTTCCGCGTCACATCGTCGGCGGCCCTGCCCAGGTCGCGGCCCAGCAGCCCCCGCGCGGCCTGGTTCTCCTCCACCGTGGCGAGCAGGCGCGCCGCCCGCTCCCAGGCGGCGGCATCGGTGTCGGCGATCACCAGGCGCATGGACATGGAGAAGCGGGGCGTGCGGCCATGGGCCCGCGCCGCCGCCTTGACCATTTCCACCTGGCCCCCGATCTGGGCGACGCTACCCGGCCCCAGGGCATAGACATCGGCCAATTCCGCGCCATAGCGGACGCCCAGTTCCGATGCCCCGCCCCAGAAGATGGGAATGGACGGCTGCGCCGGCCGCACCTCGGAAAAGGCGCCTTCGAAGCGATAATAGTCGCCCGTATGGTCGATGGGGGCCTCGGCCGCCCACATGGCCCGCAGGATGCCGACATATTCGCGTGACCGGTGGTAGCGTTGTTCCTTGGTCAGATAGTCGCCGTCGTTGCGGGTCTCGGCGTCGCTGAAGGCGGTGATGATGTGCACCCCCACCCGGCCGCCGCTCAACTGGTCCAGCGTGGCCAGGGCGCGGGCCGCCATGGTGGGGGCGATGAAGCCGGGGCGGTGGGCGATCATCAGCTTCAGCCGGCTGGTCGCCGCCGCCGCCCAGCCCGCCACCGCCAGGCTGTCGACCGAGCGCGCGTTTTGCCCGATCAGTATGCGGTCGAAGCCCGCCTCCTCATAAGCGCGGGCATATTCGGCGATGAAGGCCGGGTCGAATGGCATCGGCGGCCCCTTGCTTTCCTCGGAGGCGCGCGTTCCGGCCAGTAGCCCCACAATCTCTATCATCGATTTTCCTTGAATGCGTGGCCATGGCGACGTTGGTGGCAGGGCCGGCCGCTTCGGGCCGGCGCCGGGTCGCGATGCCTTGTTCCCAACGGCCGGCATGATGGCGCGGCCGAATGGTGCGGAAAAATGAGATTTACCGCCTCGGGCATGCGCGAAATCTATGGATGCGTTTTCCTGTCATAGGCGTCGGCCGCCGCCCGCAGGGCCGGAATGATGTCGCGTCCCACCCATTCCACATCATCCAGGCCATGATAGCCGCGCACGATGAAGCCGCTGACACCGGCGGCGTAATAGTCCATCAGCGCGTCGACCAGCTGGTCCGGCGTGCCCACCAGCGTGCCGCTGTTGCTCTGGCCGCCGCGCAGCTTGTTAATGCCGTTCCAGAAGCATTTCTCCAGCCGGTCGCCCTGCTGCGCCAGGTCGGCCGTGCGCTGGAAGCCGGCCGCCGCCGGTTTTCCGGCATTGGCGGGCCGGGGCGGTGTCAAATCGCGGATGCGCCGTTCGATGCGCGCGGCCTCGTCCCAGGCGGCGTCCTCCGTCTCGCCCAGCACGACACGGATGGACATGAGGAAACGGGGGTCGCGCCCGGCGGGGGCCGCCGCCCGCACCTTGGCCACCACCTCGGCCATGCCGGCCACCGTGTCGCTGAGGGTGGCGAAGGTATCGGCGCACTCGGCCCCCACCGCGATCGCCTCCGGCGACAGGCCGCCGAAATAGACGGGAATGCTGGGCCGCGTGGCCTTCACCGCCGCGAAGCCGCCGTTGAAGCGGTACCACGCGCCCTCGTGGTCCACCGGCGCCGGCGCCGCCCAGATCTGGCGCAGGATGCCGATGTATTCGCGCGACCGCTCGTAACGCTGGATCTTGGTCAGATAGTCGCCGTCCGCCTGGGTCTCGACATCGCTGGCCGCGGTGATGATGTGCACGCCCAGGCGGCCCTTCAGCAGCAGGTCCAGGGTGGCCAGCAGGCGGGCCGCCATGGTGGGCGCGATGAAGCCGGGACGGTGGGCCAGCATGACGCCCAACCGTTCCGTCACCGCCGCGACATAGCCGGCGGTGGAAATGTTGTCAGGCATGACGGCCGCGTTGGCGATCAGCACGCGGTCGTACCCATGGACATCGTGCAGCCGCGCCTGCGCCGCGATCCCCTGGACGTCGTAATGACTGAAAGGAACGGGATCGATCTCCGTCCCCAGATTATGGTTCAGCAGCCCGTTTATTTCGACCGGCATGGTTACCCCCTGTTTTTGAATGTTCCCTCGAACGCCGGGCGCCAGGCGCAGCCGCGCCCTTTGGCGGCATGAGGGATGCCGCCGGCAACGCGTTGAATTGGTGATTAATTTCGGGAGTGACGGTATCCACCCATCGAATAGGCGGCAATTGCTTTTTTGTTTTGCCCCTATACCTTGGATTTATTGGTGAGGCATTGATTGGCAGGAGGAACCGCGACCCATGGATCTGCGGCAATTGCGGCACTTCATCGCCGTGGTCGAACAAGGATCGTTTTCACGCGCCGCCCAGCAGGTGCACCTGACGCAACCGGCCTTGACCCGCAGCATCCGCGCGCTGGAGGATTTCGTGGGCACGCAATTGCTGGACCGGGGCGCCAGCGGCGTGCGCAGCACCCGCGCCGGCCAGGCGATGTACCAGCACGCCAAGTTCATGATCAACGAGGCGGAGCGCGCCCGGCATGAGGTGCGGCTGGCGGCGGAAGGGTTGGGTGGCGAACTGACCCTGGCGGTGGGGGAGATGTTTGTCGACCATCACATCCATCGCGCCATCGCCCGCCTGGTGACGGAACATGACCAAGGGTCCGTTCCCCAGGTGTCGGTCACCGTGCGCCAGGTCTTTATCGAGGAGGCCGTGCCCCTGCTGCTGGACGGCCAGGTTGACCTGGCCCTGGTGGTGGCGCCAGCCAGCCGCATGGGGCCGGGTCTGGCGTTCCAGGCGTTGGCGCCCGTGCCCTTCGCCGTCTTCGCCGGGGTGGACCACCCGCTGGCGGGGGCCGCGTCCCTGACCATGGCCGACCTGACGCGCCAGCGCTGGGCCCTGCTGGACCGGCCGCATGCGGATGATTTCATGGTGCGCTATTTCGCGGGTGGCCGGCAGGCCATGCCATCGGCATCGGTGCGGGTGGACAGCCTGGCGCTGATGCGGTCCCTGGTCCTGCATGAGGGATTTCTGGCGCTGCTACCCGCCGACATGGTGATGGGCTCGACCGCCACGGCCCTCGCGGCGCCGGACATGCCGATCGTCCGCCAGGCCGGCCTGCTGCACCGGTCCGACGCGCCGCTGCGGCCCCTGGCGCAGCGCCTGGTCGCCCTGCTGCGCGACACCTTCCCGGCTGGCCCGGCCGGCCAGGCTGGCGGCGTTAAGCGAACTTGACATCCGCGGCACGAGAGCCAGTTCCGTGCCGCCGCCGCTCCCTCGGTCGGGGGGCCAGGGCCGGCGTGACAAGGTTCTGGCCATAAACAATTTGTATGCCCGCGCAATCACTTTGCATTTCCTGCACACCGTCGCCCTTCCCCATACTCAAATCGACAGGCAGGCGGGCAATCCCGCAAGGGCGTGCCGAAAGCGCACACGGTTTTCCGATTTTGAAATGACATGACGGCCGCGCCAAAGGCGGCCGCATGACCGTGCGTGTCCAGATGCCGCGATTTCCAAAGCGACAGGGGGCGTTTGTGGGCGTGCACATTGATCCGTTTCGCGCAGTGGCGTTTCTGCATGTGGTGCTGTTCGCCTATTGGCTGGGCACGGACCTGGGGGTGTTCATCACCAGCATGGGGGCGAACAAGGCCGACCTGACCGGCAACGCGCGGGAACGGTTGCGCAAGGCCAGTGGCCGTATAGACATGGGTCCGCGCACCGCCATGGTGCTGATGGTGCCGGTGGGACTGACCCTGGCCAGCAACTGGGGCTTGCCCTTGGGCGGCATGGCGTTGGCGGCCCTTTGGGTGGCCGCCGGCGCCTGGCTGTGGCTGGTGTGGATGATCTATCTGCGCCAGGGCACGCCCTGGGCCAGGCTGCTTTTCAAGGTCGACCTGGGCGTGCGCGTCCTGGCCACCCTGGCCTTCATGGGGCTGGGCATCACCTGCCTGGTGACGGGATCGCCCGTGGAAAGCCGCTGGCTGGCCACCAAGATCACGCTGTTCGGCGTGCTGCTGCTGCTGGGCGTCCTGGTCCGCATCCTGCTGCTGATGAAGCCGCCCGTGCCCCCCGTGCCCGGCGCGCCCTTCGTGCCCGCCCCCTTCTGGAATCCCTTGCGCCTGACCGTCTTCGCCATCTGGGGACTGGTCCTGGTCATGGCCTTCCTGGGCGTCACCAAGCCCTTCTGACCGTTCTCCATAATTGGGGAAAATCCCACAGCGCACGCAAAACCAACGAATATTCAAAGAACAGGGGCATCATATGGCTAATTTCAACATGCGCATGCGCACCGCCACGTCGCTGCTGGCGCTGCTGATCGCAGGCGCCACCTCATCCGCCTACGCGCAAATCAGCACAGCCGCGACACCGCCGGCCCCGCAAGCCGCGGCCGCCGACACCGCCGGCGCGGACGAACTGACTGAAATCGTGGTCACCGCCCGCAAGACGGGCGAGGACATCCTGAAGACCCCGGTGGCGGTGTCCGCGCTGACGGCCGAAGACATCGCGGCGCGCGGCATCGTCTCCGTCCAGGACATCTCCGCCTTCACGCCGGGCATGAAGGTGGTCAACAGCAGTGCCGGCCGTAACGACCGGTCCTTCCAGCAGGTCATCATCCGCGGCTTCACGCCCTCTAACGCGCTCTCGCAAACGACATCGATCTTCCTCGACGGCGTGCCGGTGTCTTCCGCCACCGCCATCAGCAACGTCACCGATCCGGAACGGGTAGAGGTGCTGAAGGGTCCGCAAAGCGCCTATTTCGGCCGCCAGACCTTCGCCGGCGCCGTCAACGTCATCACCAGGGACCCGAACACGGACGATTGGGGCGGTTCCATCAGTGGCATGTTGGGCACCCGCAACAACCGCGACTTCCAGGCCGAACTCAGCGGCCCCATCGTTTCCGACAAGCTGGGCATCCGGGTGGAAGCGCGCGAGTTCGCCAAGGATGGCTCCTACACCAATGCCGGCGTGCCAGGCCAGACCCTGGGCGACCAGGAAACCCGATCGGGCAGCGTGGCGCTGAAGTTCACGCCCAGCGAACACTTCACCGCCAAGTTCTACGGCATGATCACCGCCGATGACGACGGACCGTCGGCCCAGGGCTTGATCAGCGCCTACACCATCACCGGCGCCAGCGGCAATGTGGTGGTGCCCAGCCAGTCCAACTGCACGCTGAATGGCGTGACCGCCTTGGGCGTCGCGGTCAAGAACGCCTACATTTGTGGCACGGCGCCCAAGCTGATCGGTTCGCCCTCGGCCAACACGGCCAATGACGCCTTCATCAAGACCTTCCTGGCGAATCCCACGAGCCGCCTGATCGACCCGGGCGATGGCGTACAGGGTTATGGCCTGGTCAGCCAGTATTATCACCTTCATCTGGCCATGGACTACGAGGTGCCGGAAACGAACCTGGTCATCAGCTCGCTCACCGGTTACAACCACGAATATTATAGTGAATTGGCCGACCTTGATAACTACTACGACACCACCCAGACCAATCCCTACGGTGGCACCGGCTCACGCAGTTATTTTGACTACCCCTACCTGGTGGAGCGCAAAAACGAGGATGTGTCGCAGGAACTGCGCGCGACCTACAACCAGGGTCCCTTCAGGGGCACACTGGGCGCCAGCTTCCTGGACGCCAAAAGCCAGAATGCCCTGGGTGGCGGCAACGGCGCGCTTGGCGTCACGTCCTTCTCCACCATCAACGGCATGACCCGCAGCAAGACGGTGGGCGTGTTCTACGGCCTCAGCTACCAGCTGACCGACGCGTTGACGGTCAGCGTGGACGGCCGCTACCAGGTGGATCATCTGTACGCCTACGCCCCGCCGTCGGGCCTGACGGTCAAGTCCAACGCCTTCCTGCCCATCGACACCTACGCGGGCGGCGCCCAGATCGCCAGCCATGAGTACCAGAGCTTCCTGCCGCGCGCGATCATCCAGTACGACGTCACGCCCGACACCATGGTCTACGCTTCGTATTCCGAGGGCGTGAATCCCGGCGCCTTCAACACCGCCTTCCTGTCCGGCACCGCGCTGGTGCAGCAGACGGCGGCGGCCAACGGCTACAAGATCGAAGTGGAGCCGGAGCAGATCGACAATTATGAGATCGGCATCAAGGGTAAGCTGTTCGATAACAGGGTGCGGTACACCATCGACGCCTACCGCGCGGTCTGGAAAAATCAGATCAACAACGCGGCCATGCTGATTTTCGATCCCAGCACGGGCTCAAGCCAATCGGTCAACGCCACCCTGAACGCTGGCCGTGTGAAGATGACGGGTGTCGAGGGTGACATCACAGCCGTTCTGGCGCATGGCCTGCAACTGAACGTCAGTGGCGCCATCAACGACAGCTACATCGAGAAGCTGGTCTCCCCCTCGGTGACGCAGATGACCGGCGTCACAGACTTCACGGGCAAGGAGGACCCGCTGACGTCCAAGTATTCCGCCGCCATCGGACTGCAGTACACCCACGACTTGGACCTGATCGCAGGGTCGAGCGCCTATGTCCGCGGCGACTTCACCTACAAGTCGGGTGTTTGGTCGGACGCCGCCAACATCCTGAGGTCGCCCGACCTGACCAACGTCAATCTGCGTTTAGGCCTGAACACCAAGACCATCAGCGCCGAGTTTTTTCGTGACCAACTTGTTCGACAACCACAACTATACGAGTGTCATTGACGGATCGTTGCTGAACAAGACCTTCAGCTATTCCATCAACGCGGCCGCGATCGCCGCCCTGCCGGACCTGCGGACCTTCGGCGTGAAAGCCAAGTATTCGTTCTAAGGCCGCCACCATCCCCCTTCCCGAGGCCAGGCGCGGCCAGCAGAATGGCCCGCCGGCCGACGGGAACGGCATGATCGGCCCACCTTTCCAGCCCCAGCGCCCATAGGACCGCCGCCAAGCAGACTCTCTGAACTCCGCCCACACATGGACGGGCTCGGAAATCTGCTAAAATATAGAGTCGGCAGGTGCCTCCAGGCCGAGGGCCGGTCCCGGTCTTGGTGGCATGGCGTAAGTGGAAGCATTTGACCTTCCCATTGCAGCGAGGGCGGACGGCAGTTCGGGCGCTCCCCTCCGTCCCCGCAACGCTGCACAACGCTCCTGATCGGCGCCGGTCAGGCCCCGACCTTCTGCCACCTTCTGTCGTCGTTTCAGTTTGTTGCCTTACCCTCCCAAGGATTTCTACTTCGGCGCCAGTTCACAGCCAGAGCCCAGTTCGGCCGCACCCAGCGCCGTCAGCACCGCGCTGTCGGCCTGAACGGGCGTAGTCGCTCCATGATGTCCAGGGATCCAGCTCCACCACTTTCACACTGCCGCCACCAACTGAAACTATGACGGGAAAATATATAGTTACCTATACCAATGGATTGCTTTTTGCCCGCCCGCCAGGATTGAACATGGATAAAATTTATGGATAATACAACCAGGCGCTTAGTTTGGTCAGGAACCGCGTAGACGATCCGAACCAATCGCGCCTTTGATTGCTGAAATTGGGAGGAAACATGCTTCGCTCAAGCAAAGCAAAATTTCGGATATTTCGAATAATATCCGGCAATATTATCTATTTATCGATATTATCAGCCCAGGCATG
>NZ_BACU01000051.1 GCF_000333275.1 Azospirillum sp. B4 | reverse complement strand
CCAGGGCACCCACGTTGTTGCCGCCGGAGACGGAAACGTTGGTGAGCGCCAGGTTGGCCAGTTTGGCCGAGGCGGTGGTGGAGGCGAACAGGCCCCGATTGGCGGCGCTGCCGGTGATGGTCAGACCGCTGATGGTGTGGCCCTGGCCCGACAGCTCGCCGGAGAAGCCGGCGATGGGCACGAACCCGCCGCTCCATATGTCGGCGGTGTTGGCGAGGGACGTGCCCAAGCNGATGTCATTGGCGATGGTGTAGCGGGCGGTGGTATCCAGGGCCACCAACTGCAGTTCATGGGCGTCGCGGATGGTGGTGCTGGCCTCCGCACGTAGGATCGGGCGGGACAGGCCGGCGGGCAGATACCAGGTGTTGCTGAAATCCCAGCCGCTGAAGTTGGATTGGACCGCCATCTCGGCGGTGGTGCGGCCGGTGATGCCGGTGGCGCTGCCGCTTCCGGTGCCGCTGGACAGGCCGGTGGTCTGCTTGTCCCAGTAGGAATTGCTGATGGTGGCGCTGACATTGAAGCCGATCAGGCCGCCGATCTGCGCGCCGGGGGCGCTGATGGCGCCGCTGGCGTAGCTGTTGCTGATGGTGCCGGTGGCGCTCTGGCCCACCAGGCCGCCTATCTCATCCACGCTTCTGACAGAGGTTTCCGTGACGGTGGCGGTGGAATAGCTGTTGGAGATGTTGGTGGATATCCCCGCCAGGCCACCCGCCAGGGCTTGGCCCCCGACCCCGCCGCCGCCGGTGACGGTGATGGTGCCGCCGGCATAGGACGTGTTGATGGCCGTGGCGCTCAGGTCGGCGGTAACGCCCAGAACGCCGCCGGCATAACCCTGCCCGCCATTGACGAAGCTGAGATTGACGTCGGCCATCGAGGTGGAACCGGTGATGGTTCCGCCATTGTACTGTATCCCCACGATGCCGCCGACGCCGTAGCCGCCACCACCACGGAACGTCAACGTGCCGGAGACATAGGCGTTCGTGATCTGGCCGCCACCGTTGGCGCCGACCAGGGCGCCGACATGGCTGTCGGCGTTGGTGACGGTGATGGCCGCGTTGGTCAGGGCGATGTTGTTGAGGGCGCCGGTGTTGCCGCCGAACAGGCCGATATAGGTGTTGCTCCCGCCACCATAGGTGATGGTCAGCCCATCGATGGCGTACCCCTGGCCGTCATAGGTGCCGCTGAACGGCGTCGAGGGGGTGCCCAGGGGGATGAAGCCGGCGGGGACGCTGCCGCTTGTGGACTTCCAGATGCCGCTGGCGGTCGGGGCCGACATGCGGATGTCGTTGCTCTGGGTGTAGCTGGCCGTCAGGTCGTGGGCGACCAACTGCAACTGGTGGGCGTTGCTGATGGTCAGTGAATATTCCCAGAGGCCCAGAGGCCGGGTGCCGCCATCGCTCAACCACCAATCGGTGGTGAAGTTGAAGGCGCCGTAGGCGCTGGTCTTGTAGGCATAATTACTGGCCGCCGACTGCGCCGGGTCGCTGGTGACGGCGGTGGCGCTGCTGGTGCTGGCGCCCACGGTGGCGCCCACGGCGGACAGGCCGGCGGCGGTGTAGCTGTCCCAATAGCTGGTGGCGATGCTGCCGGCGCTGGCGCTGTCGCCGTTGGTGCCCACCAGGCCGCCCACGCTGGTGGCGCTGCCGCTGCTGCGGGTTATGCTGCCGCTGGCCCAGCTGAGGGTGATGGGGTTGGCGTTGATGCCCACCAGACCGCCCAGGTTGGTGACGCCGGTGACGGACCCGGTGGCATAGGTCTTGGTGATGCTGCCGCCCTCGGCGATGCCGATCAGGCCGCCGACGGCATCGTTGCCGGTGACATTGCCGGTGGCGTAAGCGTTGGTGACGGTCGCACCCTGGCCGAAGCCGATGAAGCCGTCCGTTCCCACCAGGCCGCCGACCTGGCTCGCGTCCGGGGCGTAGACGGTGCCCAGGGCGTAGACGTTGGTCAGCGAGCCAGAGCGCTGCCAGCCGACCAGACCGCCCACGCCGTTGCCGCTGTAGCCTTTGGGGAGGGTGATGGTGACATCGGTCCAGCTGTTGCTGATGGACTGCTGGTCATCCTGGCCGATCAGGCCGCCGATGAAGTCGCCATAGCCGGTGATGGAGCCGGTGACATGGACGTTGGTCAGGGACCCGCCGCCGTTGGCGCGCCCGACCACGCCGCCCACGCGGTTGGAACCGGCGATGTTCACATCCACCAGGCCCAGATTGCGTATCGTGGGCCCATTGCTCGTGGGCGTGTCGCCGAACAGGCCCACCGCGACCGTGCTGGGGCGATTGATGGTGAGCCCGGTGATGGTGTGGCCTAGGCCGTCCAGCGTGCCGGAGAAGCTGTCGATGGGGACGAACCCCGCGCCGCCGTTCCAGGCGGCGGTGCCGCTGGCGTCGATATCCCGGCCCAGGGCATAGGTGCCGGTCAGGTTGGTCGACAGATTCTGCAGGTTGGTGGCGGTGTTCACCAGCATGTAGGCCGTCAGGGCGCCTGACCCCAAGGCGACATTGCCGGCATAGCTGGTGGGTGAGGCATAGCTGGCGGGGTTGTAGTAAAGGTTCACCGACCCGCTGCTGCCGGTCATGTTGACACCACCGCTGGTGAACGTGACGGTGCCGCTGCCCGTCCCGGTGTTGTCGGCGCGCAGGGTGACGTCGCCGGATCCGGCGGTGTGGCTGAGCGTGCCACCGTTGAAGATGATGCTGTGATAGGCCGACAGCGTCAGGCTGTGGCTGGCCGACCAGGTCACGTTGTTGGCGACAGTGATGTCGCCCGTCTGGCTACCGATGCTGCCGGTGGTGATGGTGACGTCGGCCGTGGCCAGGGCGTTCTGCAGCGTCGTCGTGTTGATGACGGAGCTGTTGCCCGTGGGGGTGAAGGTGCCGCTGGATTGGCTGCTGTTGGAATTGCTGCCGGTGGAGATGGTGACGTTCTCTGGGTCCAGCAGCAGCTGGCCGATGCTGCCCAGCGGGGCGGTCAGATCCACCGCGCCGGTGAAGTCCAGCAGCTTGTGGCTGGATACTTCGGCGAAGCCGCCATTGCCGGTGCGGGGCCCGCCCTTGGCGCTGAGGGTGCCGGCGAACCCCGTCTGTTGATCCGACCAGACGATGACGCTGCCACCATTGCCGGTGGCGCCCGCGTCGGCCTTCAGGGTGGCGCCCGCCGCGACGGTAGTCCGGGCGGCGGTGGCCACCGCCTGCTTCACCAGCTTGGTGGCCGCGTCGCCCCCGCCCTGGCGGTCACCGCCCAGCAGGATGGTGCCGCCGGCGCCGGTGGTGCCGCTGGCGTCGACCACGGCGCCGGCCTGCACCGCCACCGACTTGGCCGTGGCGATGACGGTGCCGCCCGTACCGTCGGCGTTGGTCGCGGCCACGGTGCCGGCGATGGTGACGGCGCCGCCCTGGTCCGTGGCCGTCTCGGTCGACCCGCTGGCCGACAGCCAGATGTGCCCGTCCTTCACCGTGGTGCCGGTGGCGCGGATGGCGCCGCCGCCATTGCCGGCCAGGGCATAGATGTTGCCGCCGGCGGCCTTCAGTTCCGCCTGCGCCGCCGCGATGGCGCCCGTGTTGGTGACATCGCCACTTCCCCCTGGGCCGCCGACCTGAACATAGACCCGCTCACCCGCATCGCCATCCTTCAGCAGCACCTGCTGGCCGGCGGCCAGGCCCACGGTGCCGTTGGGGGCGGTGATGGTGCCGTCGTTGGTGACGCTCCGCGCGATCAGGAAGACGTCGCCGCCGGTGGCGGAGATCTTGCCCAGGTTCTTGACCTCGGCGTCCGTGTCGCCCTTGAACAGCAGGGTACCGCCGGCCATGAAGGCGTCGTTGGCGATGTCCAGGGTGCTGGCGGTGAAGCTGCCGCCCGTCACAACCACGCCACTGGCCCCCACCACCACGCCCGCCGGGTTGATGACATACAGCGTGCCCGTGGCCTTCAGCGTGCCCAGAATGGTGGACAGGTTGCCGCCCGTGACGCGGTTCAGGGTGGCGCCGCTGCCGTTGTTGAAGCTGACGGTGCCGCCCTGGCCGATGGAAAAGCTTTTCCAGTCGATGACGGCGCGCTGGCTGCCCTGGGTGACGGTCAGGCTGCCGTTGCCGCTGGAGATGCTGCCCGAGCCCGCTTGGAAGGCGCCACCGGTGGGCAGCGTGGGACCGTTGCCGGCGCGGGCCGTTCCGGTCGCGGCCAGCAGGGCCATGGCGGTGCCGGCCAGCAGCAGCGCCCGGCCACCGGGTCGCGCATGCCGCGAAAGCCCCGGCGAGGAATCCGCACGGCCTTCTGGGTGAACGCCACCCTCCTGCAAGCCCCGCCCCCGCACGCCCGCCCCAAACAGAGAACCCATGCTATGCCCCTGGAACCTTTAGCTTTGATCCTGGGCGCATCGGAACACGGGATGGGGTGTCGCTCAGCAAAAGCGCAAGGGACGGACCTGCCTAGACCGTCAACCGCGCCGCATTCCCCCCCCCCGGGTTCACACCTACGCCGCCGGCCGTCACCCCTTCGATGCTGCGGCTAGCAGCGGGAAGATAACGCAACCGGCGCGCGCAACGGATATGAAATATCTAAATTGCTCCTTAGTTATACTGCAATATCGCAAATTCCTGGGCGTAATTAGCAGGATACATACTTAGGGCGCATATGGTTAACGCAATGGCCGGCATTCGCCACCCTGTGAGGGCGGTCCTGCAAGCTGGCGCTTGAGATCCAAGACGACAGGCGCCCAGACCACCAATCGTCGGCGCCGACGGAACGGAGCTTGCAATGTCATCGCAAGGCGCCCACATTGGGCAGGTCGATTTTGCTTCTGGGCTATCGACCGGCAAAGCCGGCCCTTTTCCCCGTCGTGATCTTTGATGCCCTGCCGCACTCCCGCGCGGGGCAATTCTGATTGGGAAAATCCCAGGAGGACTCCATGACCATCGGTATCGTTAAGTGGTTCAATAGCACCAAGGGCTTCGGTTTCATCCAGCCGGATGACGGGTCCAATGACGTGTTCGTCCATATCTCCGCGGTTGAGCGTTCGGGCATCGGCAATCTGGCCGAAGGTCAGAAGGTCAGCTTCGACACCGTCGTCGATCCCCGCCGGGGCAAGTCCTCCGCCGAGAATCTGCGCGCGGCCTAAGCCCCCACCGAAGCATGAAGAGCGGTGGCATGAGACCCGTGCCGCCGCCTTTTTTTAGCTCCGTGGGAGGCCGGTTTGGCAAAAGAAGATTTTCTGGAGTTCGATGGCAAAATCGATGAGGCGCTCCCCGACGGCCGTTTCAAGGTGCTGCTGGAGAACGGCCATTCGATCATCGCTTACACCGCCGGCCGGATGCGCAAGAGCCGCATCAGGTCGTTGACGGGTGATCGCGTCACGGTCGAGATGACGCCCTATGACCTTACCAAAGGGCGCATCGTCTATCGGCACAAGGATGAAAAACCTGGCAGCGTCGCCATCCGGCGGCCGCCCCCACGCCGCCGCTGACGGCGCGGCGGAGATGGACAGGGGGAAAGCCAACGCCTTGCGTCGCCATAAATTCAGGGTTGGCCAGACCCTGGACTTCACCCCTCACCGGCTGGAGAAAATGCCGGCCGACGGTCCTTATGAGGTGGTTTGCCTCATGCCGTTCGAAGGGAGGGAATTTCTGTACCGTATCCGCAGCACCACCAGCGGTCAGGAACGGATAGTGCGCGAAACCCAACTTTCAGGCGCCGTGACACGGCCTTGACCGGAGAGGAGCGAGCGATGAGCACCGCCGTCATCCCGACGGGCAACGCCGTTCCGCAGTATACCGGTTTGGAATACAAGGCGGACGCCGTTGTCCACGTCGTCGGCGTGTCTGCGGCGCTCGTCGCCGGCGTCTGGCTTTTCGTGTCACGCGCGATTTCCGGTACCATGTCCGACGCCATGGGTCTGGCCGCCTACGCCACCGCCATGACAGGCATGCTCGCCTCCTCGGCCGCGTACAACATGATCCGGCGCCGGCGTCTCAAGGAATGGCTGCGGCAGCTGGACCACGCCGGCATCTTCCTGGCCATCGCGGGCACCTACACGCCCCTCCTGCTGCGCCTTCCGGCGACGCAAACCGCCGTGACGCCCACAGTCGCCCTGGCGGCGGTCTGGATGACGGCAGCGGCCGGCATCGCCTTGAAACTTTCCGCGCCCCGCCGGTACGAACGGCTGGGCTTGGCCCTCTATCTGATCCTCGGCTGGATTGGCCTGCCCCTGGTCCCCGTCCTGTCAGGCCGGCTTCAGCCTGGAACCGGCCTGCTGATCGGGACCGGCGCATTGATCTACACGGCCGGCGTCGGGGCCTACCTGCTGGAGCGACTGCGCTACCACAACGTGATATGGTCCTTGCCGCCGCCGCTTGTCACTACATGGCGATGCTGACCGAATTCCGTCCCAGTCCCCCTTAGGCGCGCGCCCGTACGGCATCAACGGGCGGACCGTTCTCGATATCACCGCATCATTTGCCAGCGGCCGCCGCCTGCGGCAGATGAAGCGAGACACTGAGCCCGCCGGCCTGCGAGGCCTCCAGGTTGAGGCTTCCACCGTGAAGGCGCGCCAACTCCTGCGTTATCGTCAGGCCCAGGCCGGTACCCGGCACCGCCTCGTCCAGGCGGGCGCCACGGGCCAGGACGTCGGACCGCCTGTTCGCCGGAATGCCGGGGCCATCGTCCTGGACGGTGATGACAATCCCACCACCAGCCGCAACGGCCGTCACCCGTACGACCGCCGAGCACCATTTGGCAGCGTTGTCGATCAGGTTGCCGGCCATTTCCTGCAGGTCCACCGGGTCGGCCCGAACCCGGGCCTGCACATCGCCATCGACCTGGATATCGATACCGCGTTCGGTATGCAGGCGTGCCACGGTGCGGGCGATCTGCCGCAGCACGGGCAGAACGACCGTTCCACCCGGGGAATGGAGCAGCGCCGGTGCGGCCCGCGCCCGGGCCAGGTGCCGCTCGATCTGATGACGCATGCGGTCCGCCTCGGCCGCCACCACCGCCGGGTCCGTGCCGCCCGGCGCGGCGGCAGCGTTGGCGATAACGGCCAGCGGGGTTTTCAGCGCGTGCGCCAGATCGGCCGCCTGCGCGCGCGCCCGCTCCACCATCGCCCGGTTCTCCTCCATCAGCAGATTGAGGTCGTCCACGACGGGCTGGACCTCGCCGGGGAAGGCGCCCTCCAGGCGGCTGGTACGCCCGGCGCGCAGGTCGGCCAAGGCCTTCCGCATCCGCCGCAGCGGTCCCAGCCCCAGGCGCACCTGGACCGCCGCCGCCGCCAGCAGACCAGCGGCGAGGATCGCCAGCGACAGACCCAAAACCCGTGAAAAACCGGCCGTCGCGGCCTGCACGTCGCTGGCGTCGGCGATCACCGCCGCGCGCACCGGCACCGCCGCGCCCGGCAGGCGCAGACTGCGCTCCCACGCCACCAGCGGCGCCCGGTTCGGTCCCGTCAAGGTGTGGCGATGAACCTCGCCATCCTTGAGGGTGTCCGCCGGCAGGTCCAGCGCTTGGTCCCAGAGCGACCGTGACCGCAGCACCCGCTTCCCGGGGCCATCCACCCGCCAATACAGCCCCGACAGCGGACGGCGGAACCGGGGATCGCTCAGGTCCCGGGCCAGGGCCACCCCACCATCCGGCGTCACCTCCAGCACCGCCGCCAGCTCATCCAGGTGCTGGGCCATGCGCCGGCCCAACTCCGCCTCGGCATGGATGCGGAACAGGTCGGTCAGGATGATGCCGGTGACGACCAGCGCCAGGGCGATCCAGAGGACCGCCAACAGGAAAAGGCGCCGGGTCAGTGAGGAGGTGGTCAGCGAAGAGAGTGTCAGCGATGAGCGCGTCACTGGGCCGCCTCCAGGCGGTACCCCAGGCCCCGTACCGTCCGGATGAGGTCGCCGCCCAGCTTGCGGCGCAGCCGGCCGACGAACACCTCGATGGTGTTGCTGTCGCGATCGAAATCCTGCGCATAGACATGCTCGGTCAATTCGGTGCGGGACACCACCTTGCCGGGATGGTGCATGAGATAGGACAGCACCTTGAACTCATGCGCCGTCAGTGCGACGGGCCGGCCGTCCAGCGTCACCCGGCCGGTGCGGGTGTCGAGCGCCACGGGCCCGCAGCGCAGTTCCGCCGTCGCCAGCCCGCCGGCCCGGCGGATCAGGGCGCGCACGCGGGCCAGCAGTTCCTCCATCCGGAACGGCTTGGCCAGGTAGTCGTCGGCGCCGGCGTCGATGCCCGCCACCTTCTCCTGCCAGGTTCCACGGGCCGTGAGGATCAGCACCGGCACCGTGATGCCCGCCGCCCGCCAGGCGCGCAGGACGGACAGGCCGTCGCGCACCGGCAATCCCAGGTCCAGCACCACGGCGTCATAAGGCTCGCTCACCCCCAGAAAGGCGGCCTCCTCGCCGTCAGGGGCCATGTCGACGGCGTAACCGGCATCCCCCAGCGCTTCGGCCAGCTGTCGGCGCAGGGCCGCATCATCCTCGGCAAGCAATATCCTCATGGCCTGCGGTCCTTCCCCGCCCCCCGTTCCTTGACCGCGAGGAGGTCGCCGGTTCGGGCGTCGTAATGCAGCTTCACGACACGCCCGCCGTCCATCAGCAGTTTGATCTCATAGACCAATCGGCCGTGCTCCTCCTCCAATTCCGCTTCCAGGAGCTGGCCTGGGAAGCGGGCCGCCGCGCGGTCCAGGATGGTGCGCAGGGGCAGCGCGCGCCCCTGTTCCACGGCGGCGCGCGCACGGTCCTGGTCGGTGTCCGCCAGGGCGGCGGGCACGGCCAGCAGGGGCAGCAGAAGGGCAACGATCCATCTCATCGGCACAGTTGACCGTTCCTTTCCTGAACGCAGGCTGAACGCGCCGTTCAGGTCCCGTTCAACGGAACCCCGCCAGGATGATGCCACCATCCAATCCCAATACGGAGGACACCATGATGTATGGCAAAATCGCCGCTGCGGCGCTGCTCGCGGGTTCCCTGGCCATCGGCGGCTATGCGCTGGCCGTCGAGACCGCGCCCGCCGGCCAGGCTCAGCCGGCGAAAACGGGGGACGCAAGCGCCCTGACCGTCCCGCAGGTGGTCGAGCGCCTGGCCGCCCAGGGCTATTCCGACATCACCGAGATCAAGCGGCACCGCGACAGGAATTACAAGGTCGAGGCCCGCGACCCCCAGGGCAAGCGGGTCGAACTGGCCGTCGACGCCCGCACGGGCGACATCCTGAAGACGGAAAAGGATGAGGACTGATGACCACGCCCATCCCCTCCGGCGGCACCCCTATCCACAGCGTTCCCAGGGGCGCCGTTTCCCCCAACGCCACGGCGTCCACAGGCATGGTGACGGTATGGGATCCGGCCGTTCGCCTTTTGCACTGGACCATCGCCGCCTCTTTCGCCGTCGCCTGGCTATCGGCTGAAGAGGTCATGCCCCTGCATGAAGCCGCCGGCTTCGTGATCCTGGTGGCGGTTGGGGTGCGGTCCCTGTGGGGCCTCATCGGCACCCCGCATGCCCGGTTCGCCGGGTTCGTGCCCAGCCCGGGTGGCTTGCTCTCCTACATGGGCGCCCTGGTGAAGGGGCGGGCGGGCCGGTATGTGGGCCATAACCCGGCGGGCGGCGCCATGATCGTGGCGCTCCTGGCCAGCCTGCTCCTGACCGTGGCCACCGGCATCGTATTGGATACGGGTGGCGGTGTTCTGGGAGAGGACACGATGGAGGACATCCACGGTGCGGCGGCCACGGTGACCCTCATCCTGGTGGTCCTGCACGTTGGCGGCGTGATCCTGTCCAGCGTGCTGCACCGGGAAAACCTGGTCCGCGCCATGGTCACCGGGCGCAAGCGGGCCTGAGGCCCCATGGTCCGACTGAAGCCCCTTCCTTTGCCAGGAAGGGGCTTCATCGCCGTGAGATCGTTTTGTCGCCCGTGGGCTGCCGTGGTCTATGTCCCTCGCGATGCCGGTCGGTTCGACACCTCAATTATCTAAAGCCAAACTGGGCTGATCAGGTGGCGGGGGCCGAAACCTCGTCGACCGTCACCTGGAAGCCCGCGAGGGTGTGCTGACCGAACGTAAGCGATAGCGGCACATCAGCCGCGTCTCGGCCCCGGGCAATCAATATCCGACCGATGCGGGGGTCGTTGTTGCGCGGGTCGAAGACGTGCCAACGTCCGCCCGACTGGCCTTCCAGGAAAACCTCGATCCACGCGGCGAAATCCTGGGGAGCATGCGGCGGCGGCAGGCCAATATCGCTGATGTATCCGGTGCAGTAGCGCGCGGGAATATTAAGACAGCGGCAGAAGGTCAGTGCCAGGTGGGCGTAATCGCGACAGACCCCTCGCCTTTCCTTGAAGGCCTCGGCCGCCGTCCGCGTGGCGCGCGAATGTTCGTAGCCGAAGGTGATGTGGTCATGCACATAATCGCAGATGGCTTGTACCCTCGCCCAACCGGGAGGCAGCTGCCCGAACAATTTCCAGGCGGTCTCCGACAGGAGGTCCGTTTCGCAATAGCGACTGCCCAGCAGGAACACCAGGGTTTCCGGCGTAAGATCCGGGATCGCGACCTCCCGGGCGCCGACGTCGGGCGTCTCCCATTCGCCGCTGTCGCGGATGATGCCATCGGTCCGGATGGTGAAGCGACCAGCGGGCGCCACCATACGCGTGCACCAGTTGCCGAAGCCATCGTGATAGCCGGACATCGGCACGGGAGGCGTTGTCGCCACCGCGTCCGGTTGCGTCAGATCACCCACCCGCGACGCATGGACATTCAGCATCAGGATGATGGGCGTGACCTGCGCCAACTCATAGGTCATCAGGCAACCAACACGAATTTCCACAACTGCCTCCAGCCGGCTTGCTGATCACCATCGAGGAAGACGAACCCGCGCTGGAGCCGCCATGAGCATGGGCGGACACCGGCTCTCATGCAACGCATTATTCTGCCTCGTTATGACGACGCATGGCCGCGACCGTGGCGTATGAGTTCGCTGGCCTTCGCCAATAACCGAACGATGGTCTGGTTTCACGCCGCATGACCCTCGACGATCGGTATGCAATTAAAGAATGATAATTAAGATAGATATTCTCCTAACACGCGATGTCCGCTATAAAGGGTCGCGCTCGTGGCCGATCGCTCTTGGCAATGGCGATTTCACAGGCGCGTTTGCGGCGTTTCGCCCAGGACCGTTCAGGGCTCATGGGCGCGGACAGGGGGATTCCGGCATGAAACTTGAGGTCATTTCCCGTCTTCCCGATGGCCCGGCACACAAGACGCCGCTGCTGTTCATCCATGGCTCCTGGCATGCCGCCTGGTGTTGGGACGTCCACTTCCTGGACTATTTCGCCCGACACGGCTATGCCGCCTACGCGCTGAGCCTGCAGGGCCACGGCGCCAGCGAAGGTCATGCGCAACTGCGCTGCACCAGCATGAGCCAGTTCGTGGACAACGTCGCCAGCGTGGCGCGCGACCTGCCCGCCCCGCCGGTTGTCATCGGCCACTCCCTGGGGGGGCTGGTCGCGCAATATTACCTGGCGAAGCATTCCGGCCCGGCCGGGGTCTTTCTTGCCTCCGCCCCGCCGCAGGGGATGTTGCGCAACATGATCCGCCTGGCCGTCAACGCCCCGCTGGCCTTCCTGAAAGCGGCGGTGACGCTGTTCATGTATTTTCTGGTGGAAACTCCGGCGCTGGCCCGGCAATGGCTGTTCACCCCCGACCTGCCGGAAGAGAAGGTCGTGGCGTATTGGCGCCTGCTGGGTAATGAGTCCGCGCGCGCCTTCATGGAAAGCCTGATAATCCCGGCCAGCCGCCAGCCGCGAACCACCGCCCCCGTCTTGGTTCTGGCGGATGAATTGGACGCGGTCTTCTATCAGGACCAGTTCCACGCCACGGCGCGGCATTACGGCACCAAGGCCGAGATCATCCCCGGCATGGCGCACGACATGATGCTTGAACCCCAGTGGGAACGGGCGGCCGAGCGCATTCTCGCCTGGCTGAACCAGACCCTGGGCGTGCCACCCGTGGCCACGGCCGCCCCGCCGCAACCGCCACCGCCGGCCGTCAGCTGACAAAATTCCGCGCCACGCGCCGCAAGGCGAACCGCACCAGCCAGCGGGCCGTATGGCGGCTGAACCGGGTTTCGAAACGCGCCTGTTCGGCCGCGATGGCGGTATCCAGATCGGCGGTCAGCATCAGGGCGCCACCCGCCACCACGGCGCTGGCCTGGGCTGGCCGCCAGCCGGGCTCCAGCGGCGACGCGGGGGCGAGCAGCAGGTCGGCCCGCGCACCGATGCCCAGCGTGCCCGCGTCCGCGACCCCCAGGACCGATGCCGCATCCCGGCTGGCCCGGGCCCAGGCATCGGCACGGGAGAGGCCCGCCCGCTCGAACAACGCGATCTCCTTGTGCAGGGCGGCGCCGGGCACAACGAAGGGCTGCTGCACATCCGTGCCCAGGCGCAAGGACACGCCCTCCTCAGCCAGCCGGCCGACCAGATCCAGCTTCATGTCAAAGGCACGCCGGGCCAGGTCGAAGTCGGCCGCCGGAATGTGGCGATACGCCGGCAGGCCGTGGCGCGGGTGCCAGATGATATCGCGGTAGAAGGCCGGCATCATGCGGGCATCGGCCGCCGTGCACTCCGTCGCATGGTCGGCCAGGCGCAGCAACCCGGCATGCGCCACCAGCGTGGGCGTGAGCGCCAGTCCCTGCCTCACACAGGCGGCCACCACCGCGTTCAGCCGTCGCGGCGTGACGGCATGCCAATCGATCGCGCGATTGACCACATGGTCACGCCGCAGGCTCGCCGGCGGCGGCACGCCCCACAGGTGTTGGGCGTCCGGCAGGGCCGCGGCCTCCATCGTCAGCCGCGTGGGCACGTGCCCCATCACCCCCAGGCCGGCGGCCTCCGCCGCCGCCACCAGGGCGCGCAGGCGCGGCACGTCCAGGTTCTCGTAAGCCTTGACCCAACTGGCGCCCAGGCGACGCAGCCGCGCCACCACCTCGGGCGCCTGCTCCGGATCGTCGTAGGCCAAGGAATTCGCCCAACGCGCCCGCCCCGTCGTAATGAAGCAATAGGCGTAGTGGATCTGCGGCCCCGGCAGCGCCCCGGACAGCACCAGGCGCAGCGCCTCCGGCGTGCCCGTGCCATCCATGTCGCCGGCGTCGCGGGTGCGCACCACGCCATGGCGCAGTTGCAGCAACAGGAACAGCGGCGTCAGGTTCAGCATGTTGTGGGGCGGCAGATGGGCGTGCAAATCCACCAACGCCGGGGCCACGGTATGGCCGCGCAGCGCCTCGATGACCGGCGTGATCCCCCCCGCCTCTTTCCCGCCAACCTCCGGGATGCCGGTTGGCGTGATGGCGGCAATGCGGCCGTCAGCGACGATCAGGTCGACATGGTCGCGCGAAGGCAGGCCGGGTTCCACCAACCTCACATCGGGCAAGCGATAACGGCCCGGCCGCATCGGCAGCAGCGGCCGGGCCGGCTTCACCTCCGCCGCCCAGGCGGCATAACCCTGGCGGGCGAAGCGGTGCAGGTCGGGCTCCACCATCGGTGTGGCGGCCAGCGCGCCGCCCGCCCCCGCGCCACAGCAAGACGCATGCACAAGCCCCTGCAGGGCCGCCAGGAAGGCCAGCCAGTCAGGGTCCTGGTCCGATGAGGCGCCGGGCAGAACGAAGCCACCTAATGGTGTCAGCATGGATACGGACTTCCCGCAAAAGGGGTCGCGAAAAAGGGACCGGCAGGTGATTTTAGCATTGCCTAGCACATCCTAAGGATGCAAATCTATACGGGTGGAGATTGTTTTTCCCACACAAAAACATCCTTCAGATTGCTTATGGCGATCTATATACATCTTTAGGTACGCCACGGTAACCACGCTCGGGGAATGGCGCGGGCGCTTGAAACTCGAAACAATGGGGCGAAGATGACTGAACAGTCACTGGCGGCCAACGACACGGCGCCGCACACGGGCACCACCCTGGGCAAAGCCTTCTGGCACCGCTATTTCAACATCTACGACACCCTGAACGAGTCCGTCACCTATCGCGACCTGGTGGCGGAGAACATCGACCTGACCGGAATGCGCCCGGGCCAGCACGTGCTGGACGCCGGCACCGGCACCGGCAACATCGCGCTGGAACTGCTGCGGCGCGGCGCCAAGGTGACCGGGACCGACTACCTGGAATCGGCGCTGGACCTCTGCCGGAAGAAGGCGCCCGAGGCCACGTTCCTGTTCGCCGACCTCACCAAACCACTCCCCTTCCCTGACGACAGCTTCGACCACGCCATCTGCGTCAACGTCATCCATCTGTTGGACGAACCGTCCCGTGCCTTGGCGGTGGCCGAGCTGCGGCGGGTGGTGCGGCCGGGCGGCCGGGTGGTGGTCACCGTGTTCGGCGTCGGCTTCCGCTCCCTCGCCGTCTACTGGCAAACCCTGCGGCGCAACAGCCAGGAGCTGGGACTGGTCAATACCATCCTGCGCGGCCTGCGCCTGACCCTGACCACCCTGCGCATCTTCTACTACGTCTCCCGTATCAGCCGGACCCATGATCGCCACAAGTACATGACGGAGGGTGAGGTGCGGGGCCTGTTCGCCGACGCCGGCCTGACGCATCTGACCATACACCGCGTCTTCGCCGGCCAATGCTGGGTTGGGGCCGGCACGAAATAGATCGGCGCCGCTACACCGGCACCCGCACCGGCGCCGATGCGATCCGCCCCACCCCATCGGCGCCAATCAGGTCGCCGTATTTCTCCAGCACCGCCTGGCGCCGGATCTTGAGGGTGGCGGTCAATTCGCCACCCTCGATCGACAGGTCAACGGCCAGCAGGGCGAAGCGGTCAATCGCGTCCGCCGCTGGACCGTCGGCGCGAACCTGGGCGACATACCGTCCGACATAAGCCAGGACCCGGGGACAGGCGGCCACCTCACGCCAGTCGGGGTCACCCCCATGGGCGCTGGGACTGTTGGCGGCAGCGGCCAGATCAGCCGCCAAGGTCCGGTCCAGGAACAACAGCGCCCCCAGCCCGCCCTGGGCGCCGAACACCACGGCCTGGGCCAGGCCCGGCATCTGGCGCAGGCGTGCCTCCAGCGGCTGCGGAGCCGTCATGCCACCGCCCGCGCGCGGGATGAGATTCCGGCACCGATCGATGATCCAGAGGTAGCCATCGGCATCGAAACGGCCGATGTCACCCGTGCGCAGCCAACCCTCCCCATCCAGCGCCTGGCGGGTGGCCTCGGGATCCTTGTAATAGCCTTTGAAGATATGGGGACCGCGGATCAGCACCTCACCGGTTCCCGCCCCCACCCCCGCCTGGACCTCATCCAGGCGAATCTCCGTCCCCGGTACCACCCGCCCCACCGAGCCGCCGCGCCAGGCGCCAGGCGCCGACACCGTGGCCGGCCCCGTGGTCTCGCACAGGCCATAGAGATCATAGAGCGGCACCCCCAGGGACAGGAAGAAATCCAGCGTCTCCGCCGCGGTGGGGGTGGAGGACGTGACCTGATAGCGGCTGCGCTGCAGCCCCAGGCGGCGGCGCACGGGGTTGAAGACCAGGGCGCGGGCCAGCCACCAGGCCAGTGGCCGGCGCCGACCGGCGCTGTCCGCCGCGGCGCCAGCCAAACCCTGGCGCCGCGCCCAGCGCACCAGCCGGGCCCGCCAGGGGCCCGACTGGGCGCCCGCCGCCTGCATGCGCGCACGGATACCATCCCATACCCGGGGCACCCCCAGGAAATAATGCGGGCGAACCTCACGCAGGTCCGCCGCCACCGTGTCCAGGCTCTCAGGAAAGCAGGTGCAACCGCCCAATCGCATCTGCATGTGAATGGAGGACAGCTGCTCCGCGATATGGGTCAGCGGCAGATAGCTCAGCACGGTATCGCCCTGACGGAAACCCACGGTGCGGCGGGCCTGGTCGGCGGTCCAGGTCAGGTTGGCGTGGCTGAGCATCACCGCCTTGGGCGCGCCGGTGGTGCCCGAGGTGTAGATCAGGGTGCAGACATCATCCAACCCCTGCCCCGCCAGGCGCGCCTGCAGCCAGGCCTCCCCCTCGGCATCGCCGGTTCCCTGGCCGAGGGCCAGCAGGGCGTCCCAGCCCATCGCCTCGCCCGCGGGGTCGATCCCATCCAGCAGGACCAGGCCGGCCAGGGGCGGCAGGCCGGCCCGGGCGGCGCGCAATCTTTCCAGACGGTCCGGTGTGTCGACCACGGCGAAGCGCGCGGCGCTGTGCCGGGCGACGTGGCGGCAGTGCTCCGCCGGGCTGGTGACATACAGCCCCGCCGGCACGCCACCGGCCAGGATGGCCCCGACATCGGCCAGCAGCCATTCCGGCCGGTTTTCCGCATACAGCAGGACCACGTCGCCGGGCACGAGGCCCAGATGCGCCAGGGCACGGGCACACAGGCGGACCCGTTCACCATACTGCGCCCAGGTCAGCGTCCGCCACTCCCCCCGCACGCGGGCCCGCAGGGCCGGCCGGGACCCGTGGCGACGCACCGTTTCCGCCAGCACCTCATGCACCAGGCGCGCCCGCGCCGGATCCGCCCGCCCCATCGGCGCCCTCCCGTTCATGTTCCCATCGCCACCCGCGCGACTGGCGGCGAGGACGCCGTCCGCCACGCCGGGCGGGCCAGTTCGGCCGCCACATGCTCCAGCACCTCGTCCCGCCGGCTGCGGATGAAGAAATGATCGCCCTCCAGCACATGGAAGGAAAAGCCGCCACGGGTCAGCGCCGACCAGGCGGCCACGTCCGACGGCGCCCCCAGCGGATCGGCGTCGCCGGCGAAGGCCACCAGGCGGCAGGACAGCGGCGGCCCGTCGCGCCAACGATAGCCGTGACACAAGGCCAGGTCGGCGCGCAGCAGGTGCAGCGCCTCCCCCTCCAGGCCGCTTTCCAACAGCCGGGCCGGCACGCCGTAGCGCACCAGGGCCTGGAGCAGGCCGGCATCGTCCAGCAGATGGGCAGGCGTCTCTTCCACCGGCCGGGGCAGGTGCGGCGCCGGCTCACCCGATACCAGCAACAGCCCCG
>NZ_BACU01000052.1 GCF_000333275.1 Azospirillum sp. B4 | reverse complement strand
GGTTGCCCCCTCAGCCCCGCGTCGATGGTGGCCCGCACACGGTCGCGACCGTCACGCATGGCCCAATGACGGGCGATGTTCTCCACCACGACGATGGCGTCGTCCACCAGGATGCCGATGGCGAAGATCAGGGCGAACAGGCTGACACGGTTGATGGTGTAGCCCATCAGCTCCGCCGCGAACAGCGTCAGCAGGATGGTGACCGGGATGACCACCAGGGTCACCACCGCCTCACGCCAGCCGATGGCCAGGCGGATCAGCACCACGATGGAGAGGGTCGCGATGCCCAGGTGCAGCAGCAGCTCGTTGGCCTTCTCGTTGGCCGTCTCGCCATAGTCGCGGGTGACGCCGACGTTGATGCCGTCGGGGATCAGACTGCCCTTCAGCTTTTCCACCCGGTCCAGGATGGCTTGCGACACCACCACCGCGTTGGCGCCGGCACGCTTGGCCAACGCCACCGTCACGGCGGGCGTCTGGCGCCAGGGGCCGCCGTCCTCGGCCCGGGACAGGTTCCAGACCCGGTGCTCGGCCTGCGCCGGGCCCATGACGACGCGGGCGACATCGCGGACATAGACGGGGCGCCCGTCGCGGGTGGTCAACAGCAGTTGGCCGATATCGGGCACGCCCACCAAGCTGCGACCCGCGACCACGTCGCGCTGGACACCGGCATCGCGCACACCGCCCGCCAGCAGGGTGCCGCTGGCGGCACGGATACGGGCCGCCAGCTCCTCCATGGTGACATGGTTCAGCGCCAGGCGATCCAGGTCAGGCTCCACCCTCACCTGCCCCGGGGCTCCCCCCGCCAGGTAGGTCAGGCCGATGTCATCCACCTTGACCAATTCCAGGCGCAGTTTTTCCGCCAGGTCGTACAGGGCGGCATCGTTCCACCGCGCCGCCTGGTCCGGCTTCGGGCTCAGGGTCAGGGTGACGATGGCCACGTCGTTGATGCCGTGCTTGACGATCAGCGGTTCGGGCGTGCCCACCGGCAGCCGGTCATAGTTGCCGCGGATGCGTTCGTGGACGCGCAGAACGGCGTCATCCTCCCGCGTTCCGACCTGGAAGCGGGCGGTGACCATCACCTTGTCGTCGCGCGTCTGGCTGTAGACATGTTCCACGCCGTTGATGCCCTTGACGATGGCCTCCAGCGGCAGGGTCAGCAGCTCGGCCGCGTCCTGGGCCCGCAGACCGTCCGCGTCAACGATGACATCCACCATGGGCACGCTGATCTGCGGCTCTTCCTCCCGGGGGATGGTCAGCAGCGCCAGCAGGCCGACGGCCAGGGCCGCCAGCAGGAACAGGGGCGTCAAGGGGGAATGCAGGGTCGCCTGGGTGAGGCGGCCGGATAGGCCCAGCTTCATGGCTTCACCACCACGTCACCCGCATGCAGGCCGGACAGAATCTCCACCAGCACCGGCTGGCCCTTGGTGGCGGCGGGATGCGCCGCACCGCGCTGCACCGGCACGTCGGCGACATGTCCGCCAGCCTCGCGCAGACGGGCATAGTCCAGGCCGAAACGGGTCGTCAGATACTCCGCGGGCACCAGGATGGCCGGACGGTGTCCCTCCGGCACCCAGGCGCGCACCCGTTGGCCGATCAAGGCGCCCGCCAGGTTGGGCGCGGCGGCGTCAGCCACCACGGCGCCGTCCTCAACCCGGGGATAGACCAGGCTGATCATGGCCGTGACCGGGCCTCCGGCGGCGATGTCGTCGACGCGTACGGTATCCCCCACCTTCAGGGCGATGGCCCCGTCCTGCGGCAGGCGCAGGCGGATGACGGCCGGGCCGGTCGCCACCAGCGCCAGCGCTTCGCCCGGCATCAACTCCACGCCTGGGGATACCGCGATCTGAACCACGCGCCCGTTCGCCGGGGCCAGGACCTGGGTTTCCGCCAGGCGCTGGGCCAGCACGCCGCGCTCCGCCTCGGCCCCGTGTAGGGCCTCTGCCGCGGCGGTCGCCGCCGTTTGCATGGCTTCTAGCTGCGCCTGGCTGATGACGCCCTGGGCGACCAGGGGCTGGTTGCGGGTCACATCCTGGCGCGCCTGCGCCAGCCGCGCCCTCGCCTCCTCCACCCGCGCGTCGGCGCCGGCCTTCTGGGCTGACAGCTTCGCGTCGCGCAGGGTGGCCAGGACCTGGCCCGCCGCCACGATATCGCCCTCGCGCACCAGGATGCCCGACACCGTCCCGCCGGAGCGGACCCGGGCGGGGACCGTCTTGGTGCCTTCGATGGTGGCGGCCACCGGCCGCTCATCCCCGATCAAGGTGAGCGCCAGGGTCAACGGGGCGTCCACCCGGGAGGTGGGCTCCGCCGCGGCCGCCGCGACGATGGATGAAACCGGGCAAGCCAAGGCCAGGGCCAGGGCGATGGTCGCGCGCATGGGGCCGTTCTCCAGGAATGGGTGCCGAATGATCAGCGCTGGGTTGGCAGGCCGGCGGCCTTCCAGGCCATGATCCCGCCTTCGATGTGGCCATGGCAGGGCACCCCCGCCGCACGGCATTTCGCCATGGCGGTGGCGGAGCGCTTGCCCGACCCACATTGCAGGATGATGGCGACGCCGTCCCGGGGAAGGGCCCGGGGAAGGGCCTGGGGATCGAAACTGGACAGGGGGCGCAGCAGAGCGCCGGGGATATGTTCGGCCGCGTGTTCGCCGCTTTCGCGAACATCGATCAGGATGGCATGCCCGTCACGGACCAGGCCGTGGGCGGTGACGGGATCAAGGTCGAGATAGGCGTTATGGGTGATCATGATGGTCTGGTCCTCAGGACACCCCACGGCCGGGCGGGTCTTCAGTCCGGCTGGGGCGGTTCGCAGTTGGGGGTGGGCGGACAGTAATGCCGGTACAGCACTTCCAGCACCTGCCGGGCCGGCTCGCTGGTGATGCTGTACCAGATGGTCTGTCCGTCACGGCGGGCCCCCACCAGCCCCTCGCGCCGGAGCAGCGCCAGATGCTGGGACACGGTGGAGTCCCGGATGTCCAGGAAGTCCGCCAGTTCACCCACCGACCGCTCCCCGCCCACCAGCTGGCAGACGATGAGCAGACGGGTGCGGTTGGCCAGCGACTTCAGCAGGTCGGCAGCCTGTTCGGCCGCCTCGGACATGAGCAGGGCGTCTAAGGTCATGGGAGAACTTTCCTGATCGCGAACGAGCCTTGGGCCTTCTCCTTGCCAGAGGCACCCCCTCTGGGCAATGACCGGACGCCTTAACCTATGAATCTTCGTAGTTGCGTATATTCGATAATACGAATATATAGAGGTCATCGACGTTCGGCAAGGGCCTTCGGATGCGGTTCCATCGAACGGTTGCGCCAGGTCAGGCCGCGAAAGCGCGCGGGCATGAATGGCCGGCGTCCGAAGGCCGCAACCGGCGACAAGGACTATGGCGACAAGGACTATGGCCGCCCCCACAGACACAGCTCAGTCGTCGCGAGGACGGCCCACCGGGAGGAAGGTTTCATGGCGGATATCGTGATCGTGGGCGCCGGCCTCAGCGGCACGCTCATGGCTTATGAGGTGGCGGACCAGATGCGGGCCGATGATCGGCTGACCCTGGTCGGCCAGGGGCAGCATTACCATTTCGTGCCGTCCAACCCATGGGTGGCGGTGGGATGGCGCGAGCGCGCCGCCATCGAGATCGACCTTCAGCCCATCATGGCGCAGAAGAAGATCAGGTTTGAGACCGCCGGCGCCCAGCGCATCCACCCGGCGGAAAACCGCCTGGATCTGGAGGATGGGACGTCGCTGTCCTACGACTACCTGATCATCGCCACCGGCCCGGAGCTGGCCTTTGACGAGATTCCCGGATTTGGCCCCGCCCATCACACCCACTCCATCTGTCAGGTCGGGCATGCCGAGCAGGCCTATGCCGCCTTCAACCGCCTGTGCGAAAAGCCCGGCCCCATCGTCGTGGGCGCGGCGCAGGGCGCGTCCTGCTTCGGTCCGGCCTATGAGTTCGCCATGCTGCTGGACACGGAGTTGCGGCGCCGGGGCCTGCGCGACCAGGTGCCGATGACCTTCGTGACCTCGGAACCCTACATCGGCCATCTTGGGCTGGACGGGGTGGGCGACACCAAGAGCACGCTGGAGCACGAGTTGCGCCAGCGCCATATCAAATGGATCACCAGCGCCCGCGTCACTCAGGTCGACGCTGACAGCATGACGGTTGAAGAGGTGGGGCAAGGCGGGGCGGTGACCGCCACCCACCGCCTGCCCCATGCCTATGCCATGCTGCTGCCCGCCTTCCGCGGGGTGGAGGCGGTGCGGGGGGTGGAAGGGCTGGCCAATCCGCGCGGCTTCATCCTGACGGACGCGTTCCAGCGCAACCCCGCCTTTCCCAATGTCTTCGCCGTGGGCGTCTGCGTCGCCATCCCGCCGGTCGGGCCGACGCCGGTACCGGTGGGCGTGCCCAAGACCGGCTTCATGATCGAATCCATGGTGACGGCGACGGCTCACAACGTCGGCGCCCTGCTGCGCGGTGAACCGGTCCAGTGGAAGCCCACGCTGAACGCCATCTGCCTGGCCGATTTCGGTGACGGTGGCGTCGCCTTCGTGGCCCAGCCGCAGATCCCGCCGCGTAACGTCAACTGGTCCTCCGAAGGCAAATGGGTGCACGTCGCCAAGATCGCCTTCGAGAAATACTTCATCGGCAAGGTCCGGCGCGGCACCAGCGAGCCCTTCTTCGAGCGCTTCATCCTGGACCGCCTCAATATCCGCAAGGTCAAGGCGGCGCCCGACGCGGCCCCCACGCTTTGAAGGAGTGTCCCGTCATGAACATCGATCGTTCCGTCCTTTCCTTTGCCGGCTTCATGATCCTGCTCAGCCTGCTGCTGGGATGGCTGGTCAGCCCTTACTGGCTGTTGTTGACGGCCTTCGTCGGCGCCAACCTGTTCCAGGCCGGCTTCACCGGCTTCTGCCCTGCCGCCCTGATCCTGAAGCGGCTGGGGCTGAAGCCCGGCACGGCCTTCCACTGAGAACGGCCTTGAGGTGACCGCCATGCGCCGCCCCGCCCTGACCACCAGCCTGACCGCCAGCCTCTGCTTCGCCCTTGCCGGCTGCACCGTTGGACCGGATTTCCATCCGCCCGATGCGCCCAAGGTCACGTCCTATTCCGTGTCGCCGCCGGCCGATCCCGTCCGGTTGGGCGCGCCGGTGGGCGACGTATGGTGGCGCGGCCTGGGTTCCCCGGCCCTCGGCGCCATCGTGGACAGCGCCGTGACCGGGAACCTGACGCTGGCGGCGGCCAAGGCGCGGTTGCGCGGGGCGCAGGAGATGGCCGACGCCTCCGCCGGCCGTCTGTGGCCCCAGGTTGACGCGACGGGCGGCGTCGCCCGCAAGCGGGTCAACCTGGTCACCTTCGGCATGCAGGGGCACTCTCCGGTCTTCTACCTGTATTCCGTCGGTGCCACGATCAGCTACAGCCTGGATTTCTTCGGCGGGGACCGCCGCCAGGTGGAGGAGGACGACGCCAGGGCGGAGGCGGCCGGCTACCGCACGGCCGCGGCCTACGTCATGTTGACGGGCAACGCGGCGGTGCAGGCCGTCACCGCCGCCGCCACGGCGGACGCGTTGCGGGACACCCTCGCCGCCGTCGCCGCCGACCGGGAGGCACTGGAGGCGACCCGTCACGGCGTGGTGGCGGGAAGCCTGCCCGAGAGCGCGGTGACATCCGCCGAGGCGCGGCTGGCGCGGGACGAGGCCGAACTGCCGGCGCTGCGGCAGCGGCTGGGCGCCACCCACAACGCGCTGGCGGTGCTGCTGGGCGTCGCCCCGGCCGAATGGCGGCCACCCGCGCTCAGCCTCGCCGACATGGCCCTGCCGGCGGACCTGCCGCTCAGCCTGCCATCCGATCTGGTCCGCCAGCGGCCCGACATCATGGCGGCGGAGGCCGACCTGCATGCCGCCAGCGCCGCCGTGGGCGTGGCCACGGCCAACATGTTCCCCCGCGTGCAGCTCACCGCCGGGCTGGAACAGGCGGCGGCCAGCACGGCCCTGTTCTGGAGCAGCGATTCCACCCAGGGCGGCGTGGCTGCGGGCGTCACCGCGCCCCTGTTCCATGGCGGCGCCCTGAACGCCGCGCGCCGCGCCGCCAAGGCGGAGTTCGAGGCCAGCGGCGCGGACTATCGCCAGACCGTCCTGACCGCCTTCCAGCAGGTGGGCGACATCCTGCAGGCCCTGGCGAACGACGGCGACGCGCTGGCCAGCGCCGACCTGGCCCTGTCGGTCGCGGCGAAGCAGCGGACGATGATGCAGGCGGCGTTCGCCCGCGGCGCCGTCAATCACCTGGCCGTGCTGGCGGCGGAGCGGGACTGGCAGATGGCCCGCGCCAGTCGGGATGCCGCCCTTGGGCGTCGCTGGGTGGACGTCATCGGCCTGTATGTCGCCATGGGCGGCGATTGGCGCCACTGGGCGGCGCAGCCGGACGAAAGTGTCGCTACCCCGACGGAGCCGGCACGGCTGGACCACACAGGGCGTTTGTGAAACCATCGGCGGGTGGTCTTTCGCCCGCCCTCGCCTCATTGGGAGCAGAAGACCATGTACCATGATTGGGCCGACCTTACCGCGACGCTGACCGGCGCCATCCGGGAACTGCGGGGAGGCACCCCGGAGGTCATGAAATCGTTCTCCGCCATGGCCCGGTCGGCGCTGGAAACGCGGGCGCTGGACACCAAGACCAAGGAACTGATCGCGCTGGCCATCGCCGTCGCCACGCGGTGCGACGGGTGCGTCGGCTTCCATGCCGAGGCGGCCCACCGCCAGGGGGCCAGCCGCGAAGAGGTGCTGGAGACCATGGGCATGGCGATATACATGGGCGCCGGGCCCTCCGTCATGTACGCCGCCCAGGCGCTGGAAGCGTTCGATCAGTTCGCCGGCCGGGCGGCCGGCGCCCCCGCCGCGACCTGAGTGGAAACGGCATGGCCAGCGAGGGGAAAGCCCATGGCCCATGGAACCGCGCCGCCCCTGACGGGGCGATTGCTGCTGAAGCGGGTGCTGATGTTCACCGCGCTGAAGCTGGTTTTGCTGTGCGCCCTGTTCTTCCTGTTCTTCTCGCCAGCCCACCGGCCAAAGGTCACGCCCAGCGCGGTCGGATCGGCGCTGTTCGCGGCACCCGCGGCCGCTCCCAAGGATGAGGGACTGTAATGCCCGATATCGATGTCGTAACGCTGTCACGCCTGCAGTTCGGGCTGACGGCCATGTACCATTTCCTGTTCGTGCCGCTGACGCTGGGCCTGTCCCTGCTGTTGGCCATCATGGAAAGCGTCTACGTCATGACCGGCCGGACCATCTGGCGCGACATGACCAAGTTCTGGGGCCTGCTGTTCGGCATCAACTTCGCCATGGGTGTCGCCACCGGCATCACCATGGAATTCCAGTTCGGCACCAACTGGGCCTATTACTCGCACTATGTGGGTGACATCTTCGGGGCGCCGCTGGCCATCGAGGGCCTGATGGCCTTCTTCCTGGAAGCGACCTTCATCGGGCTGTTCTTCTTCGGCTGGAACAAACTGTCGGCGGTCGGCCATCTGGTGGTCACCTGGCTGGTGGCCCTGGGCAGCAATTTCAGCGCGCTCTGGATCCTGATCGCCAACGGATGGATGCAACATCCCGTGGGCGCCACCTTCAACACCGACACCATGCGGATGGAGGTGGCGAACTTCGCCGACGTCATCTTCAACCCGGTGGCCCAGGACAAGTTCGTGCACACCGTCAGCGCCGGTTACGTCACCGGCGCCGTCTTCGTGCTGGCCGTCAGCGCGCTTTACCTGCTGCGCGGCCGCCATGTCGCCCTGGCGCGGCGTTCCATGACGGTGGCCGCCAGTTTCGGCCTGGCCGCCTCGCTCTCGGTCGTCGTGCTGGGTGACGAAAGCGGCTACACCGCCGGCCAGAACCAGCGCATGAAGCTGGCCGCCATCGAGGCGATGTGGGAGACGGAGCCGGCGCCCGCCTCCTTCACCGTGATCGGCTTTCCCGACCAACTGGGCCACCGCACCAACTACGCCGTGCGCATCCCCTATGTCATGGGGCTGATCGCCACCCGGTCCATCGACATGCCGGTCATGGGCATCAACCAGCTGGTGGAGGTGGCGGCCGATCGGATCCGTAGCGGCATGGTGGCCTACGGCGCCCTGCAGCGTCTGCGCCAGGATCGCACCGACGCCGATGCCCGGGCGACGTTCGAGGCCCACGTCAACGACCTGGGCTATGCCTTGCTGCTCAAACGCTATACCCCGGTGGTGACGGACGCGACCGACGCGCAGATCGCGGCGGCGGCCCACGACACCGTGCCGGCGGTCGCCCCCTTGTTCTGGTCGTTCCGCATCATGGTGGGCCTGGGCTTCTTCTTCATCGCCCTGTTCGCCACCGCCTTCGTGCTGTCGGCCCGCCGGCGGCTGGAAAGCCCCCTGTTCCTGCGGGTCGCCGCGGCGGCCCTGCCGCTGCCCTGGGTGGCGGCGGAACTGGGCTGGTACGTGGCGGAGGGTGGCCGCCAGCCCTGGACCATCGACGGCATCCTGCCGACCTTCCTGTCCGCCTCCAACGTGCCGGCCGGCAACGTCTGGTTCAGCCTGGCGGGCTTCATCCTGTTCTACAGCGTGCTGGCGGTGGTGGAACTGTACCTGATGGTCAAGGTCATCCGCCACGGCCCGCTGGAGACGACGCCCATGCGGCCAGCCCCGCTCCATGCCGTCGTCGCGGCCGGCGAATAAGGAGGCAACAGCCATGGACTACGAAACCTTGCGCCTGCTGTGGTGGGTGCTGCTGGGCGTGCTGCTGATCGGCTTCGCCATCATGGACGGCTTCGACCTGGGGGTTGCCGCCCTGCTGCCCGTCATCGGCCGATCCGACCTGGACCGCCGGGTGATGATTAACACCATCGGCCCGGTGTGGGAAGGCAACCAGGTCTGGCTGATCCTGGGGGGTGGTGCCGTGTTCGCCGCCTGGCCGGCGCTGTACGCCACGGCCTTCTCCGGCTTCTACATCGCCATGTTCCTGGCGCTGTGCGCCCTGATCCTGCGCCCGGTGGGCTTCAAGTTCCGGTCCAAGCTGGAGGGGACGGCCTGGCGCCGTACCTGGGACACCGCCCTGGTGGTGGGCGGCGTGGTGCCAGCGGTGGTGTTCGGCGTCGCCTTCGGCAACGTGCTGCGGGGCGTTCCCTTCCAATTCGACGCCGACCTGCGCGTGACCTATACCGGTGGCTTCTTCGGCCTGCTGAATCCCTTCGCCCTGCTGTGCGGTCTGGTCAGCCTGGCCATGGTGGTCATGCACGGTGCCGTCTATCTTTCCGTGAAGACGGACGGAGCGGTGGCGGCGCGGGCGCGCAAGACCGTTCCGTGGGCCGTCGTTGCCCTGTTGGCGCTGTTCAGCCTGGCGGGCCTGTGGGTCGCGATGGGCATCGACGGTTATGCCATCACCAGCGCCATCACCACCGGCGGTCCCTCCAATCCTCTGATGAAGACGGTGGCGCACGCGCCCGGCGCCTGGCTGGAGAACTATCGCCGCCTGCCGCTCAGCATCGCCGTGCCGGTGCTGGCCTATGTCGGCGCGCTGGCCACCTGGGCGCTGGTCCGGGCCGGCCGGCCGGGCCTCGCCTTCGTCACCTCGTCGCTGGCTGTGGCCGGCATCGTGGGCACGGCGGGGGTCAGCGCCTTCCCCTTCCTGCTGCCGTCGTCCAGCGATCCGGCCTCCAGCCTGACGGTGTGGGACGCCTCATCCTCCCTGGGCACCCTCAAGATCATGCTCGTGGCGACCATCATCTTCGTGCCGCTGATCCTGGCCTACACCGCTTGGGTCTTCCGCGTGCTGCGGGGCCCCGTGCGGGCGCAAGACATCACTATCGATGGCAGCGCCTTTTACTGATCACACTGCGTTCCGGGAGAAAGACAATGTGGTATTTCAGTTGGATATTGGGATTGGGCCTGGCGTGCGCCTTTTCCGTCCTGAACGCCATGTGGCTGGAACTATCAGAAGCCGATGGCAAGGTCCGTTCCGGAAGGTCGGGCAAATCCCCGTGATGGGCCCGAACCACACGCCGGAAAAAGGTGCCCGACCGTAACCTTGACGCTCCGGCGAGCTTCAGGAGTTGATGGAGCTATCACGGTCCAACCGCCTCCACCAATCCGTCGGGCGGCTCAGATGATATGAGGCACCGCATCAATAGCTCAGCGTTACGGAGACGTGGCTGAGCTCACCCTTTTCCGCCGCCCCCGGCAGCTTGCGCAGCTGCCAGCCGTAGGCGAACTTCACGGTCAGGTAGGTGCCATAGGTATAGCCCAGCCCGACGCCGGTGCTGGCCAAATTGACGTTGTCGCTTTCGCCGGCCGGGGTGTTGCGGTTCCACAGGCTGCCGTAATCAAAGAAGGCCAGCAGCTGCAGGGCATCATCGGGGCCCCGCTGCACCAGCTTGAACGCGCGGCTGCGCAGTTCCGTGCTGATCAGCACGCCCTGGTCGCCGTTCACCGCGCGCTCATAATAGCCGCGCAGGATATCGGCGCCGCCGGCCCCCAGCTGTTCGGTGTCCAGCAAGGCGCGGTTGCTCAGCTGTCCGACCACCCGGGTGGCCCAGACCGCCTCCTCCGGCAGCTTGACCAGGCGGTTCAGTTCGCTGCGGACATAAAGATAGTTGGCCTTCGCACCCAGGCGGCCGGACTGGTTGTCACCCGGCTGAAAGGCGGCGTTGGTGTTGTCGCCGGTGAGGCCGCCGGGGCTCCACACCAAGGTGTTGCTCCACCCCGTGCTGCCCCAAGCGTCCCCCAGGGTGGCGTTATAGTTGGCGGAGAACTGGTTGATCTCCGTGGCCGTGCGCGAAATCTCAACGCCACCGAAGGCCAGGTTGTTGTTGGTGGTCTTAAAATCGTAGCCGAATTCCAGTTGATGGGAGAAATCCGATGCCCGCGCCAACGGGATTTGATACCGCAGGCTGGCCTGCCCGCTCTTGCCCACCAGGCCGAAATCGTTACCCACGTTGGGCACGCTTTCCTCATAACTGCCGAAAATCATCAACCGGTCCTGCCACGGCAGGGGCGCCAGCCAGCTGAGGGAATGGCCGACGAAGGACGCGTTCCGGCCGCCGGGCCGATCGTGCCAGAAGTCATTGCTGGTGGTCAGCTGGTAGGACAGCTGCTCATCCTGCCAGAAGGCGTTGCCCCAGTTGAAACCCAGGTTCCAGCGGTCACGCCCCGTGCTGGGCGCGCCGCTGTTGTCATAGCCGGCGTAGACACGCAGGGGGAACCGGTCGCGGGTGGACAACACCAGATCGGTGGTGCCGGGCGCCGTGCCCGGCCGATAGACCAGATCCACCTGGCGGAAGGGGTTCTCGTTTAGACCGTTCACCTCGCGCAGCAGGCGCTCGCCTTCAACCCGGTCGCCCGGGCCCGCGCTGATGTGGCGGGTCAGCAGGGCGCTGTCGAACCATTCATTGCCCTCGGCCGCCACCTGGCCCACGGTGAATTCACGAACCACCACCTGCACGGTGCCGTTGTCGATGTCCTGCTCCGGCACCAGCACGTCGACCAGCGGGTGGTCGTTGTCGCGGTAGAAGGCGACGATGCGGCGGGCCAGCTCATTCAGATCCGCCAGACGCAGGGGCTTGCCGATGTATGCCTCCGCGATGGGGCGGAAGCCGGACCGCTCCAGGATGTCGATATGGCCGGTGTCCACGCCGGTGACCGTGCTGCCACCAGGATGGACGGCGGCGGGCGTCGGTACGAAGGCCAGCCCCTTCAACTGGGGCAAAATCACCCGATCGGACTCTGGCGCGGGGGCCGCCGGGGTGGGGGGCTGCGGCGCCTGGTCCGCCGGCACCTTGGCGGGCGGCTCCTTGGGAGCGATGCGTTCATAGCTCTGTGCCTGCGCCCGCAGGGGGACCAGCGACAGGCCGACCAGAAGTAGGGCCGAAAGGACGCGTGCCGGGGGGACGGACATGGAATTCCTGGGAATGGACGTGGGGGCGGGTTGCTGGCGAGGGGCGGTCATGACGGGCGTCAACGCCACCGCTTGGCGATCTCGAATTCCATCTCATCCGTCCCATCCTGATGGGTGGCGGAGAAGGTCGAGGTGTTGGTGATGGTTTCGCCTGTCGTGGCCGGCGGCGCCAGGTAGATGACGCGGTAACTGCCCGGGGAATAGTCGGAGCCCACGAGCGGCTGGGTCGGGGTGAACGGCACCTTGCCCGACGGCTGGTCCACGAAATGGGTGGAGGATGGCACCTCCGGCAACACGATGGGCGTGGTATCAGCCTGCACCGTCAGAAGTCCCGCCACATAGGTGATGAGATAGTTGCTGGAGGTGAGACCGCCCGGCGTGATCCGGTAGGCGCCGGCGGCGGTGCCGGCGCCGCTGAAGGTCAAGGCGCCGTCCAGGACGGCGCTGGTCTCCCCGTACACGAAGCCCGCGTAGTTGGCGCTGTAGGAGGGGGTGCCGCCAAAGGCGACGGTGACGTCGTTGGCCGTGACGGTCAACGGCGCGCGGTTCACTGTGAGGGTTCCGGCGACATAGCTGATGGCGTAGTTGGCGGCGGTCAGGCCGCCAGGGGTCAGGGTGTAGCTGCCGGCATTCGCGCCCGCCCCGCTTATCGCCAGGCTGCCGCCCAGCACGGAGGCGGTTTCGCCGTTGACGAAGCCGCTGTAGCTGGCGCCCAGGCTGGGGGCCTGGCCATAGGTGACGGTGGCATTGTTGGCGGTGACCGTCAGCGCCGCCTTGTTCACCGTCAGGGTGCCGGCAACGTAGCTGATGTCATAGTTGGCGGCGGTCAGGCCGCCGGGGGTCAGGGTGTAGCTGCCGGCATTAGTGCCCGCCCCGCTTATCGCCAGGCTGCCGCCCAGGACGGCGGCGGTCTCGCCATTGACGAAGCCACTGTAGCTGGCGCCCAAGCTGGGGGCTTGGCCATAGGTGACGGTGGCGCTGTTGGCGGTGACCGTCAGCGCCGCCTTGTTCACTGTCAGGGTGCTGGCAACGTAGCTGATGTCGTAGTTGGCGGCGGTCAGGCCGCCGGGGGTCAGGGTGTAGCTGCCGGCATTCGTGCCCGCCCCGCTTATCGCCAGGCTGCCGCCCAGCACGGCGGCGGTCTCGCCATTGACGAAGCCGCTGTAGCTGGCGCCCAGGCTGGGGGCCTGGCCGTAGATGACGGTGGCGTTGTTGGCGGTGACCGTCAGCGCGGCCTTGTTCACCGTGAGGGTACCGGCGACATAGCTGATGGCGTAGTTGGTGGCGGTCAGGCCGCCGGGGGTCAGGGTGTAGCTGCCCGCGTTCGTACCCGCCCCGCTTATGGCCAGGCTGCCGCCCAGGACGGCGGCGGTTTCGCCGTTGACGAAGCCGCTATAGCTGGCGCCCAGGCTGGGGGCCTGGCCATAGGTGACGGTGGCGCTGTTGGCGGTGACCGTCAGCGCCGCCTTGTTCACCGTCAGGGTGCCGGCGACGTAGCTGATGGCGGAGCCATCGGTGGCGATGGCTCCGCTCGCCGTAATGGCATAGCCACCCGTGTTGGCGCCGCTGCCGGCCCCGGCGGAGGTCAACGTCGGGGCGGTGCCGAGACCGGCGGCGCCCAGATAGGCATGGGCCACGCCGGTCGCGCCACCGGACAGGGTATAGGTCAGCGTGCCACTGACATCCTGGCCATAGGTCTTGGTCAGGTCGCTGGCCGTGATCACCAGGGTGGGCTGTTCCGCGAAGACATAGCGGTTGCCGCTATCCACCACCGTGCCGGAGGCCAGGGTGCGGTTCCACAGAGCGGTGTTGCCGCTGTCCAGATCACCAAAAGTGTCGCCGGCCGAGGTGGCGGAGTAAACCAGCCACCGGCCGCTGGCGGTGGTGATGGCGCTGGAGCCGGTGGTGTTGATGAAGGCGCTGGTGGTCGACAGGGTGACGGCGTCGCCGGTGGCTTGGCTGGTCACCGCGTTGGCCACTGTTAGCGCCCCGCTGGCGGTGATGGTCACAGCACCCGTGGCGGTGATGCCGCTGATGCTGCCGACGGTGCCGATGGTCAGGGCACCTGTGTTGGTGAAGGCCAGCACGCCGCCGGCGTTGGCGGCCAGGGTGCCGACGCTGTTGGCCTGGGTCAGGGTGATGGCGCCGCCGGCGTTCAGTCCCAGGCTGCCCACGGTGATGGTGGCGCCGCTGGCCTGGGAAATAGCCCCGCCCGCCTCCAGCACCAGCGTACCGGCATGGGCTGGAGCGATGGCGGTGCTGATGACGATGTCGCCGGACACGGGCGGATCCACCACCAGGGTACTGGCGGTGACGCGGTCCAACTCCGCCGCCGACAGCTCCAACGTGCCGGTGGTGGCGTCGCTGGCGCTGCCCAGGTCGACGGCCCAGCCGCTGGTGACGGGTGCCAGGGTGACGGTGCCGGTCGCGGTCACGCCGCTGGTCAGGTTCACACGATCGGCCGTCAGGGTGACGGCGGTGCCGGAAATCCCGCTGGAGACGGTCATCAGGCTGCCGGCGCCTGAGCTCAGGGCGATGGTGGTGCCGCTGACACCGGTGATGCCGGCCACCGTGCCGATGGTGAGCGCACCACTGTCGCTGACGGTGACGGCGCCACCGGTGGCGTGGGCGGCCAGGGTGCCGATGCCGTTGGCCTGGTCCAGGACAATGGCGCCGCCGGCCTGCAGGCCCAGGTTGGCGATGGTCAGCGTGCCGCCGCTGGCCTGGCTTATGGTGCTGAGCGCGGTCAGCTTCAGCGTGTCGGCGTGGGCCGGGGCCACGGCGGCGCTGACGGTGATCGCGTCGCCCGACACGGCCAGGGTTCCGGCGGTGATCTGGTTCAGTTCCGCCGCCGACAGCTCAAGGGTGGTGGCGCCGGCGGTGCCGGTGCTGCCCAGGTCGACAGCCCAGCCGCTGGTGGTGGCCGTGGCCAGACTGACGGTACCTCCACCCGTGGCGGTGACCGTGTTGGCCAGGTCCAGCCGATCGGCCGTCAGGGTGACGGCGGTGCCGGAAATCCCGCTGGAAACGGTCATCAGGCTGCCGGCGCCTGAGGTCAGGGCGATGGTGGTGCCGCTGACGCCGGTGATGCCGGCCACCGTGCCGATGGTGAGCGCACCGCTGTCGCTGACGGTGACGCCGCCGGTGGCGCTGGCGGCCAGGGTGCTGATGCTGTTGGCCTGGTCCAGGACGATGGTGCTGCCGGCCTGCAGGCCCAGGTTGGCGATGGTCAGTGTGCCGCCGCTGGCCTGGCTTATGGTGTTGAGCGCGGTCAGCTTCAGCGTGTCGGCGTGGGCCGGGGCCACGGCGGCGCTGACGGTGATGGTGTCGCCCGACACGGCCAGGGTGCCGGCGGTGATCCGGTTCAGTTCCGCCGCCGACAGCTCAAGGGTGGTGACGCCGGCGTTGCCGGTGCCGCCCAGGTCCACGGCCCAGCCGCTGGTGGTGGCCGTGCCCAGGCTGACCGTCCCGCCGCCGGTGGCGGTGACCGTGCTGGCCAGGTCCAGCCGATCGGCCGTCAGGGTCACGCTGGTCCCCGAAATGGCCTGGTTCACCGTCATCAGGGCGCCGTTGCCCGATTGCAGGCTGACGGTGGCGCCGCTGACGCCACTGGTGCCGCCCACCGTGCCTATGGCCAGGGCGCCGGTGGTGACGATGCTGACGGCGCCAGTGGCGCTGGCGGCCAGGGTGCCGACGACATTGGCCTGGTCCAGGGTGATGGCGCCGCCAGCGCTGAGCCCCAGGGTGCTGACCGTCAAGGTGTTGCCGCTGGTCTGCCCGATGGCGCCGGTGGCCGTCAGGCTCAGCGTGGTGATGTTGGCGGGCGCGATGGCGCCGCTCACGGCGATGCCGGCGCCGGAAACCGTCAGGCTGCTGGCGGTGACGCGGTTCAGTTCGGCCGAGGACAATTCCAGGGTGGTGGCCGAAGCGTCACTGGTGCTGCCCAGGTCGACGTTCCAGCCGCTGGTGGTGGCGGTCCCCAACTGGACGGTGCCGGTGCTGGTGGCGCTGACGGTGCTGGCCAGGGCCATGCGGTCGGCCGTCAGCGTGATGCCGGTGCCGCCGCTGACGGCCTGGTTCACCGTCAGCAGGCTACCGGCCCCGGCCGTCAGTTGCACCGTGGTGACGCCCGTGACCCCGCTCAGGCCGTCGACCGTACCCACGGTCAGGGCGCCGGCGTCCGTGAAGCTGACGCCGCCGGCGCTGGTGCTGGCCGCCAGGGTGCCGACGCTGTTGGCGGCGGTGGCCAGGCCGATGTCGCCCGCGGCGCGCACGACCAGGTTGGGGACGGTGATGCCGGCACCGCTGGACTGGGTGATGGCGCCGCCCGTCACCAGGGACAGGGTCGTTACGTTGGTGGGGGCGATGGCCCCGGCGATGGTGTAGCCGGCGGTCTCACTGATGTCCGCGCGGCCAAGGACGAGGGTGCCGGCGGTGACACCGTTGATGCCGGCGGCGCTCAAAACATCGGCGCCGGTCACGCTGCCGCCCACGGCCAGGGCGCGGTCGGCGGACTGCTGGCGCAGGGTCACGGTGCCCGTGGTGATGATGCTGGGCGCCACGCCGCTGGACAGGGCGAAGTCGTCGCTGGTCAGCGTGATGGCGCCGGTCTGCGTGCCGCCGCCGATGCTGGCGGCCGTGCTGGCGCCGTCACCCAGCACCAGGCCGGCGCCGCTGGTGCCGCTGCCCGTCAGGACGATGGCGCCGCTGGTGGCGCTGAGCGTTTCGCCGTAAAGCCGCAAGCCGGTGCCGCCCGTGCCCGTGCCGGTCAGGGTGATGCCGCCGGTGGTGGCGGTGACGCCGCCGCCGTTGACCAGCAGGCCGGTATTGCCGCCGGGGCCCGCCGCCGCCGTGCCGGTCAGGGTGATGTCCCCGGCCGCCGTCTGCAGCGTGCTGCCCACCAGTTGAATGCCGGCATGCGCGCCGGCGGCGGTGCTGGTCGTAGCGCCGCCGGTCAGGGTCAGGGTGCCGGTGACGGTGGTCGTGAGGCTGCTGTTGGTCAGCACGATGCCGGAGGAGGTGCCGGTGACGTTGGCCTGCCCGTCGCCCTTCAGGACGGCGTTGCCCCCCTCCAGGCTGATGGTGCTGGCGGTGATGCCGATGGCGGCATCGTCGGTGGCGCTCGCACCCGTGCTGTGGGCGTTGCCCGCGGTCGTGGGGTCGCTGACGACGGGGCCCCCGACCAGGGCCAGGGTCCCGCCCTTGGTCAGGACGTTGACGCGGCTGAGGGTGATGCCGCCGGCGCCGCTGTTGTCGCTGTCGGCATACAGGGACAGGTTCAGCCCGGCGCCGACGATGCCGCTGACCGTGATGGCGCTGGAGGTACCCTGCAAGGTCACGTTGTTACCGGCCACCAGCGTCAGGGTGCTGGCGCCAGTGCCGGAAGCGATGGTCAGGCTGGTGTCTGTGACGGTCAGATCGCCGCCGGCCGTCAGGGTCAGGGTCCCGCCAGCCGCCAGGGTGGCGCTGGTGCTGGGGACCGCCACCGTCAGGTCACCGCCGGCCGTCAGGCTGTTGCTGGCCGTGCCGCTCAGGACCAGGCCGTTGTAGCTGCTGCCACCGGCGGTCACGCTGTCCACGGTGACGGCGCCCGAGGTCGCGACGCTGAACGTGGCGCCGTTGGCGGTGAAATGCGTGAAGGCGTTGCCCGTGCTGGTCAGGGTATAGCTGCCGCCCTCCAGCGCCAGGCCGCCGGCGCTGATCGCCTGGGTCTGGGTGACGCTGGTGCTGGCGCCGGTGAAGCCCAGGCCGCCGGTCAGGGTGATGCCGGTGGTGGACCCCAGGGTGCCCACCGCCAGCGCGCTGCCGGATCCGATCAGGATGGAGCCCGTGTTGGCGGCCAGCGTGCCGATGCTGTTGATGCTGTTGCCGCTGGACAGGCTGCCCAGCTGCCAGACACCGCCACTGCCCAGCAGCAGCAGGCTGGGCGTGGTGATGGCGGCCGACTGCGTGCTGGTGCCGGTGCTGTTCAGCGTCAGGGTGCCCGTGCCGCTCAACACCAGGGCATCGTCGATGGTGATCGCGCGGCTGCCGGCCTCAATATCCAGGCTGGCGTTGGCGGACAGCGTGATGGTGCTGCCCGATACGGTGTAGAGCAGGCTGGAATCGATGCCGGACGGCCGGGCGCTGGCCAGCGCGCTGGTACTGACGGCCGGGCCGTCGCTGGTCATCTGCACCGCGTTGCCCAGGACGGTCAGGCCGGTGGTGGTGCCGCCGCTGGTGGTCAGGTGGACGGCGTTGCCCACCGTGGTGTTACTCAGCGCCGGGGTTCAGTAGGCCACGAGGGTGCCGCCGGTGATGGGGCTGCCATTGGCCCAGATGTAGTAATAACCGTTGGGCCGGCGAAACCGCTGCCCAAGCTGGTTCCGTTGGTCAGCGCGCTGACCCGTTTGGGGACAGGAAAACCGCTGCCGGGGCGTCGCTGTAGGCGGTGCCGGTCACGATCTGGACGCCACCCGAATGTTCCCAGGTGAAATAAGGCAGGGTGGTGCCGTCGATCATGCCCCAGACCGGGGTGGTGTAATCCCAGCCGGCGCCGGTCAAGGTGGACCGCGTCTGCAATTGGGCGGTGGTCTTGCCCGTGATGCCGGTGGCCGTGCCGCTGCCCACGCCAGCGGACAGGCCGGAGGTTTCGGTGTCATAGAAGCTGTTGCTGGCGGTGCCGGCGTTGCTGCCGATCAGGCCGCCCAGCGTGGTGGTGCCGGTGATGACCACCGCGCCGATGCTGTAGGTGTTGGCCACGGTGCCGCTGTTGCTGCCCACCAGGCCGCCCACGGCCGAGCCGCCGGCATTCACCGTGCCCAGCAGGGCCGTCTGCGCGTAGGCGTCCTGGATCGTTCCGCTGTTGCTGCCGACCAGCCCGCCAACGGCCTGTCCGCTGCCAACGGCCGTCGTGCGGATGCCGCCCAGGGCATAGCTGTCCTGGATGGTGCCGCCGTTGCTGCCCGCCAGGCCCCCCACGTTGGTGCCGCTGGCGGTGATCAGGACATCCGCCTTGGTCTGCAGCAGCAGGCCGGCGCTGCTGCCCAACAATCCGCCGACGGTGCTGTTGCCGGTGATGCTGCCGGTCACCGTGACCTTGGTGATGTTTCCCCCGCTCGCGGACCCCGCCAAGCCGCCGACATCGGTGTCGCCGGTGACAGAGACGTTGGTGAGCGTCAAATCATGGACATAGCCGGAGAGTTGGGTGAAGAAGCCGACATCGCTGGTGACGGACCGGTTGATGGTCAGGCCGGTGATGGTGTGGCCGCCGCCATCGAACGTGGTGGCGAAACTGCCACCGGAGTTGTCGATGGGGGAGAAGCCGCCACTGGTCCAGACCTCCCCGGTGGCGGACAGGGCGCTGCCCAGGTTGATGTCGTTCGCCAGGGCGTAGTTGAGCGTGGGGTTCAGGCTCATCAGCTGTAGCTGATGGGCCGTGCGCAAGGTGGTGGAGGCCTCCGACCGCAACAGGGGCCGCGTGCTGCCGTCGACCATGTACCAGGTGTTGGTGAAATCCCAGCCGGCGCCGGTGAAGGTGGCCTGGGTGTAGCCCTGGATGCCGGTGAGGCCGGTGAAGCCGGCCACCGTCAGGCCGCTGCCGCCGCTGGCGGCGCCGTAGCTCCGCCCCGTGGTGGTGACGTCCCAGAACGAATTGCTGGCGGTGAACGTCACGCTGGACAGGCCCACCAGGCCGCTGGTGTAGACGCTGCCGCTGGTGCTGCTGACCGGGCCGCTGGCGTAGCTGTTGTTGATGCTGGCGCCCGCCACCTGGATGATGCCGACCAGCCCGCCGGCTTCCTGGAAGGCGGTGACGCTGCCGGTGGCGTAGGTGTTGGTCAGGCTGGTGCCATACAGGTTTCCCACCAGCCCGCCGACCACGCTGCCCCCACCGGTGACGGCGCCACTGGCGCTGGAGGTGGTGATGGCGCCGCTGGCAAGGCCCACCAGGCCACCGACGTCGGTCCAGCCGCTGACGGAGCCGGAGGCCCAGGACCGGGCAATGGTGCCGGTGCTTTGCCCCACCAACCACCCACGTACAAGCCGTGGCTGCTGGTGCCCGAGCTGCTGACCGTGGCGGTGGACAGCTGTCCGCGATG
>NZ_BACU01000053.1 GCF_000333275.1 Azospirillum sp. B4 | reverse complement strand
CCCGCCGCTTGAAATGGATCAGCTTGAAAGCTCAACAAGGCAAAAGGGAAACATAACATACCTCCGTATAGCAGCCGCCATCAACCTGCCGGCCTGCCACCGACAGCCCGGCGCGTGGCGTGCAGCACGTTGGCCGCGATCACGATGTCGAACGGCCCGGCGGCCGCGACTTCCGCCGGCACGGCGGTTTCCAGGTCGAAGACCGCGCAGGTGACGCGCCCGTCCCCGGCGAACGACCGTCGCGCCGCGCTGACAAAGGCGGGG
>NZ_BACU01000054.1 GCF_000333275.1 Azospirillum sp. B4 | reverse complement strand
CGGCGGAACCGTACCAGAGGTAAAGTACCTGAGGCAAATGACCGCTCCCCATCCAGGCTTGGCGTGGGGTAGGGTCAGGCCCACAAACCGGGGGCGGATGCATCCCGACAAACTCCGCGGAGATGACATGCGCAAGATCGTTCTCGCCACCGCCTTTTCGCTCGCGACCGCGGCGCCCGCCTGGGCGGCCCTGCCCAACGGCGCCCCGGCCCCGGCCTTCACCGCCCAGGGGGCCCTGGGCGGCAAAACCTCGACCTTCTCGCTGACCGACGCGCTGAAGAAGGGGCCGGTGGTGCTGTACTTCTTCCCTGCCGCCTTCACCAAGGGCTGCACCGTGGAGGCGCATGAGTTCGCCGAGGCGACGGAGACCTTCAAGGAGTATGGCGCCACGGTGGTGGGCGTGACCGCCGGCAACATCGACCGCGTGGCCGAGTTCTCCTCCGTGGAGTGCCGGGACAAGTTCATGGTGGCCGCCGATCCCGACGCGAAGATCGCCGCCGACTACGACGCCAAGAACCAGGGCAACCCCGCGATCTCCAACCGCACGTCCTACGTCATCGGCCAGAACGGCAAGATCGTCGCCAGCTACACCGACAACAATCCCGACCAGCACGTCCAACTGATGCTGAATGCGGTCAAGGCGCTGCATACCGCCAAGTAAGCGCGGCCGGCGCCGGTGTGTGGGCGGCCCTCACACCCTGGCGACCAGTTTGAAGGCGATGGCCCACATGACGAGGGCGATGGCGCCCTCCAGCACCCGCCAGGCCAGGGGCCGGGCGAACAGGGGGCGCAGGCGGGTGGCGCCGTAGCCCAGGGAGAAGAAGAACAGGAAGGACCCGCTGATGGCGCCGGCGGCGAAGGATGGCTTGTCGCCGGCGAACTGTGTCGAGACAGCGCCCAGCAGGACGACCGTGTCGAGGTAGACGTGCGGGTTTAGCCCAGTGATGGCCAGGCAGGGCAGCAACGTCGCCCCAGTTCCCCCTTTCTCGCCCGGTGCCCCACGT
>NZ_BACU01000055.1 GCF_000333275.1 Azospirillum sp. B4 | reverse complement strand
TGTCGCCATTCACCAGGCCGCTGCTGCTGTACCCCGTCAGGCTGGCGCTGGCGCCGTAGGTCTTGCTCGCCCCGCTGGCCGTGATCGTCAGGCTGGCGGGATTCACCGTCAGCGTGCCGTCGGCATAGCTTACCGAGTAGTTGCTCAGGCCGGTGCCCGTAGCCCCGCTGGCCACAACGCTGTAGCTGCCCACCGACGCCGCCGTGCCACCGCCGCTGCTGGCCAAGGTCACGGCCGCGATGCTGTCGCCATTCACCAGGCCGCTGCTGCTATAGCCCGTCAGGCTGGCGCTGGCGCCGTAGGTCTTGGTGGCACCGCTGGCGGTGATCGTCAGGCTGGCGGGATTCACCGTCAGCGTGCCGTCGGCGTAGCTCACCGAATAATTGCTGAGCCCCGCGCCCGTCGCGCCGCTGGCCACAACGCTGTAGCTGCCCACCGAGGCCACCGTGCCGGACCCGCTGGACGCCAAGGTCACGGCCGCAATGCTGTCGCCGTTCACCAGGCCGCTGCTGCTGTACCCCGTCAGGCTGGCGCTGGCGCCGTAGGTCTTGCTCGCCCCGCTGGCCGTGATGGTCAGCGCCGCCGGGGTCACCGTCAGCGTGCCAGCGGCGTAGCTCACCGAGTAGTTGCTGAGACCCGTGCCCGTGGCCCCGCTGGCCACAACGCTGTAGCTGCCCACCGACGCCGCCGTGCCGCTGCCGGAACTGGCCAGCGTCACCGCACTGATGCTGTCGCCGTTCACCAGGCCGCTGCTGCTGTACCCCGTCAGGCTGAGGCTGGTGCCATAGGTCTTGGTGGCGCCGCTGGCCGTGATCGTCAGCGCCGCCGGGGTCACCGTCAGCGTGCCGTCGGCGTAGCTCACCGAGTAGTTGCTGAGGCCTGTACCCGTGGCGCCGCTGGCCACAACGCTGTAGCTGCCCACCGACGCGGCCGTGCCGATGCCGCTGCTGGCCAGCGTCACCGCACTGATGCTGTCGCCGTTCACCAGGCCGCTGCTGCTGTACCCCGTCAGGCTAAGGCTGGAGCCGTAGGTCTTGCTCGCCCCGCTGGCCGTGATGGTCAGGCTGGCGGGGGTTACCGTCAGCGTGCCGGAGGACGAGAACTGGTAGACGCCACCGGAATAGCTGACACCACCCAGGCCGAGCAGGCTGTAGGAGCCAACAGCGGAGCGAGCCTCGCTCGTGGTCCAGACCATGCCGGACGCGGATAGGCCGCTGCCCACGCTGCGGCCCAGCTGATCATAGGCGCTGGTGGTGGTGGCCGTGACGGTGGCGGCGCCATAGACAGCGCTGCCCGAACCAACGATCACGATGTAGGGCAGCGCCTTCAGCAGCGGATAGGGTGAGCCGTTGAACCAATCCGTCGTGCTGAACACGGACTGCGCGATGGGTCCGCTGGTCAGCCAGGCGGTGGTGGCCAAGCCGGTGGCGTCCGCGGCCGTGCCCGTGCCGCCACCGATGCCGACCGTCATGCCCGACGTGGTCGTGTCCCAATAGCTGGTGGTCACGGCGTTCTGATTGTCGCCCAGGAAAGCCCCAACGGAAACCGCAGACGGGCCCGCCGTGACACTGCCGGTGGAATAGCTGTTGGCGATCAACCCCTGGTTGACGCCCGCCAGCCCGCCAATGGCCGTGCCGCCGGCGGTGCCGCTGGCCACGGAGACGTTGACCATGGCGTAGCTGTTGCTGACCGTGCCCGCGACCTGGCCCACCAGGCCGCCGATGTTCAGCACGCCGCTGCCGGCGGAGATGGAGCCGGTGGCGAAGCTGCCGGACAGGAAGCCGGAATTGATGCCGACCAGGCCGCCCACCTGCTGCGCGGCGAATCCCACCTGCAGGGTGACGGCGGCACCGCTGTTCACCACGGTGCCGCTCATGAACCCGAACAGGCCGCCCATGTAGGAGACCGCGCCGGAGGCGATGAGGGTACCACTGGCATAGACGTTGCTGACGGTCGCGACGCTTTCGCCCGCGACGATGCCGACGTCGTTGGGCCCATCGACGTTGATGCGGGCGCCCAGCACGCTCAAATTGCGGATGGTGCCATTGTTGTAGCTGATCAGGCCGACATTGTTGGAAACGGTGTTGTTGATGGTGAGGCCGACGATGCTGTGGCCAAAGCCATCGAACGTGCCGTTGAACAGGGTCGGGCTGTTGTTCGCATTGGCAGTATTAAGGCCCAGGGGCGCGAAGCCGGCGGAACTCCACAGGCCACCGGCCTGCGCCAGCTCGCTCATCGTGATGTTGGCGCCCAGGACATAGTTGGCCGTCATGGCCAGGTTGACCAGCTGCAACTCATGGGCGTTGCCGATGACGGTGGCATATTCCATGCGCAGCAGCGGGCGGGTGTAGCCGCCGACCATGTACCAGGTGTTGGTGAGGTCTAAGCTGGTATAGGTGGCCGACGCATAGGCCGCCGTGCCGCTGACGTTGGTGGCGCTGAACGTCCCCGTCCCGCCGCCATAGCCCACGGTCTGACCGCTGCTGGAACCATCCCAATAGGCGCCAGCGATCACGCCATCATTGCCGCCGGCGAACGCCCCGACGGCCCCGGCACCCGTCCCCGCCGTGACGCTGCCGCTGGCATAGGCAACAGAGATCCGGCCGACATTGTATCCCACCAGCCCGCCCACGTCCGCCACGGTGGCGCCGGCGGTGACATCGGCCGTGGCATAGGCCACGCTGATGGTGCCGGTGTTGCCACCGACCAGCCCGCCCACGTACTGGGCACCGCCGCCGGCCGTGACGGTGCCGGTGGCATAGGCGCTGGAGATGGTGCCGGCGTTGCTGCCGGCCAACAGCGCCACGTTGCCGCCGCCGCCCACCACCGTGCCGTTGTAGACACCCACGCTCTGCACCACGCCGCCGGTGCCGATGGCGCTGAACAGCGCCATGTTGCTGGCCGTGGCGTTGGTCATGACCAGGTTGTTGACGGCGTGCCCCTGGCCGTTCAGCGTGCCGGTGAAGCTGCCGGGGGTGGCATTGTTGCCGCTGATGCTGAAGCCGATGGGCAGGAAGCCGGTGGCCGTCGCCCACAAGCCGGCCGTGCTGGCGACTTCACCGACGTCAATATCGCGCCCCAGCGTGTAGGTCGCCGTCAGGTTCAGGTTCACCAGCTCCAGCTGGTGGGCGTTCACGACGGTGGTGTTGTACTCCGTCCGCAGGAAGGGCCGGGTGTAGCCATCGACCATGTACCAGACGCTGGTGAA
>NZ_BACU01000056.1 GCF_000333275.1 Azospirillum sp. B4 | reverse complement strand
AACGCTGTAGCTGCCCACCGACGCCGCCGTACCGCTGCCGCTGCTGGCCAAGGTCACGGCCGCAATGCTGTCGCCGTTCACCAGGCCGCTGCTGCTGTAGCCCGTCAGGCTGGCGCTGGCGCCGTAGGTCTTGGACGCCCCGCTGGCGGTGATGGTCAGTGCCGCCGGGGTCACCGTCAGCGTGCCATCGGCATAGCTCACCGCGTAGTTGCTGAGCCCCGTGCCCGTGGCGCCGCTGGCCACAACGCTGTAGCTGCCCACCGAGGCCACCGTACCGCTGCCGCTGCTGGCCAAGGTCACGGCCGCAATGCTGTCGCCATTCACCAGGCCGCTGCTGCTGTAGCCCGTCAGGCTGGCGCTGGCGCCGTAGGTCTTGGACGCCCCGCTGGCGGTGATGGTCAGTGCCGCCGGGGTCACCGTCAGCGTGCCATCGGCATAGCTCACCGCGTAGTTGCTGAGCCCCGTGCCCGTGGCGCCGCTGGCCACAACGCTGTAGCTGCCCACCGAGGCCACCGTGCCGGACCCGCTGGACGCCAAGGTCACGGCCGCGATGCTGTCGCCGTTCACCAGGCCGCTGCTGCTGTACCCCGTCAGGCTGGCGCTGGCGCCGTAGGTCTTGGTGGCACCGCTGGCCGTGATGGTCAACGCCGCCGGGGTCACCGTCAGCGTGCCATCGGCATAGCTTACCGAGTAGTTGCTGAGGCCGGTGCCCGTAGCCCCGCTGGCCACAACGCTGTAGCTGCCCACCGACGCCGCCGTGCCGCTGCCGCTGCTGGCCAAGGTCACGGCCGCAATGCTGTCGCCATTCACCAGGCCGCTGCTGCTATACCCTGTCAGGCTGGCGCTGGCGCCGTAGGTCTTGGTCCCACCGCTGGCCGTGATGGTCAACGCCGCCGGGGTCACCGTCAGCGTGCCAGCGGCGTAGCTCACCGCGTAGTTGCTGAGACCCGTGCCCGTCGCACCGCTGGCCACAACGCTGTAGCTGCCCACCGACGCCGCCGTGCCGCTGCCGCTGGACGCCAGCGTCACCGCGCTGATGCTGTCGCCATTCACCAGGCCGCTGCTGCTGTACCCCGTCAGGTTGGCGCTCGCCCCATAGGTCTTGGTCGCCCCGCTGGCCGTGATGGTCAGTGCTGCCGGGTTCACCGTCAGCGTGCCGTCGGCATAGCTCACCGAGTAGTTGCTCAGGCCCGTGCCCGTGGCACCGCTGGCCACAACACTGTAGCTGCCCACCGACGCCGCCGTGCCGCTGCCGCTGCTGGCCAAGGTCACCGCCGCGATGCTGTCGCCGTTCACCAAGCCGCTGCTGCTGTAGCCCGTCAGGCTGAGGCTGGCGCCGTAGGTCTTGCTCGCCCCGCTGGCCGTGATGGTCAGCGCCGCCGGGGTCACCGTCAGCGTGCCAGCGGCGTAGCTCACCGCATAGTTGCTGAGGCCCGTGCCCGTCGCACCACTGGCCACAACGCTGTAGCTGCCCACCGACGCCGCCGTGCCGCTGCCCGTGCTGGCCAGGGTCACGGCCGCGATGCTGTCGCCATTCACCAGGCCGCTGCTGCTGTACCCCGTCAGGCTGGCGCTGGCGCCGTAGGTCTTGCTCGCCCCGCTGGCCGTGATCGTCAGGCTGGCGGGATTCACCGTCAGCGTGCCGTCGGCATAGCTTACCGAGTAGTTGCTCAGGCCGGTGCCCGTAGCCCCGCTGGCCACAACGCTGTAGCTGCCCACCGACGCCGCCGTGCCACCGCCGCTGCTGGGCAAGGTCACGGCCGCGATGCTGTCGCCATTCACCAGGCCGCTGCTGCTATAGCCCCGTCAGCTGGCGCTGGCGCCGTAAGTCTT
>NZ_BACU01000057.1 GCF_000333275.1 Azospirillum sp. B4 | reverse complement strand
CGCAATGCTGTCGCCGTTCACCAGGCCGCTGCTGCTGTACCCCGTCAGGCTGGCGCTGGCGCCGTAGGTCTTGGACGCCCCGCTGGCCGTGATCGTCAGGCTGGCGGGATTCACCGTCAGCGTGCCGTCGGCATAGCTCACCGAGTAGTTGCTCAGCCCCGTGCCCGTCACTCCGCTGGCCACAACGCTGTAGCTGCCCACCGACGCGGCGGTGCCACTGCCGCTGCTGGCCAGGGTCACGGCGCTGATGCTGTCGCCGTTCACCAAGCCGCTGCTGCTGTAGCCCGTCAGGCTGGCGCTGGCGCCGTAGGTCTTGGCTGCCCCGCTGGCCGTGATGGTCAACGCCGCCGGGGTCACCGTCAGCGTGCCGTCGGCGTAGCTTACCGAGTAGTTGCTCAGCCCCGTGCCCGTGGCACCGCTGGCCACAACGCTGTAGCTGCCCACCGACGCCGCCGTGCCGGACCCGCTGCTGGCCAAGGTCACGGCCGCGATGCTGTCGCCATTCACCAGGCCGCTGCTGCTATACCCTGTCAGGCTGGCGCTGGCGCCGTAGGTCTTGGACGCCCCGCTGGCGGTGATGGTCAGTGCCGCCGGGGTCACCGTCAGCGTGCCATCGGCATAGCTCACCGCGTAGTTGCTGAGCCCCGTGCCCGTGGCGCCGCTGGCCACAACGCTGTAGCTGCCCACCGAGGCCACCGTACCGCTGCCGCTGCTGGCCAAGGTCACGGCCGCAATGCTGTCGCCATTCACCAGGCCGCTGCTGCTGTAGCCCGTCAGGCTGGCGCTGGCGCCGTAGGTCTTGGACGCCCCGCTGGCGGTGATGGTCAGTGCCGCCGGGGTCACCGTCAGCGTGCCATCGGCATAGCTCACCGCGTAGTTGCTGAGCCCCGTGCCCGTGGCGCCGCTGGCCACAACGCTGTAGCTGCCCACCGAGGCCACCGTACCGCTGCCGCTGCTGGCCAAGGTCACGGCCGCAATGCTGTCGCCGTTCACCAGGCCGCTGCTGCTGTACCCCGTCAGGCTGGCGCTGGCGCCGTAGGTCTTGCTCGCCCCGCTGGCCGTGATGGTCAGCGCCGCCGGGGTCACCGTCAGCGTGCCGTCGGCATAGCTTACCGAATAATTGCTGAACCCCGTGCCCGTCGCACCGCTGGCCACA
>NZ_BACU01000058.1 GCF_000333275.1 Azospirillum sp. B4 | reverse complement strand
GCCCCGTCCTGGCCGAAGCAGGGATGGGCCGACCGGCCGGCATAGTCCAGGCACAGCAAGAACTTGCTGATGGCGCGCGCCTCGTCCAGCCCCAGCCAGGAACCATCGACCTGCGACCGGTCGTAGCGGGTCAGGCCCAGGCGGATGCCCGCCAGGGTGGTGACGGTGCCGGACGTGCCCAGCATCTGCACCCGGCCGGCCGCCACCTCGCGCCGGATGTCATTGCGAGCGTCGAAGTCGGCCAGGGCGGCGCCCACCGTCTCCACCATGCCGCGATAGGCTTCCGGCAGGACGCGGTCGCCGCCGAAGGTCTCCGTCAGGCTGACCACGCCTTGCGGCACGGACACCTGGTCGATCAGGGTGGGCCGGCCCCGGTGGAAGGACAGCCACATGATCTCGGTGGAGCCGCCGCCGATGTCGAACACCAGGGCGCGTGGAATGCGGCGGTTCAGCAGGGCGGCGCAGCCGGCCAGCGCCAGCCGCGCCTCCTCCTCCGCCGAGATGATCTCGATGCGGATGCCGGTCTCTTCCGCCACGCGGTCGATGAAGGCGGTGCAGTTGGCGGCCCGGCGGCAGGCCTCCGTCGCCACGGCGCGCAGGTCGGTGACGCCGCGCCGGCGCATCTTGTTGCCGCAGATCTTCAGGGCCGCCACCGTGCGGGCCATGGCCTCGTCCGACAGGGCGTTGGTGCGGCTCAGCCCCTCCCCCAGCCGGACAATGCGGGAGAAGGCGTCGATGATGCGGAAGCCCTCCCGCCCCGGGCGGGCAATCAGCAGGCGGCAGTTGTTGGTGCCCAGGTCCAGTGCCGCCAGGACCGGCCGTCGCAAAGGCTCACCCGGGCCCGCGCCCCGGGGGGCGCCGGCATCCGGCAGGGGCTGAACGCCCGTATCACTCATCGCCGAACCAGCCTTTTCCATCACGGGCCCGCCGGAGCGGGCATCACCGCCGCCAGTCCTGCGCCCGGTCAGCCGCCCTGGACCAGATGGTTTCGGGGGCGCCCCGGCGCCGGCGCGGCACACAGGAACCCATCCTAGACCAGGAAACCGCCGCCGCACCACCACCCTCGCGCACGCGGCAGCGCCCCGCAATTCGACCATCGGGGTGCCTTGCACCGGGCGTCCGAGCGGCGCGGGGGCCATTCCGGTTCCGTCAAAAAAATTCCAAGAAAAGGCTACCCATCCCCCATGAGGGGTGTTATAAGCCGCGCCGTCCGACGGACATGGAGGCAAACGCCGCCGCGTCCGTTCTGCTGGGGGATCGTCTAGCGGTAGGACTACGGACTCTGACTCCGTCAACCTTGGTTCGAATCCAAGTCCCCCAGCCAATTTCTTCCGCGACAGCTCCGGTCACCTGGGCACAGGCGCCGATCCAGGCGTCATCGCGGTTCCGTCCTGCTGGGGGATCGTCTAGCGGTAGGACTACGGACTCTGACTCCGTCAACCTTGGTTCGAATCCAAGTCCCCCAGCCAATTTCTTCCGCGACAGCTCCAGTCACCTGGGCATCGCCTTCCCCGGTTCAGGCATCACCCAGAACCTCGCCGACAAGGCGCGAGGCATGGGCATACCGGTGTGGAAATTCGGCAAGGGGGGCGCGTGATGCGTC
>NZ_BACU01000059.1 GCF_000333275.1 Azospirillum sp. B4 | reverse complement strand
CCCAGGTGAGGACAAGCTGCGTCTATCCACCTATGTCGACGACATGGTTGCCTGGGCCCGCTTCCTGGCACGCCAACCCAAGGTGCGGTGCGTCATGCTGTTGGGTCATTCGGAGGGGGCGACCATCGCCACCTTGGCAGCGACGGCGCTGGTCAAGGCCAGTGTGCCCGTCTGCGGCGTGTTGTCCCTGTCCGGCGTGGGACGGCCCTTCGACCAGGTGCTGCTGGACCAGGTGCGGGCCAAGGGCGCGCCGGCGGAGGTGGTGGACAAGCTGGTCGCCATCCAGGCCGAGCTGCGGGCCGGCCGCCTGGTGAACGATGTGCCGCCCGCCTTGCGCGCCATGTACCGGCCCAGCGTCCAGCCCTACCTCATGTCCATGAACGACGCCGACCCGGCGCAGGCGGCCGCCGCATTGACGGTCCCGCTACTCGTGCTGCAAGGCGAGACCGATCTCCAGGTCACGGTGGACGACGCCCACCTGCTGGCCCAGGCCCAGCCGAAAGCCACCCTGGCCCTTATCCCCGGCGCCAATCATATGCTGAAGACGGCGCCGATGGACCGCGCCGCCAACATCGCGACCTACGCCGACCCCACCCTGCCCCTGGCCCCGGGGGTGATGGAGGCCATCACCCGTTTCGTCGACCAGGCGACGCCCCGGAAGTAAGGCCGGTGTCCGAATGGACCGTCCGGAAACGGACAGTGTCCGTTCACGAACAGGGCAGCGGTGGGTGATTTTTTGATAAAATCGTAATAATGGCGACTTTGTGGCGCAACGCGCGTCACCAAAGGATTGATCCAAGCCTCAGCTCGAGGAATCCAGCCGGTTCCGGAAGTTGGCACGCCCCTTGCTGATAAGGGGACAACACCGACCAACGATCCTGATGGAGATGAAAATGACCGCCTTCGCCGCTTCCACCCGCACCGCTTCCTTCCGCTTTTTCAAGGTGTTGCCCTCGATCGCCAGCGTTGAGACCAGCGCCATGCTGGCCATCGCCCTGCTGATCGCCGCCAGCGTCAACGCGATGCTGTAAGCCACCAGACCGACCGCCTGACGCTTCCGACCACGACCATCGCCCGACCAGCGATCCTGCACATCACAAGGGGATAGAGATCATGACCACCGTCACCGCCACCCGGACCACCGCCTCCTTCGGCTTCGCCGCCCGCCTGACCGCCCTGGTCGAGACCGCCGGCATGCTGTCCATCGCCGCCGTCATCGCCCTGTGCATCAACGCCATGCTGTGACACAGCATCAAGACGACGCGCGCCCGGCCTTTCAGCGGGCGCGCCGGCCGGAACTCCCGGTTCAAACGAAAAGGCCTTCTCACCCCAGCGGGAGAAGGCCTTTTCGTTTTTGGAACCGCCGCCGGCATCTTCCCCCTTGCATGAAGGCGTCCCCATACCCATCCAGAGGGAAATTGACACTGGGGGACCTTCCGTGGCTGACCTGACCCTGCTGGACAATCCCGTGTGGAACGCGCTGGCCACCGCGCACCAAGAGCTGGGCCAGGTGCACGGCCTGGCCGCGCGATATCAGGAGGACATCTCCCCCCTCGCCGGACTGGCCGAACCCACGCCGGCGGCGTTGGCCGACCTGGCGGCGCTGGTGCCCTCCGGCCGGGGGATCGGCCTGGTCAGCCCGGTGGCGCTGGATTTCCCAACGGATGACTGGCAGGTGCTGCGCGCCCGAGAGATCGACCAAATGGTGTGCGAGGTCCTGTCGCCAGTGCCGCCTGTCCCCGTACTGCGCCTGACCGCCGACGACGTGCCCGACATGGTCGATCTGGCCCAGCGGACGGAGCCTGGCCCCTTCCTGGATGGCACCATCCGCATGGGCGCCTATTTCGGCCTGCGCAGCGGGGATGGGCGCCTGATGGCCATGACCGGCCAGCGCATGCGCCTGCCCGGCCTGCGAGAGGTCAGCGCCGTCTGCACTGACCCGGACTTCCGCGGCCGGGGCTTGGCCTTGGCCCTGGTCAGCGCGGTGGCCGCCGGCATCAACGCGGAGGGCGAGATGCCCTTCCTGCACGTGAAGACGGAGAACGACGGGGCCAAGCGGGTCTATGAGAAGCTGGGCTTTCGCGTACGCCGGTCGGTTTCTTTCGCCGTCCTACGACGGCTCTAATGCCTCAAGCGCCGGCAGGTCCAACAGCGCTTTGCTTACCCCTCGCTGTAGGAGGACAGCCGGGCCAGGGGCGCCAGGTCCAGCCAGCCATAGGCCACCTCCGTCAGGCGGGCGCCGGCGAAGGTGATGGGCTGTTCCGCAAGGCGACTGCCGCCCAGGCGTTCATAGAACCAGCGGGCGGGGTTGTCGCGCAGCACCCAGACGCAGGCGGAGCGCATGCCGGACGACAGCAACTCCGTCGCCATGGCGGCCATCAGGCGGCGGCCGTGGCCCTGGTTCTGGGCATGGTCGTACAGATAGATGGCGTAGAACTCACCCTCGTACCCGCGCATCTCGGTGCGCTGGGGGCCGCAGGTGGCGAAGCCCACGACGCCGGTCGCCGGCAGGCCGTCGGCGGCGATGTTCTCCCCCACGGCGACAAAGGTGCGGCGCTGGCGGCCGGCCAGCAGGCCTCGCCAGCGCAGGGCGTGGGCCTCGGGCGACAGACCCACCAGGTAATCGTCGGGCAATTGTCCCGGATATGTCGTGCGCCAACTGGCGACATGGACGCGGGCGATGGCCGCGGCGTCCGCCTGGGTGGCCGTACGCACCAAACCGATTTCCGCCGGACCGTGAGCCATGAACCGCCCCTCGTTCCCGTTACCGTCCCCACCATCCTGCCGCAGAAAACGGCGCCCCGCCAGAGGCGGCGCGACAAGATGGTGGTGGTGTCCCGGGAATTGAGGGGTTACGCCTCGGCGGCGTCTTCCGTCCCTTCTTCCGCGCCGGCGGTATCGGGAGCGACGTCCTTGCGCACCATGACGGCGGCGAAGAAGCCATCGGTGTCGTGACGGGCCGGCGACAGCGACAGCATGCCGTCGGTGCTGGGCGGCACGCCCATACCCTCGGGCCAGGCCTCGGTGACGGGCAGCAGGGCGAAGTCCGGATGGCTGGCCAGGAACGCCGTCACCTGGTCCTGGTTCTCCTCCGGCAGCAGGGAACAGGTGGCATAGACCAGGCGGCCGCCGGGCCGCACCAGGCGGGCGGCGCTGTCCAGGATTTCGGCCTGCAGGGGCAGCAGCTCCGACAGCCCCGGCCCCAGCTGGCGCCAGCGGGCGTCGGGATTGCGGCGCCAGGTGCCGGTGCCGCTGCACGGCGCGTCCACCACCACGCGATCGAAGCGGCCCTTGTGCCGTTTCACCCATGGATCGCGCGCGGACTTGAGGGGCCGTGTCTCGATGTTGTGCAGGCCCGCCCGACGGAACCGCTCCTGCGCCCGCTTGAGCCGGCCGTCCAGCACGTCGCAGGCGACCACGCGACCCTTGTTGTTCATCATGGCGGCGATGGCCAGCGTCTTGCCGCCGGCCCCGGCGCAGAAATCCACCACCTGCTGGCCCGGCTGCGGGTTGGCGGCGAAGGCCACCAGCTGCGAGCCCTCGTCCTGGATTTCCAGCAGCCCATCCTGGAAGGCCTTCAGCGTGGCGATGGGGAAACGGTTGCGCACGCGGATGCCCAGCGCCGAAATGCGCGTCGGCTCCGCCTGAACGCCGGCCTTGGCCAGGGCCGCCAGCGCCTGCTCGCGGGTGCCCTTCACCGGGTTGACGCGCAGGTCCATGGGCGCCGCGCCCAGCATGGCCTGCATTTCCGGCACGAAGCGGTCGCCCAAGGCGTTGCGCAGGGTGTCCGCCGCCCAGTCCGGCACCTCCGCCACCACGGCGTCCGGCTGCTGCGGATGGTCCAGGGTGTGGGTCTCCAGCGCCTGGATCAGCGCGCGCTCATGCGCCTCCAGGGCCGTGGGCGCGAACTTGCCGCCGTTGAAATGCTCCGCCACCGAGGCCGCGCCGCGGCCCCGGGTCAGCAGCTCATCGGCGATCAGCAAGGCGCGGGCGTCCACCGCCGGCTGGCCTTCCCCCCCATACCCCGCGCGGTTCAGCCACCAGTGCAGCCGGGCCCAGCGCCGCAGGATGCCGTAGACCTTCTCGGCCACGTCGGTGCGATCCTTGGCGCCGATGTAGCGGCGGGCGCGGAAAAAGGCGCTGGCCACGGCATCGGCGGGGCGCGGCGTGGCCAGCACTTCCGTCAGAAGATCGATGGCCGCCTGCAGGCGAGCGGTCGGGGTCATATGTATATTTCCTCAAACGCCGGCGGGCCATCCGGCCCTTGGCTTATCCTAGGCTTCCAGTCCGCTTCGCTCCCCGGAAACCTCCGGCGGCCGCCGTCGCGGCCTAGATTAGTTGCCTCAAACGCCGGCGGGCCATCCGGCCCTTGGCTTATCCTAGGCTTCCAGTCCGCTTCGCTTCCCGGAAACCTCCGGCGGCCGCCGTCGCGGCCTAGATTAGTTGCCTCAAACGCCGGCGGGCCATCCGGCCCTTGGCTTATCCTCGGCTTCCAGTCCGCTCCGCTGCCCGGAAACCTCCGGCGGCCGCCGTCGCGGCCTACAGCGGCATGAGACTTATCTCATGCCGCTGAGGGCGCCCCCAACCATGGATGGAAGAAGCAACCGTAGTCCGAAATTCAACCCGGACGGTAGTTCGGCGACTCGTTGGTGATTTGGATGTCGTGGACGTGGCTTTCGCGCAGCCCCGCGTTGGTGATGCGCACGAAGCGGCAGTTCTTCTGCATCTCCGGCAGGGTGGCGTTGCCGGTGTAGCCCATGGCCGCGCGCAGGCCGCCCACCAGCTGGTGGATGACGCTGCCCACGGGGCCCTTATAGGGCACGCGGCCTTCCACGCCTTCCGGCACCAGCTTCAGGGTGTTGCTGACCTCCGCCTGGAAATAGCGGTCGGCGGAGCCCCGGGCCATGGCGCCAACCGAGCCCATGCCGCGATAGCTCTTGTAGCTGCGGCCCTGGTACAGGATGACCTCGCCCGGGCTTTCGTCCGTGCCGGCGAACATGCTGCCCAGCATGGCGCAGTCGGCACCGGCGGCGATGGCCTTGGCCAGGTCGCCGGAATACTTGATGCCGCCGTCGGCGATGACGGGGATGCCGCGTTCACGGCAGGCGTCCACCACGTCCATCACGGCGGTCAGCTGGGGCACGCCCACGCCGGCGACGATGCGGGTGGTGCAGATCGAGCCCGGCCCGATACCCACCTTGATGGCATCGGCACCGGCGTCGATCAGCGCCAGGGCCGCGGCCCCGGTGGCGACGTTGCCGGCGATGACCTGGGTGTAGTTGCTGAGCTTGCGCGCGGCGGTCACCTGGTCCAGCACCTTGGCGGAATGGCCGTGGGCGGTGTCGACCACCAGCACGTCCACGCCAGCGTCGAACAGGGCCTCCGCGCGGGCCAGGCCGTCAGGGCCGGTGCCGGTGGCGGCGGCCACGCGCAGGCGGCCCTTCTCATCCTTGCAGGCGTTGGGGTGTGACTGCGCCTTCTCGATGTCCTTCACCGTGATCAGGCCGATGCAGCGGTAGCTGTCATCCACCACCAGCAGCTTCTCGATGCGGTGGGTGTGCAGCAGGCGCTTGGCCTCCTCCTTGCCCACGCCCTCGCGCACCGTCACCAGGTTCTGGTGGGTCATCAGCTCCGACACCGGCTGGTGCGGGTTGGTGGCGAAACGGACGTCGCGGTTGGTCAGGATGCCCACCAGCTTGCCGGCGCCGCCGTTCTCCACCACCGGAATGCCGGAGATGTGATAGCGCGCCATCAGGCCCAGGGCGTCGGCCAGGGTGGCGTCGGCCGCGATGGTGATGGGATTGACCACCATGCCGGATTCGAAGCGCTTCACCCGGCGCACTTCCTCCGCCTGGCGTTCGATGTCCATGTTGCGGTGGATGACGCCCATGCCGCCAGCCTGGGCCATGGCAATGGCCAGCGCCGCCTCGGTCACCGTGTCCATGGCGGACGACAGCAGGGGGATGCCCAGCTCGATGGTCTTGGTCAGGCGGGTGCGGGTGTCGACCTCGCCCGGCATGACGCTGGACGCCGCGGGTTCCAGCAGGACGTCGTCGAAGGTGAGGGCTTCGCGAATTTGGAGCGCACGGGTCATGAACCATCTCCCTAGGCGGCCAACCCTTGGGGCAGCGGGTGGCCAGGCGTCAGATACGGGTATGGGACGACCCGTCCGCCCCCACACATGGGGCCGGCCGCGTCATCCAGGGCTTAAGGTTCGACGCACGATACACGGCACCCGAGCCGTTGTGAACCCACCACATATGGGTCAAATCCGCCATGGCAGACTTGCGCGCGCCTCACCCCTCACGGGGTGGAAAGGTAATGGATTTTAGTCCTCGTCGCCGTCCCCGGCATCGTCCTCATGCCGTGTGGTGGCGCCCCGGAAGCCGGTGGCGACCACGTAGGTTTCCGAGCTGTCGGCGCGGCTGGCCGGCGGCTTGGCATGGCGGACGACGGCGAAGTCGCGCTTCAGCAGGTCCAGCAGGCTGCGCTCCGCCCCGCCCTGGAACAGCTTGGCCACGAAGGCCCCGCCGGGGGCCAGCACCTCGGCCGCGAAGGCGTAGGCCGCGTCGGCCAGGGCCATGATGCGCAGATGGTCGGTCTTGGGATGGCCGGTGGTGGGCGCCGCCATGTCGGACAGCACCACGTCGGCCGGGCCGCCCAGGGCGGCCTTCAGCTGGTCCGGCGCCTCGGGCAACAGGAAGTCCATCTGCATGGTGATGGCGCCGGGCACATCCTCCATGCCCAGGATGTCCAGGCCCACGACCTTGGCGCCGCGCACCTTCTCCACCGCCACCTGGGTCCAGCCGCCGGGGGCCGCGCCCAGGTCAACCACGCGGGTGCCGGGCTTCAGCAGGTGGTACTTCTCATCCAGCTGCAGCAGCTTGAAGGCCGCGCGGGAGCGATAGCCGCGCTTCTTGGCCTCCGCCACATAGGGATCGTTCAGCTGGCGTTCCAGCCAACGGGC
>NZ_BACU01000060.1 GCF_000333275.1 Azospirillum sp. B4 | reverse complement strand
TCGGGGTGAGCGTGCCCTGGGCCAGGAAGCCGGCGCCGCCGATCTTCTTGGCCTCGGCATCGAAGATCTCGATGAAGGTGGCGCCGATGGTTTTGCGCTTCACCTCCGGGTCGCTGACGCCGGCCAGCTTGCCCAGGAACAGGTCGGCCGCGTCCACATGCACCAGCGGGATGTTGTAGTGGTCGCGGAACAGGGTCACCACCTCATCCGCCTCACCCGCGCGCATCAGGCCGGTGTCGACGAAGATGCAGGTCAGCTGGTCGCCGATGGCTTCATGGATCAGCACGGCGGCCACCGAGCTGTCGACGCCGCCGGACAGGCCGCAGATGACCTTGCCGGTGCCGACTTGGGCGCGGATCTTCTCGATGGCCTGGGCCTTGAAGGCGGCCATGGTCCAGCTGCCCGACAGGCCGGAAACGGAGAACAGGAAATTGCGGATCAGCGCGTCGCCATGTGGGGTGTGCACCACCTCCGGATGGAACTGCACGGCATAGAAACGGCGGGCGTCGTCGGCGATGATGGCGTAGGGCGCGCCCTCGCTGGTCGCCACGATGCGGAAACCTTCCGGCAGCTTGGCGACGCGGTCGCCGTGGCTCATCCACACCTGCTCGCGCGCGCCGACCTGCCACACGCCCTCGAACAGGGCGCAGGGCTCCTTCACATCCACGAAGGCGCGGCCGAACTCCCGCGTCTCGCCCGGCTCCACCTTGCCGCCCAACTGCTCGCACATGGTCTGCTGCCCATAGCAGATGCCCAGCACGGGAACGCCGGCGGTGAAGACGATGCCGGGGGCGCGGGGGCTGCCCTCTTCCGTCACCGAGGCCGGGCTGCCCGACAGGATGATGGCCTTGGGCGCGTAAGCCCGGATGGCATCCTCGGACATGGAGTAGGGATGGATCTCGCAAAACACCCCCGCCTCGCGCACCCGCCGGGCGATGAGCTGGGTCACCTGCGACCCGAAATCGAGAATGAGGACCCGATCGGACGTCGTCTCTGTGGCCATGGGCTTATCCATATGATGGGGTTGCGAGGGTGGCCGCACGCTAGTCCAAGGCACCCCGGCACGGCAAGCGCCGGACAGGCAAGGGCCCCCCGCGCCGGACGCGGGCAAGCCCGCCCCCATCCCGGCGATCCAGCGGCCCTGGACATTCATTCGTTATTTCGCTAAATAACGAA
>NZ_BACU01000061.1 GCF_000333275.1 Azospirillum sp. B4 | reverse complement strand
CGCATGGTCGACACCTCTTGCCGGATGCGGAAGCGGCACAGGCCGGTCAGGGTGATGAGATAGCGGCCATCGTCCGTCTCCGCGAAGGCCGTCAGCCGGCCGCAGCAGCCGACGCCGGCCAGCGGCGGTTCCGCGCCGGCTTCCGCCTCCGCCCCCGGCTCCATGGGCTGGATCATGCCGATCAGCCGGTCGGCGCCCAGGCTGTCCTGCACCATGGCCAGGTACCGCGGCTCGAAGATGTTGAGCGGCAGGCGGGCCCGGGGCAGGACCAGCGCCCCCGTCAGGGGAAAGACGGGGATGCTGGTCGGCAGCCGGTCGAAGGTGGGGGCGAAGGGGCTCATCACGCCGGTCGCGTCAGGCGAACAGGATGGACGACAGCTTGCGCCGGCCGCCGATGGCCAGCGGATGCTTGAAGCCCAGGGCCTCGAAGAACTTCACCAGCTGCTTGCGGGCCGCCTGCTCGTTCCATTCACGATCACGCTTCACGATGTCCAGCAGATGGTCCACCGCCGCCTCCTGCTGGCCGCCGGCATAGAGCGCCAGCGCCAGATCGTAGCGGGCCTGGTGGTTGTTGGCATCGGCCGCCACCGCGCGCTCCAGGTCACCCACCGGGCCCATGTCCGCCGCCTGGCGGGCCAGGTCCATCTGGGTGCGCAGGGCCACGATCTCCGGCGCCTTGGCCAGCGCCGCCGGCGCCTGGTCCAGCATCTCCTGCGCCGTGTCCGTCTGGTCGGCGGCCAGCAGGCAGCGGATCAGGCCGGCATAGGCCACGGCGTTCTCCGGCTCCTCGCCCAGCACCTCGTTATAGAGGGCGGCGGCGGTCTGGGGATCGCCCGCCTCCAGCAGCTGGCCGGCCTCTTCCAGCACGGCGGCGATGTCGGCGGCGCCGGGCACGCCGCCCGCCGCCTGCACCAGCCGGTCAATGAACTGCTTGATCTGGCTTTCCGGCAGGGCGCCGGTGAAGCCATCCACCGGGCGGCCCTGGAAGAAGGCGTAGACGGCGGGGATGGACTGGATGCGCAGCTGGCCGGCGATGGCCGGGTTCTGGTCGGTGTCGATCTTGACCAGCTTCACCGCACCCTTGGCGGCCAGCACGGCCTTCTCGATGATGGGACCCAGGGTCTTGCAGGGACCGCACCACGGCGCCCAGAAGTCCACGATCACCGGCACCTCGCGCGAGGCCTCGATGACATCGGCCATGAAGGTCCGGTCGCTGCCGTCCTTGATCAGGCTGGACTTGTCCACCGGGGCGTTGCCGCCGGGGGCGGCACTGGTCGGAAACTGCATGGCACTTCATCCCTTCATCAGCCGCGCGGCCGCCGCCCCGACAGTGGGCACGAGCCTGGGCCCCGCGCATAGGTCCTTGAAATGAGCCCGCCACGCCACCGCCGCAAGGGGTATGGGCTCCCTGCGGCACCGGACGGGACGGTGACCGGTCCCTTATAGCCGCCCCGGCGCGGGGAAAAAAGCCGCCCGATTTTTCCCTGAAAAAAGCGCTTGCATTCGATCGGCACCTGCATATTATCCGCGCTCACTGCCGGGGGGCACTGATCGCAAGGTCAAGGCCGGCCGACGGAACGGAGCGCGGGCGTAGCTCAGGGGTAGAGCACAACCTTGCCAAGGTTGGGGTCGAGGGTTCGAATCCCTTCGCCCGCTCCAGTCTTCCTCAGGGAAGGCGACGCGAAGAAAAGGCCGGGCCGGCGGGTTCGGCCTTTCGCTTTTACGGGGGAGACCCCGAAAGCGTTTTGAGACTGTGGCACGCGGGCGTAGCTCAGGGGTAGAGCACAACCTTGCCAAGGTTGGGGTCGAGGGTTCGAATCCCTTCGCCCGCTCCAGTCTCACCAGGCGGACCAAGGCGCCCTTTCCAGGCGCCTTTTGCTTTTCCGTCCCCTCGGCTTCCAATTCACTGGAATTATTCCGCCACCAGCGCCGGTGCCGGCCGCGACTCCCATTCCGGCGCGTGCACGGCCTGACCGGCCCCGCGCCCGTACTGCCGGGGCGAACAGCCCATGACCCGCTTGAACGCCGTGCTGAAGGCGCTTTCCGACTCATAGCCCAGCGACAGGGCGATGGTGGAGACGGGCTCCCCCCCATGGGCCAGCCGATCCCCGGCCAGCAGCATGCGCCAGCGCGCCAGGTATTCCATGGGGGCGGTACCCACCATCCCCTTGAAGCGCAGGGCGAAGCTGGAGCGGGACATGCCCACGTGCGCCGCCAGCGCCTGCAGGGTCCAGCGCCGGGCCGGGTCGGCATGCAGGGCGGCGATGGCCGCCCCCATCCGCGGATCCGCCAGGGCGAACAGCCAACCGACGTCGCCGCCGCCGCTGGCCTTCGCCCCCTGTGCCAGATGTGCGCGCAGGGCCTGTACCAGCATCATCTGCGCCAGGTGCTGGGTCATCAGGAAGGCGCCCGGCTGGGGATCGCGCAGTTCCTGGCGCATGCGGTCCATGGACCAGCGCAGCGCCGCCCGATCGGCCTCATCCCGGATGTGGATGATGGGCGGCAGGCCAGCCAGCAGGATGCCGGCGTGCCGGCCATCCACGGCGAAATGGCCGCCGACGATGAAGCAACCGCCGCCGCCGTTGATGACCAGGAAGCCGCCCCGGCGCACCGCCGGAAACAGCGTGCGGGAATCGATGGACGGCAAGGACAGGTCGGAGGCCAGGCGGAAGGGCCATCCCCGGGGCAGCAGGAAGCAGTCCCCGGCGGTCAGCCGCACCGCCGCCGCCGCCCCCTCGACCTCCAGCCAGCAGGCGCCGGAGACGACGGCGTAGCACTTGATGCCGTCATGGCGGTGGAACTGGATGGAGATGTCCGGTCCGCAATCGAAGCCGCCGGCGGCATAGCTGCGGGGCTTCAGCAGGGACAGGACATCGGACAAGGGATCCATGAGACGATTTCCGGACGATCACGCAAAAACGGCGGTACCGGGATCATAGATCGTTTCAGGTGGGGCGCCCATCCCGAAGCCCCAGTTCGGTCCCGGATGGTCCACGGCGCTGGCGGCCGGTGACAGCCTGGCGCATATCAGCCGCCTGGCCAACATCGCCCTGACATAACCGTCAGATGGTTGTT
>NZ_BACU01000062.1 GCF_000333275.1 Azospirillum sp. B4 | reverse complement strand
AGCACCGCGCCGCCGCAATAGGCGCAGGCCACGGAGCCGGGCTGGCTGATGCCCCCCGTACAGTGGTCCGGCCCCGCCCCGGACAACGTTCGCCTGTGGACTATCGGCCGGCCGCGCGTCATCCTCAACGGCGGAAAAGGTTACAACG
>NZ_BACU01000063.1 GCF_000333275.1 Azospirillum sp. B4 | reverse complement strand
GTCTGAAATGAGCAGGCGTGGTGGCCCGCCAGCCTTGCCCAAGCCTTCGAACAGCGCTTCGGGCGTGGCGGCGGCCAGGGGCATCCAGCCCCAATCCTCCACCATGGCCTCCAGCGCCGCCAGCTGCAGCGGATCATCTTCCAGCAGGGCGACAAGGACGCCGGCGGGCTTGTCAGCCACGGGCTCCGCCACCGGTGCCGGCGGTTCGGCGGGCGCTGGGGCCGTCTGCTGGGGCACCGCCGGCCGCGTCTCCGTCACCAGGACGGGCCGGGGGGCGGGCGGGCGCATCGGTTCGGCCAGCGGCAGGGTGATGGTGAAGCCGGAGCCCCGATTGGGGGTGGAGACGACGGTGACCGTAAGGCCCAGCAGGGTGGCTGTCTTCCTGACGATTGCCAGGCCCAAGCCCAGCCCATGGGAGGCGTCGCGCTTGTTCTGGCCGCCCTTGGCCTGGGCGGTGGGCGTGCCGGCAGCCGTATCGCCCCGATAGAACTCATCGAAGATGAAGGGCAGTTGGTCGGCGGGGATGCCGCAGCCGGTGTCCCACACCTGCAACTGCACCGTCGTGCCGCGGCGGCGGCAGCCGATAAGGATGCCGCCCTTGCGGGTATGGCGCACGGCATTGACGATCAGGTTGCGTACCATGCGGTCGATCAGCACCGGGTCGCTGTTGACCTGGGCGGTGGTGGGAACGCAGCGCAGGGCCACGCCATTGGCGGCGGCCAGCGGCCGGAACTCCCCTGCCAGCCGCTCCAGCACCGGGGATAGCGCGAAGCGGGTGGGGGTGGGGGTGACGGTCGCCGCCTCCAGCGCCGAGATCTGGACCAGCGCGTTCAGCAGGTCTTCGGTGGCGTCCAGCGATTCCGTCAGCTTGTTGGCCAGGTCGCGCTGGCCGTCGTCGGTCAGGCGGGTTTCCAGCAGGTGCAGGAACAGGCGCATGGCCTGGAAGGGCTGGCGCAGGTCGTGGCTGGCGGCGGCCAGGAAGCGGGACTTGGCCCGGTTGGCGCGTTCCGCCTCCGACCGCACCGCCTGGGCTTCCGCCAGGGCGACCGCGCCGCGGCGTGCCGCTTCCACCGTGATGTCCAGCCCCAGGCCGACGATGCCGGCGATGGTGCCGTCGGCGTCCCGGTGGGGTTCCAGCACCAGATCGTACAGCCGGCTTTCCGTTTCGCCCGGGATCTCCAGGCGGAACATATGCCGCTCACCCCGGCCGGTTTCCAGGATGCGGCCCTTGATGGCGTGCAGGGTGGTGAAACCCTCGGCGTTCTTGCCACGGCCGTTGCGGATGTCCAGGTCGGTCAGGCCCAGGACACCGGGGCCAAAGGCGGCGACGGGGCCTTTGGCCCAGACGTAGCGCAGGCCTAAATCCTGGACGAAGGCCAGCAGGGGGGCGGGTGCCGACAGGCGATTCAGCAAGGCGTTCTCCGCCTTCAGGGCAGCGTTTTCCGCGCGCAGACGGGTCAATTCTTCCCGCTGCCCCCCTTGTTCCCTGCCCAGAATGCGATTCAGCATGACCTCGACCAGACGTTTTACTTGGCTGGAAGCGAGTTAATCCTGTTTTAGACCAAAAGCGAAGTGCGCCCTTGGGCGTAGGCCCCCAGGGGGAGGCCCCAGGGAAAGGTCGCCGGATGGAGGGCCTAAAGAGAGAGGGACGACGGTGCAAGGGTCTGATTTCCGTCCATTCCCTCATCCCCATAAGGCGGAGGGCGGGGGGTTGGCGGTGATGCCCTGGTAGGTGATGCGGGGCGATCGGTCGCGGGCCAGCAACAGCGGGCCGTCGAGGTCGACGAAGGTGGCCCCCTGAGCCAGCAGGTGGGCGGGCGCCATGGACAGGGAGGTCGCCACCATGCAGCCCACCATGACCTTCAGCCCGGCCGCCTCGCACGCCGCCTTCATGGCCAGCGCCTCCGTCAGGCCGCCGGTCTTGTCCAGCTTGATGTTGGCCACCTGGTAGCGGCCGACCAGGGCGTCAAGGCTGTCCAGCCCATGCACCGACTCGTCCGCGCCCAGCNGGATGGGGCAGGCGTGGCCGGCCAACGCGGCATCGCACCCTGCCGGCAGGGGCTGTTCCAGCAACTCCACGCCCAGCGCCCGCAGGGCCGGGGCGTAACGGGACAGCTGATCCAGGGACCAGCCTTTCGTGGCGTCCGCCCATCAGCCGAGCCATGGGCGCGCTTCGCCGCACCGCCGCCACCCGCTCCAGATCGCCCTCGCCGGTCAGCTTCAGCTTCAGCAGGGGATAGTGCGCGGCGGCGCTAGCGGCCGCACCCATCGCCTCAGGCGTGTCGACCGACAGGGTGTAGGCGGTCGCCAGTGGGGATGGGGGCTGAGCCAGGCCGGCCAGACGCCAGACGGGGGTGCCGGTGCGCTTGGCCTCCAGGTCCCACAGCGCGCAATCCAGGGCGTTGCGCGCGGCACCCGGCGGCATCAGGCGCTGCAGGGCGGCACGGTCCAGGCCGGCGGCCACGGCCTGCGCCTGCGCCTCGATCGCCGCCACTACGCCCGCCACCGTTTCGCCATAGCGGGCATAGGGCACGCACTCGCCCCAGCCGGTGACCGGGCCGTGGGGGCCGTCCGCCGTCACCGACGCGGTCACGACGCGCGCTTCCGTCTTGGCCCCGCGGGAGATGCGGAATGTGCCGCGGATGGGGAAGGTTTCCGCGCGGACGGTCAGGGCGGGCTGGGGCATGGGGGCCTTGGGCATCGGAATGTTGAGGCGCGGCAACATAACGCTTCGTCACGGTCGGCGCGATCCGGCATTGTGCGGGGGCGGGGCAGAGGTTTTTGAGGACAGGGCGGTTATGGAGGATATGCGGCGCAAGCCGATGATCTGGCACGAGGCGGTGGCCGCGTTCCGCGAGGTGCTGTCCGACCCGGGGCGCACCCTGCGTTTCGCCGGCATGCCCGCGCTGGTGATGCTGGTCCTCTACGTCATCATAGCGCTGACCCACCCCCGGCCGGTGGACCCCGCTCAGGAGCAGGCGTGGGAGGATGAGGTCCTGCCCTTCTACCTGCTGCCCCTGCTGTTCCATTACTGGTTCTATGCCCGCATGCAGATTTGGTGGGCGCGCTGGGTGCTGCTGGCCGATGACGGCGTGGCCTTCCTCAGCCCCAGCCTGGGGCGGCGGGAACTGGCCTATCTCGGGTGGTCGCTGGCCGCGGCCGTGGCCACCCTGCCGGTGCTGGCCCTCCTGTATCCGTCGCTGGCGGTGCTGAACAGCGTGATGGTCAGCCTGGGCATGGAGATGCCGGAGGCGGTGGTGAACGGCCTGGCCGTGGCCGCCGCCCTGCCGTTGCTGCTGATCATGGCCGGCGTCTACGGCCGGCTGATGGTGGGGGTGGTGCCTGTCGCGGTGGGGGAGGCGGCATCCTTCCGCCAGGGCTGGACCGCCACCCGGGGGCTATCGCTGCGCCTGACCGCGCTCAGCCTGCTCACGGTGCTGCCGCTGCTGATCACCCTGCTGTTCAGCCGCCTGACCGACCCGGTCGAGATCGCCGCCAGCTACGCCGTCAGCGTCGGCTTGTACGGCGTGGGCTGGGGCGCCAACGCCGTCATGCTGGCCCGTTTCTACGGCCTGACGCTGGGCCGCACCCGCCGCCAGGCAGGGATGGTCGCGCCCTCGTAATGGGCGGCTTTTGCCTAGAAAGTATTTCCCATAGGTGGAAAATGCCTGGGAAAAATTGCCTACTACGGGAATTTCCCCGTACCGCCCAGGTTTACAGGTTTGCAAATATTGGCATGATGGTTGCTTTGGTGCACCCACCTTCTTCTTGGGAGTGCACCGCCGATGACCGTCAGCACCGTTAGCAATTCGCCGCCTTTGCCCACCCAATCCAGCACGAACAGCCCGGCCGTGGGGGCCGCGGGCCCCTCCACCGGATTCAGCGGTTTGCTGGGCGGCGGGAATACCGAGTCAGATTCAATAAATGTCAGTCTGCCCAACGGTTTCTCCGTGGGCATCGCCCATATCGGCGGTGGTTTCAGCGGGTTCAGCGCCCAGATGCTGAGTTCGTTTGAAGACATGGTAAAAACGCTCAGCGCTGTGGACACTCAGGACGGCGCGCAGCCGTCGAACAAAGCGCCAGGCAACCCGGCGTTGGGTGATGGCTCTGGCGCGCAGCAGTTCCGCACGTTGGACACCTTCCATGCGGATCTGCCGGACGGTACCTCCATCACGATCCACCATGGCGGCCCGGATGGCGAGAACAACCCCGATGCCATGGATGCCATGATGCAGGCGGTGCAGTCGTTGATGAGCGATTTCGCGGACGTCGCCACCCAGACCAAAGGCATCAACCCCTCCCTGCTCAACCAGGCCTAAGCTCATATCGGCGGCGGGGGGCCGGCCCTTTCAGGACGGCCCCCCGGATACCTCTAGCACGTCGGTTGCTGCCCCAAGCTGGGATGGTGCACCACCATCAGGCGGCAGAGGTCGGGCCGTTCCACCTTCAGCGTGGCGCCATCGGGCCAGGTGATCTCCAGTAGGTCGGCTACCGTCAGGTCGCCCAGGCCGAAATGGGCCACCGGCTCGCGCTGGTAGGGGCCGCCGGAGCCGCCGGTGATGCTGCGCAGTTGGCGGCGCTCGCCCGCGGTCAGGCAGACGGTGGCGCCGCGCGCCGGGGCGCCGCCCGCGGTCAACGGCAGGACGCGTAGCCAGTTGTTGCCAGTGGGGGAGGCCAGGAACAGGGACAGGGGCTGGCCCTCACCGTCGCCGTGGCCGATCAGCAACTCCAGCTGGCCATCGCCGTCAATGTCAGCCACCACGGCGGCGGTGCCCAGGCCCTCCGGCTCGGCGGCGTCGCCCAGGTCGATGGATACCCAGCGGTCCTCCCGCCAGGCGAACAGGCGGTTGGGCTGGCCATGCATGTTGAAGAACAGCTCCTCATATCCGTCGTTGTCGAAATCGGCGGCGATGACGGCGCGCACCGGGCCGGGCTGGGCCATCTCCTCCGGGGTGACATCGACGAAGCCGCCACCGGCGCGGTGCTGGAACAGGCGCTGCGGCCCCTGGGCGTTGCCCAGCAGCAGGTCCACCAGCCCGTCACCGTCGGCATCCAGGATGGTGGCGGCGCTGGCGTCGGCATGGGGGTCGTCCAATCCGACCGCGTCCGCGATCTCCTCATACTGACCGCCACCCAGGTTGCGGAACAACAGGTTGGGTCCGGCGGCGCAGCCCACGAACAGGTCCGGCAGCGACCCGGTGAGGCAGGAGCCCAGCAACAGGCGGGCGTCGGCCTCGATGTCCAGGCCCGCCTCCTCCGCCACCTCGTGCAGGCGGCCCCGGCGGTCCAGCTCGAACAGTTGCAGCGGTACGCCCTGACCGCCCACCACGATGCTGTAGCGGCCGGTGCCGTGGCGGTCCAGGCAGGCCAGCGCCGTGCCGGCGGCCCGGTTGGCGGCGGCGAAATTCTCCGGCAGTGCCGCCAGGTCCACCCAGCGGTTGCCGAAGCAGGCGAACAGGCGGTCCGGCGTGGGGATGGATCCGGCCGCCCCCGGTTCGTTCAATATGTAGAGTTCCTCGCGTCCATCGCCGTCCATGTCGGCGAACAGGGCCGCCCGCGCGCGGGCCTTGGCGTCGGCCAGCGGGCCGGCCGGATGCTCCACCAGGGCGCCGCCATCCCAGCTCAGCACCCGGTTGGGCGCGTCGGCGCAGGTGATGACGAAGTCGAAGCGCCCATCACCATCTATGTCCCCCACGGCGATGCCGGCACAAGATATAGGGGGGTTGGGGACGATGAGGTTGGAGCACGCGATGAACATCAGGCTGCCTCCAGGGTATTGGGCGGCCCTATTTCGGATAGGTGCCGCGCCGCCGTTAACCATGGTCGGGCCCCAAGATAACCCATGCCGGCCGCAGGATGCCTGGGCTTTTCCGACGCAATGGAAAAATGCCCTTCGGAGGTACAAAAAATCCGTTGGCGTCCTGTCACGATTTGGTAGGATCAGCGCTCGTTGCCGCTAGATGTGGTGTCCGGTCCTCGGTTATCCACAGCGCAATTCATACACAGCCTGGGGATAAGTCATGCGGGACGGAGACGTTTTCGGCAGGATTCAAGTTGCTAACCGTCCGGCGGTCGTTGTGGATCATTCCCGTGACGATCTGCTGACGGCGTTCGGCAAGGCCACCTTGACCGATCGTTACCTGCTGCCCGGTGAAAGCTTCCAGGATCTGTTCGCGCGTGTGGCCAGCTATTACGCCGACGACGCGGCCCATGCCCAGCGCCTGTACGATTATATCTCCAAGCTGTGGTTCATGCCGGCGACCCCGGTGCTGTCCAACGGTGGCACTTCGCGCGGCCTGCCCATCAGCTGCTTCCTGAACGAGTGCAACGACAGCCTGAAGGGCATCGTCGACCTGTGGAATGAGAACGTCTGGCTGGCCTCGCGCGGTGGCGGCATCGGCAGCTATTGGGGCAATCTGCGCTCCATCGGTGAGAAGGTCGGCGGCAACGGCAAGACCTCCGGCGTGGTGCCCTTCATCCGCGTCATGGACAGCCTGACCCTGGCCATCAGCCAGGGGTCCTTGCGTCGTGGCTCCGCCGCCACCTACCTGCCGGTCTCGCATCCCGAGATCGAGGAATTCATCGAGATGCGCCGCCCCACCGGCGGCGACCCGAACCGCAAGGCCTTGAACCTGCACCATGGCGTGGTCATCCCCGACGCCTTCATGCGCGCGGTCGAGGCGGATGGCGAATGGGCGCTGACCAGCCCCAAGGATGGCTCCGTCATCCGTCGCATCTCGGCGCGCAGCTTGTGGATCCGCATCCTCACCGCCCGCATTGAGACAGGCGAGCCCTACCTGCTGTTCATCGATCATGTGAACCGCGCCATGCCGGAGCATCACAAGCTGGCCGGCCTGTCGGTGAAGATGTCCAACCTGTGCAGCGAGATCACGCTGCCCACCGGCCTGGACCAGCTGGGCAACGAGCGCACGGCCGTCTGCTGCCTGTCGTCGCTGAACCTGGAATATTTCCTGGAGTGGCAGGACCACCCCACCTTCATCGAGGACACGCTGCGCTTCCTCGACAACGTCATGACGGACTTCATCGAGAAGGCGCCGGACGACATGGAGCGCGCGCGCTATTCCGCCATGCGTGAGCGGTCGGTGGGCTTGGGCGTCATGGGCTATCACAGCTTCCTGCAGAGCCAGGGCCTGCCCATCGAGGGCGTGATGGCCAAGGTATGGAACAAGCGCATGTTCGCCCACATCAAGCGCCAGGCCGACGAGGCGTCGCTGAAGCTGGGCCGTGAGCGCGGGCCCTGCCCGGACGCCGCCGACTATGGCTCGGAGGAGCGTTTCTCCAACAAGATCGCCATCGCGCCGACCGCCAGCATCTCCATTATCTGCGGCGGTGCTTCCCCGGGCATCGAGCCGGCGGCGGCCAACGCCTTCAACCACAAGACGCTGTCGGGGTCGTTCTCGGTGCGTAACAAGTATCTGGAACAGACGCTGGCGACATATGGCCGCAATGACGAGGATACCTGGTCGTCCATCACCCTGAACGGCGGGTCCGTCCAGCACCTGGACTTCCTGAGCGACCTGGAGCGTGACGTCTTCAAGACGGCATTCGAGCTGGACCAGCGCTGGCTGATCGAGCATGCGGCCGACCGCACGCCCTTCATTTGCCAGTCGCAGAGCCTGAACATCTTCCTGCCGGCCGACGTGCATAAGCGCGACCTGCACCAGATTCACTTCCAGGCCTGGAAGAAGGGCGTGAAGAGCCTTTATTATCTCCGCTCCATGTCCATCCAGCGGGCGGAGGCCGACATCGGCGCCGTCGTGGCCAAGAAGGTGGAAGCGAAAGCCGAGGCCGCGCCGCGCGTGGAAGTGAACAACTACGAGGAATGCCTGGCCTGCCAGTGATCAGTTGATGGTCGATCGGTTGACAGTCGATCGGTTGATCGATGATCGATTGGTCCTGGGATAGGCTGGTCCTCGATCGGCCTATCGATATGGCGGGGAAATCGCATGCGGTTTGTGAGGGCACTGGCCAAGGTGGCCTTGGCTGGCGCGCTGGGCTTCGGCCTGGCGGGATGCGGTCACGACGGCGGGCCGGTCAATCCCTATCTGCAACTGGCCCCGGTCAGCCCCTCGGGCCGCATCCTGGGGCCGCCATCGGGCAGCCAACTGCAGTACAAGACAGTCATGCTGCTATGGTTTCATCAGGCCGACCTGAACCATGACGGCGTCCTGACCCGGGATGAGATGATCGCCGACGCGGACGCCAGCTTCGACCTGTTCGACCTGGACCATGACGGCAGCATCACCTCGGCCGAACTGGAGAAGTACCGCCTGACCCAGCCCTTCCGGGCCCAGCCGCACAGGGTGACGTCCCTGCTGGGCGCGCAGGCCCGCACGGTCCAGCCGGATTCGGTGGAGCCCGCGCCGGAGGGCGAGCGTTACCAGGGATCGCGCGTGCGCCTGCAGGTGGGCCTGGATCCGGTGATGTCGGCCGATACCGACAGCGATTTCCGCGTGACCCGCGAGGAACTGCGCGCCCAGTCGCTGCGCAAGTTCGAGAAGTGGGACACCGACCATGACGGCAAGGTGACCGTCGACGAATTCCTGACGGCGATGATGGCGCCCTTCGAGGCGCTGACGAAATCGTCTTCAGGCCTGTTTTGACCAACGTTTCCAGACAACGGATTTCCGCCCGTGGCCAGCCAGCTTTTGACCCCCAACCCCGTCTACAAGCCCTTTCGCTACCCGTGGGCCTATGAGGCCTGGCTGACGCAGCAGCGTCTGCATTGGATGCCGGAGGAAGTGCCGCTGGCCGACGACGTGAAGGACTGGCGCCAGAAGCTGTCAGATGGCGAGCGCAACCTGCTGACCCAGATCTTCCGGTTCTTCACCCAGGCCGACGTCGAGGTGAACAACTGCTACATGAAGAAGTATGCGCAGGTGTTCCAGCCGACCGAGGTGCAGATGATGCTCTCGGCCTTCTCCAACATCGAAACCATCCACATCGCGGCCTACAGCCACCTGCTGGATACCATCGGCATGCCCGAGGTCGAATACTCCGCCTTCCTCCACTACAAGGAGATGAAGGACAAGTACGACTACATGCAGGAATTCACGGTCGACAGCCCGGCCAACATCGCCAAGACGCTGGCCGTGTTCGGCGCCTTCACCGAAGGCCTGCAGCTGTTCGCCTCCTTCGCCATCCTCATGAATTTCCCGCGCTTCAACAAGATGAAGGGCATGGGGCAGATCGTGACCTGGTCGGTGCGCGATGAGACGCTGCACACCCAGTCCGCCATCCGCCTGTTCCGCACCTTTGTCGCCGAGAACCCGGACATCTGGACGGAGGCGTTCCAGAAGGACCTCTATGTCGCCTGCTCCACCATCGTGGCGCATGAGGATGCCTTCATCGACCTGGCGTTCGAGATGGGCGGCGTGCAGGGTCTGACGGCCGAAGACGTGAAGCAGTACATCCGCTGGATCGCCGACCGCCGCCTGGTGCAGCTGGAACTGCAGCCCATCTACCGCGTGGAAAAGAACCCGCTGCCGTGGATGGACGTCATGCTGAACGGGGTGGAGCACGCCAATTTCTTCGAGAACCGCGCCACGGAATATAGCAAGGCCGCCACCGGCGGCAGCTGGGATGAGGCGTTCGACTGATCGTTGGCCTCTCGTGCTGATGCGAAGGCGCCGGTGGTGAACATCGGCGCCTTTTCGTTTTAGAGCGGAACGCGATCAGGTGGAATCACCTGATCGTGTAAATCCGCTCTATCATGGACAGGTTAAGAGCGGGATGCGATCACAAGTGATCGCATCCCGCTCTAAGGTACGACGCGGAAAGCAGAGCGGGGCGGGGCGTGAGCGACGGCCGGAAGATGATGCTGGACGGTGACTGGGCGGCGGCTGTGGCCCATTACCGACAGAGGGCCGCCTCGGAGCCGGGGGCGGTGACGGTCTGGGCCGACCTGGGCGTGGCGTTGCTGCAACTGGGCCAGGTCGACGAGGCGGCCGCCGCGTTCGGGCAGGCTCTTGCCCTGGACGGCGACCATGCCCCGGCGCTGAACAACCAGGGTGTGGCATTGCGCCGCTTGGGCAGGTTGGCCGAGGCCGCTGACAGCCATCGCCGGGCGGCGGACCTACTTCCGGCCAATGCCCAGCTTCAGGTCAACCTGGGCAATGTCCTGTTCGACCTGGATCAGTTGCCCGAGGCGGCGGCGGCCTACCGCCGGGCGTTGGCGCTGCACCCGGAACTGGCGGCGGCGGCACAGGGGCTGCAGCGGGTGCGGGCCGAGGCCAAGGCCCGCGACGACGCCATCGCCCTGAACGGGACGGGAAACGCCCATTTCGGCGCCGAACGCTGGCAGGCGGCGGCCGACGCCTACAGCCAGGCGCTGAGCCTCTGGCCCGGCTACGCCGACGCCCAAGGCAACCTGGGCAACGCCCTGCGGGCCCTGGGACGGACGGAAGACGCCATCGCCGCCTATCGTCGCGCCACCGACCTCCAGCCTGGCGAGGCGGGGCACTGGTGCAACCTCAGCATGATCCTTCAAGCGGACGGCCAGTCGGCGGCGGCGGAGACGGCGGCGCGGCGCGGCTTGGCCGTGGCGCCGGACATGGCGTTGGCCCATGCCTGCCTCGGCGCGGCCTTGCGTAGCCTGGAACAGACCGAGGCCGCCGTCGAGGCCTGCCGCCGGGCCCTTGCCCTCAACCCCGATCTGGCGGAGGCCCAGGTCGGCCTGATCGGCGCCCTGCAGGACGCGAAGCGATGGGCGGAGGCGGAGGAGATGGCGCGCGCGGCAGTCGCCCGTGATCCGTCCTCCGTCGAGCTACTGGTGAGCCTGGCGGGTGTGCTGCATGGCCAGGAGCGGGCCGAGGAGGCGATCACCCTGTGCCGCCAGGCGCTGGCCTTACGGCCGGACCATGAAACCGCCGCGCTGCAACTGGCGGGCTCCTTGCATCGGCTGAACCGGGAGATGGAGGCGCAGGAGGTCTGCATCCGCAGCCTGGGGGATAGCCCGCGCAATGCCGAGACCCACAACATGCTGGGCGTGGCGCTGCTGAGCCAGGGACGTGTCACGGAGGCGGTGGCTGCCTTCCAGCAGGCACTGGCCCACCGGCCGGCCTTCACCGCCGCCCATACCAACCTGGGTATGGCCCATCTGCTGGAGGGGCGATTCCTGGACGGGTGGCGGGAATACGAGTGGCGCCTGAAGGAGGGCCACAAGCTGAAGCCGTGGGAGGTGCTGCCCGAACGCCGATGGTGGGGGGAGGACATCACCGGCCGCACCCTGATGCTGCATGGCGAGCAGGGCATGGGGGACCTGATCCAATTCTGCCGCTACGCCGACCGGCGCTGGTGGGATGGGGTAGGGCGGTCGGGGCCGCCGGCCGCCATCCTGCTTCGGGTGCCCCGGCCTTTGGCGCGCATGGTGTCCAGCGTGCGCGGGGTGGACGTCATGCTGGTGGGGGACGCGCTGCCCGACGGCTTTGACGTTCATGCCCCGCTGCTCAGCCTGCCCCACCTGATGCGCACGACGCTGGAAACGGTGCCGGAGGCCGGCCCCTATATGGTCCCCCCGCCCGATGCCCTGGCCGGCTGGCGCCAGCTGTTCGCCACGGAGCGGGGGCCGGACCCCCGCCTGCGGGTTGGCCTGGTCTGGGCCGGCAATCCGGAGCATAAGGGCGATCACCAGCGCTCCGTGCATGACCTGTCGGCCTTGGATCCCCTATGGGCGGTGCCGGGCGTGCGCTGGTACAGCCTGCAGGTGGGGCCCCGGGCGGATGACGTACGCCACATGCCGCCGGGCCGGGTGGTGGATCTGTCCAGCCGGCTGGGCGACTACGCAGAAACCGCCGCGGCCATCCTGCACCTGGACCTGGTCATCGCCGTCGATACCTCCGTCGCCCATTTGGCGGGGGCGGTGGGCAAGCCGGTATGGGTGCTGCTGCCGTCGGCGCCGGATTGGCGCTGGATGCTGGGCCGGACCGACACCCCCTGGTACCCCAGCGCCCGGCTGTTCCGTCAGACGCGCGCCGGCGATTGGCATGGCGTGATGGCGGAGGTCGCGGCGGCGTTGGCTGCTCTATCATGAACAGGTTGCGAGCGGGATGCGATCACGCGTGGTCGCATCCCGCTTTAGCCCGTCACCGTCTGGACGATCAGCACACCGTTCAGCGCCACGATGATGCCGGCGACCGCCCAGGCGGGGGCCAGCAGCCAGCGCGGCGCCGTCAGATTGCCCATGACGCGGCGGTCGCCACAGAAGGCCACCAGCGGGATGACCGCGAAGGGCAGCTGCAGGCTCAGCACCACCTGGGTGAAGATCAGCAGGCTGGTGGCGGCGCTGTCGCCGGCAAAAGCCAGGACCAGCAGGGTGGGAACCAGCGCCAGCAGGCGGGTGACCAGCCGGCGCCATACCGGCTTCAGCCGCAGGGCGACGAAACCCTCCATCACCACTTGGCCCGCCAGCGTGGCGGTGATGGTGGAGTTCTGGCCGGCGGCCAGCAAGGCCACGGCGAACAGCAGGCTGGCTAGCGGCGCGCCCAGCATGGGCGACAGTAGGCGGTAGGCCTCCTCGATATCCTCCACCAGCGCCTGGCCGTGGAAGGCCGCCGCCGCCAGGATCAGGATGCCGGCGTTGATGAAAAAGGCGATGAACAGCGCCACCGTGCTGTCCAGCGTGGCATAGCGGATGGCCTCGCGCTGGCCCGTCTCGTCCCGGATGAAGGCGCGGGTGCGGACCACGGCGGAATGGAGGTACAGGTTGTGGGGCATGACGGTGGCACCCAGGATGCCCACCGCCACGTACAGCTTGGCCGGGTCGGTCAGAAGGTCGCCCGTGGGGATGAAGCCCGACAGCACGGCGATGACACCCGGCCGGCTTAACGCCACCTCCGCCAGGAAGCAGAGGCCGATCAGGGTGATCAGGCCCAGGATGAAGGCTTCCAGCCGGCGCCGCCCCG
>NZ_BACU01000064.1 GCF_000333275.1 Azospirillum sp. B4 | reverse complement strand
CTCGCCCGTCAGCGCCAGGGCACGGCCCAGGAACAGGTCGCGGCCGGTCTCCGTCACCGGGGGGGCCCGGCGGAAGGCGGCGATGAAGGGGGCGATGATCTGCTTGGTGCGGTCCTTGTCACCCAGATGGTAGTGGGCGACGGCCAGCGACAGCCAATCCCAGCGCGGCGCGGTGATGGGATAGTCCACCGGCTGGATCAGCCCCTCGATACGGTAGAGGAAGCAGCCCGTGGATTGGGCGTCGTTGCAGGCCAGGCTGCGGATGCGCGACTTGAAGTCGTTGTAGTCGAAATCGCCCACGAACTGATTGGTGGCCAGTTGCACCGCCAATGGGCTTTCCGGGCTTTGCACGAGGATGTTGGACAACAGCTTGTCCGCCTGCAGCAGCAACCGGGTCTGTTCCTGCAGGTCATAGCTCTGGTCGGCCTTGCGGATGGCTTCCATCGCCTGCACGAACTGGCGGTTGGCCATGGCCTGCGCGTCCGGCAGCGTTTGTGTGCCCGCCAGCCCGGGAATGGGCTGCGCGCCCGCCGGCGTCATTGGCACCAGGATCAGCGTCAGCGCCAGGGTGGGCACGGCAAGGAAAGGGGCCGTGAAGAGGGAACCGGCCAGGAAGGAAAGGGGGCGCACGGCAGCGACACGCTCAATGACGGACATAATTCACAACCTGGCGGACGCGGGGTAGTTCACGGGCGTGCTGCAGCACGGCTTCCATTTCCACCCCGCTGCGGGCGACGCCCATGATGTAGACCACCTGGTTGACGGTTTCGATGCTGTAGTTGCTGGACCTGACCTGACCGTCCAGCAGCAGTGCCGCCCAAAGCTTGGTGTTGATCCAGGCGTCGGTGGCGCTGTCTGACAAGCTGCTTTCGTCCGCGATCTTGATTTCATTGATGACTTTGCGCACGCCATCCGCTTGCCAGGCTAAGCGCACCGCATCCACCCGCATATCAGGGTCGCGGGCGTTGCCGGTCAGCAGCACTTCGCCCCGGTTCACCGTGATGTTCAGGCGGCTGTTCATATCCGGGCTCTTCTCCCGCCAGAGCTGATGAATTTGTTCATCAATCTGGCTATCCGGCACCGGTGGCGCCTCTGCCGCCGCTTCCGCCCGCTGGCGCGCCAGCTCTGGCGACTCGCGCCCCGGGGACTGACAGCCGGCCAACACTGCGCCCATGCCCATCAGCAACAGGAGGACGGCGCCCGTGACGGGGCGGTTCCGGCGGGGCGCGGGGATGGTCGCGGAGGTCATGGGATTCGGCCTTGGTCCCTGTTTCCAGAAAATCGCGTCGGGCACAGCGGTGAGGTGTGGGCGGGTAGTGTGAAACGCAAATCAGGCGAAAGTGGGGGAGGCGAGTAGCGTCGCCAATTCTCGCGCCAGGATGCCGGCGATGCGCTTGCGCTGCGCCGGGTCGCGCAGCAACGCCTCGTCCTGCCGGTTGGACAGAAAGCCCGACTCCACCAGCACGGACGGGATGTCCGGCGCCTTGAGCACCACGAAGTTGGCGGAGCGCATGGGGTTCTCCAGCAGGCGCAGGTCGCGACCGGCGCCGCGCACGATGCCCTGGCGCGCCGCCAGCGAGGCCGCCTTGGTACGGCGGGTGGCCAGGTCCATCAGGATGTCGGCCACCACCGGCTTGGTGTGCTTCAGGTCCAGGCCCAGGCGGTCGGCGTAGTTTTCCTTGTCGGCCAATGCCTGGGAGAAAGCGTCCGACGCCTTCTCCGACAGGGTGTAGGCCGAGAGGCCCCGGGCCTTGGTGTTGGGGGCGCTGTCCGCGTGAATGGACAGGAACAGGTCGGCCTTGGCCTCGCGCGCCACGTCCACGCGCTCGCCCAGTTCCAGGAAGTGGTCGTCCTCCCGCGTCAGCCCGGCGCTCAGGCCCTGGGCCTTGCGCAGCTGCAGGGCCAGTTCCTTGGCCAGGTCCAGGGTCACGTCCTTTTCATAGGTGCCGCCCGCGCCGATGGCGCCCGGATCCTTGCCGCCGTGACCGGGGTCGATCATCACCAGCCGGGGGGGGCGCGGCGCCGGGGACCGGGCGGTGCCCGGGGCGGCGGCCCTCACCAGATGCTCGGCCTGTCCCGGACGGACAAGGCCGCCGACGCCCAGGAAGGGAATCCCGACGGCAAGCCGGAGTATGGCCCTGCGATCCATGAGACTAAATCCGCCCGAATCAACTGCTGAAATGACGCCCGTGACACGCGGTGCCACCCCGCAGCGCAACCACCGCGTAAGGGTGGGGAGCGCCAGGAAGGAGCTAACCTTTCCGCATGCGATATGTTTGACCCGCTACACCCCGTATCGCAACAAAATCTTGGGCTGGGACGTCAGAAACAGGGCAGGTGTTGCGGGCCGATGACGCCAGGGCGCCGCCAGAGTCGGCGCAGGGCGGCCAGGGCCGGGCTGGGGGTGTGCCGGGCCCTGGGGTCGTGCTAGAACCAGGCCCAGGGCGCCTTGTTGCGGCGCCGTTCCTTCATCGCTTACCGGGGAGCCTGACTGCCATGCCGTCCTTCGACATCGTTTCCAAGACCGACAAAGCCGAGGTCGACAACGCCGTGGCCGGCGTGGTGCGGGAACTGGCCCAGCGCTTCGACTTCAAGGGCGCCAAGTGCACCATCGAGCACAAGGACAACGTCATCACCATCAACGCCGACGACGCGCCCAAGCTGGCCCAGATGCAGGAAATGCTGAAGGTGCACCTAACCCGGCGCAAGCTTGACGTGGGGTGCCTGGACTGGGGCACGGACGAGCGCGCCGCCGGCGACACCCGCCGGCAGGAGGTCAAGGTCCGGCAGGGTATCGACAAGGAACTGGCCAAGACCATCGTCAAGGCCATCAAGGACAGCAAGATGAAGGTCCAGGCCGCGATCCAGGGGGATGAGCTGCGGGTCACCGGCAAGAAGATCGATGACCTTCAGGACGCCATCCGCCTGGTGAAGGGCCTCAAGATCGAGCAGCCGCTGCAATACGAGAATTTCCGGGACTGACGCCTGGGGGTGGAGGCACCGGCACCCGGCCGGTGCCAGCCTGCCCCGTGCCGTTTTGCCCCGTGCCGTTTTGAAGGGCGTCCATCACCAGGCGCTGCAGGCGGGGTGGGGCGATCGGCTTGTGCACGACCACCACGCCGGCCGCGGTGGCCTGTTCCATCAGTTGCGGGTCGGTGTCGCCAGTCACCAACATGCCGCCGACATCCGCGCCGTATCGCGCGCGGACTTCAGCGATGATGTCCATGCCGTAGCGGTGCCCGGCAGGCGGTG
>NZ_BACU01000065.1 GCF_000333275.1 Azospirillum sp. B4 | reverse complement strand
GTGTGGGCCAGGTGTTTTCGACCACGGTTTCGGGCCACGCCGCCGGCTCTGGCCTGTTGCGCGGGGACCTGGTCGGCGCGCCCTGGCTGACCGGTGGCGCCTTCGGGGTCGAGGGCTCGCTGGTCACGCTGCTGGTGCTGGCCGCCGCCGCTGTGTGCGCCTGGCGCCTGGCCCGCGCGCGCCAGGCGTGACGGCCGGCCGGTCGCTTTTTGCCGGGCCGCCCCCAAGCTTGTGGCGGCGGGTGACGAAATCCAGGGCCTACATCACCCCCAGCGTTCCCAGCCAGGCTTCCACCAGGCGGGGCCATTGCGACACCGGCAGCTTGCTCGGCCGCAGGCCGAAGGCGTGGCCGCCCTGGGCATAGGCGTGCAGTTCCACCGGCACGCCCGCCTGCTTCAGCCCCATGTAGTAGCTCAGCGAATCCTCGACCCTGTCGACATGGTCGTCCCCGTTTTGCAGAAGGAAGGTCGGCGGGGTCTGGCGGGTGATATGGCTTTTGATGACGGGGTTGAGCGCGATGGCGCCTTTGGTCACGGACAGATGCCCGGGATAAATGGCGACGGCGAAATCCGGCCGGGCGCTTTCCTGGTCCGCCGCGTCCACCGGTGCATAGAGGCGATCATTGAAGTGCGTGCTGATTTCCGCCACCAGGAATCCGCCCGCTGAAAAGCCGAGCACGCCGATCTTGTGCGGATCGACGTGCCATTCGGCGGCGTGGGCGCGGACCAGCCGCATGCCGCGCTGGGCGTCCTGCAACGATGGCACGGACAGATCCAGATTGTGCGGACGGCAATCGCATTGCCAGACGTAGGGGATGCTGGGCACGCGGTATTTCAGCACGACACAGGTGACGCCCTTGGACGTCAGCCAGTCGCACACCTCGGTGCCTTCCAGATCGATGGCCAGAATCTGGAAGCCCCCGCCGGGAAACACGACGACGGCGGCGCCGGTGTTGGGCCCCTTGGCCGGATAGACGGTCATGGTGGGCTGCGCAACATTCTCCACCACCGTCATCGAGCCATCCGGTTTCGTGCGCACCGTCTCCGGCCCGGGGAGGGGCTGCGCGCCGGGGGCGGCGCCCGGCCAGAGCGGGGTTTGCGTCTGGCCGGCCGGGGGTTGCCAAACGGGGGCCTGGGCCAGGACGGGGGCGCTGGCCACCAGGGACAGGATGGCGACAAGCAGCGGGACGCGACGGTTCATCGGTGGGCCTTCTGGTTCATGGACGCGGCAGGGCTAGGGACGCCGGGCAGGCGGCGACAGCGGCGGTGGCGAGGGCAGAATGCCGTCGCCATCGTATTTTTCCTCGTGCGGATTTATGGGCGTATGCCCCTAGACCGTTATGATCGTTGGGTTTGATTGGCGGCACAACCGACGATACCTTGGCCGCATCCCAAGTTTTCCTCAGGATTGGCCATGACCCTCAGCGCCATTTCCCTGAACGCCCTGCGGGCCTTCGAGTCAGCCTCCCGCCATCTCAGCCTGACCCGGGCGGCGGAGGAACTCCATGTGACCCAATCGGCGGTCAGCCATCAGGTGCGGGCCTTGGAGGAACAATTGGGCGTCAGCCTGTTCCGGCGCAGCACCAAGGGCCTGATCCTCACCGATGAAGGGCAGGCGCTGGCGCCCGCCATCGTCTCCGCCTTCGCCACGATGGACCGCATGCTGACGGCCGTCAGCGCCACGGGGCCCATGGAGACCGTGAACCTGGGCGTGGTCGGGACCTTCGCCGTCGGTTTCCTGTTCGCGCGCCTGGCGGATTTCCGGACACGGCATCCGCGCGTCGACCTGCGGATCATGACCAACAACAACAAGGTGGACCTGTGGACGGAAAGCCTGGATCTGGCCATCCGCTTCGGCGATGGCGCCTGGCACGGCGTCGAGGCCCGGCACCTGATGGACGCGCCGATGACGCCGCTGTGCTCACCGGCCATCGCCGCCGCCCTGTCGGCGCCGCACGATCTGGCGCGGTTTCCCCTGCTGCGGTCCTACCGCGCCCAGGATTGGCCGGCGTGGCTGACGGCGGCGGGCGTGCCGGAGGTCACGGCGCGGGGCCCCCTGTTCGACGCCTCCGCCGTGATGGTCCAGGCGGCGATCCACGGGGAGGGGGTGGCGCTGGCCCCGCCCGCCATGTTCCGGCGCGAGCTGGACGAGGGGCGCCTCGTCCAGCCGTTCGCGCTGTGCGTCACGGTCGGGTCCTATTGGCTGACCCGGTTGATGTCCCGGCCACCCACCCCGGGCATCGTGGCGTTTCAGGACTGGATCCTGGGCCTTGTCGCGGCCGAGGGCTGATGAGGCGGCCGGTCTATCGCGCCACCACGGCGGCGGTGTCGACCATGCCGGCGCTGGCCACCTCGCGTTCGGCCTGCATGAAGCCGTAGGTGGGCACGACCTCGTCCGCGCGGTCGGAGATGGCGTCCCAGTTGGCCACCACCTGTTCCCCCGCCCCCTCGCCGGCGCCGATGTAACGGCCGGTGGACAGGGTGACGGCGGCGCGGGCGAAGTGGCCGGCGCCGGCGCACAGGATGGCGCGGGTGGGGGCGTCCTCGCCCACCAGGGCCAGCAGGCCGGGGCTGACCAGGGCCGGATCCAGCAGGTCCAGGCTGGTGCCGGGCAGCACGCCGTGGGTCATCTGGGTGGCGGCGGTGGGGGCCAGGCAGTTGACCCGGATGCCGTACTTCTCGCCCTCGATGGCCAGGGTCTGCATCAGGCCGACCAGGGCCATCTTGGCGGCGCCGTAGTTGGCCTGGCCGAAATTGCCGTAGAGGCCGGAGGAGGACGTGGTCATGACGATGCGGCCGTGGCGCTGCGCCCGCATGATTTCCCACACCGCCTTGCTGCAGATGACCGCCCCCATCAGGTGGACGTCCACCACCAGGCGGAAATCGTCCAGCGTCATCTTGGCGAAGCTCTTGTCCCGCAGGATGCCGGCGTTGTTCACCAGGATGTCGACACGGCCCCAGGCATCCATCACCTGCCGCACCATCGCCGCCACCGCTGCCTCATCGGTCACCGAGGCGGCGATGGCCAGGGCGTGGCCGCCGCGCGCCCGGATTTCGCCGGCCACCGTCTCCGCCGCGGCGGCGCCCAGGTCGTTCACCACCACCTTGGCCCCCTGGCTGGCCAGGTACAGCGCGTGCGCCCGGCCCAGGCCGCCCCCGGCCCCGGTGACGATGGCGACATGATCCTCCAACGGCCGCATGTTCCCCTCCCGCATCGTTTTTTCCTCTCGTTGAAAAACTGACTAACAAGTAAGTGAATATCATGGGCGGATCAAGCCCGTGAGGCTGGACCTCTCACCCCTCCTTGGGCTTGCACACCTCCCGCAGGCCGGCGGCCATGAACGCGGCCATGCGCGCCTTGACCGCCGCGAAGTCGTCGGACTTGCACAAGCCGCCCGACAGCTTGTCGATGCGGCCGGTGCGCGCCAGCGTCAGCAGCAGGGCGCCGGTGACGAAGTGATAGCCCCAGAAGATGTCCTCCTCGGCGCAGCCGGGCAGGGCCTTCTTCAACAGGCCGATCAGGCGCAGCACCACAGGATCGAAGTGCTGGTCCATCAGGTCCGCCCCCCATTCGGGGGTGTTGGCCACCTGCGCGCTCAGCGCCGCGTAGTTCTTCCAGCCTTCCCCGCCCTCGATATAAAGGTCGAGGTCGGTGTCGAGGAAGGCGTGCAGGGCGCCCTCCACCGTCGGCTTGCCGGCGGTGGCGGCGTCATACTCGTCCAGCGCCTGGATGCGCCGGGTGCTGGTGACGGCGGCGCGCCGGGCGAACACGGCGTCGAACAGCTTCTTCTTGTCCTCGAAGTAATAGTTCAGCAGCGTGTGGTGCACGCCCACGCGCTTGGCCACGTCCTTCAGCGTGACGCCGTACAGCCCATGCTTGGAGAAGAGATACTCGGCTTCATCGAGGATCTGTTCCATCATCTCGGCCCGCTGCTCGGCCTTGGTCGTGCGGCGGCGGGGTTTCGCTTGTTCAGATGCCACGCAATCTTTCCGTCCTGGCTGTCCGGCGGCGGCCTGTCGTCGGTCGGGCCGCCGGCCGCCTCAACCGTCTCCATAGTCGGCCCTCAGGCGGATTTTATCGATCTTGCCGGTCGATGCCAGGGGCATATGCGCCAGGCGCACCACCGCGTCGGGGATCCACCAGGGCGCCACCTTGCCGCGCAGGGGGGCCAGCAGGTCCTCGTCGCTGATCGCCTGGTTGCCGCACAGCTCCACCAGCAGCACGGGACGTTCCCCCCATTTTTCGTCCGTCCGGCCGATGACGGCGGCCAGCGACACCTGGGGCAGGGCGCCCACCACCGCCTCGATCTCCGCCGGGTTGATCCATTCGCCGCCGGATTTGATCAGGTCCTTGGCCCGGCCGGTGATGAACAGGTTGCCGTTCGCGTCGATGCGCGCCAGGTCGCCGGTGACGAACCAGCCGGCGGCATCGGTGGCGGAGTCCTCCTGCCCGAAATAGCGCTGGATGACGGAGGCGCCGCGCACCCGCAGGTGGCCCTCCACCTCCCGCTGTTCCGGCAGGGGGGTGCCGTCCGGGTCGGTCAGCAGCAGGTCCACGCCCACCGCCGGCCGGCCGGCGATGGCGGCGGCGCGCGCCGGGTCGCCCGGCGGCGTCACCGTGCCGGAGGGCGACATCTCCGTCATGCCCCAGCTGGTCTGGACGGTCACGCCCAGGCGGCTTTCGATGCGCCGCATCAGGGCCGGGGCCAGGGGTGCCCCGCCCACCAGGATGCGCTTCAGGCTGGGCAGGTCGATGCCGGCGGCCTCCACATGCTCCACCAGGCCCAGCCAGACGGTGGGCACGCCCACCGCCACCGTCACCCCCTCCGCCGCGATCAGCCGCGCCAGGCTGGCGCCGTCGGCGTGCCGGCCGGGCAGCACCAGCTTGGCCCCCACCGCCGGTGCCGCGAAGGGCAGGCCCCAGGCGTTGGCGTGGAACATGGGCACCACGGCCAGCACGCTGTCGGTGCCGGAAAAGGCCATGACGTCGGCCTGCAGGATGCGCAGGGTGTGCAGGAAGCTGGAGCGGTGGGTGTAGGTCACCCCCTTGGGCGCGCCAGTGGTGCCGGAGGTGAAGCACAGGCCGGACGGCGCGTCCTCGGTGAATTCGCCCCAGGCGGCGTCGGTCGGCGCCCCGGCGATCAGGGGTTCCAGCGCTGCGGCGGGGGGTGCCTCCGCCGGCCAGACGGCGTCATCCACCCCGCCGTCGATGACCAGCACGCGTTCCAGCCCTGGCGCGTGGTCCGCGATGCGCCGGGCCAGGGGCAGCAGGTCGGCGCTGGCCACCAGCACGCGGGCGTCGGACTGCACCACCATGGCGGCCAACTGGGCGCCCGTCAGGCGCGGGTTCAGGGTGTGGCAGACGGCGCCCAGGCCCATGATGGCGTACCAGGCTTCCACATGCGCCTGGGTGTTCCAGGCCAGGGTGGCGACGCGGTCGCCCCGGCGCACGCCGAAGCCGGCCAGCAGGCCGGAAACGGCCAGGCTGCGCGTTTTCAGGTCGGCATAGCCGATGCGGTCGCGGCCGTGCTCGCGCGCCGTGACCACCTCGGCGCGGGGGTGCCACTTGGCGGCATGGTGCAGGAACTTGTCCAGCGTCAGGGCGTAGTCCTGCATGGCTCCATCCATCATAGGCAGGTCGATCATCGGCATCCCGCCACCTTCGCCAGGACGGGGGAGAGGAGGCCGGTGTTCCAGTTCCAGGGCTGGTCACCGGCGGCCCAGCGCCGGCACATCGCCGCCTCCTGCAGATCGTAGCTGCCGGGCAGCGGGTGGGTGGCCGGCTGGGGCGTGGCCGCGAAGTGCATGTAGGCGGCATCGGCGCCATAGCGCGGCCACGTCGGCTGGCCGGCGGCGGCGGGCGTGCCCGTCTTGGCGAACGACGTCCAGTAGCCCGTCATGGCGGCGGAGAGGCGCTGTTCGTCGCCCGTGTCCGGCACCTTGGGCCAATAGGGCGGCGTGGCATTCGCCGTGCCGAAGACATAGGGGATTTCCGAGGCGTGGAAGCCGTGCAGGCCCTTGTCATCCGCGGCGGGATAGCCGTGGTCGAAATAATAGAGAAAGGCCGATTGGCCCAGCGCCGTCTGCTTCACCGCCAGCCGTTCCGCCGTCCAGGCGTACATGGCGTCACGGGTGTTGGCCAGGATGCTCTCGCCCATGTCACGGCTCGGGTACAGCGTCAGGTACTCGTCCGCCAGGTCGCCATAGCGGGCGCGGATGGTCGCCTCATAGGTCGCGGCGTCGGCCGGCGGCGGCGGGGCCAGGAAACGCAGGGACCGGATCTCCCCGCTGTTGAAACCGGCCATCAGCGGCACGGGCGCCTGCTCCCTGCGGTCGAACACCTCCACCAGCTGGCGGGGCAGGGTGCGGCCGTCGATGGTGCCGAAGGGGGCGTAGCCGGCCTTGGCGGCGGCGGTGGTCAGGGCCTCCGCCGCCATGGCCCGCAGCGCCGCGATGTCGGCGGCGCCCAGCGCGGCGGCGACATGGGCGCCGATGGCCTCCGCCGCCTGCTCGCCATGGCGGGGGGCCTTCAGCTCGGGCGTGGAGATCATGTAGGCGCTCTGGGCGATGGCCTTGTGGAACAGGCCGCGCGCCGGCGGGGCCGCCATCAGGTACATGACGCTGAGGCCGCCGGCCGACTCCCCGGCGATGGTGACGTTGCCGGCGTCGCCGCCGAAGGCGCCGATGTTGCGCCGGACCCAGCGCAAGGCCGCGATCTGGTCCAGCAGGCCATAGTTGCCGGAGACGCCGTCGGGGGATTCGGCACTCAGCGCCGGGTGGGCCAGATAGCCCAGCACGCCCAGGCGATAGTTGATGGAGACGACGATCACGCCCCGCGCCGCCAGCGTGGCGCCGTCATACAGGGTCTCGCTGCTGGCGCCGCTGACCAGGGCGCCGCCGTGGATCCACACCAGCACCGGCGCCTTTTTTGCGCCTTTGGGCGCCCAGACGTTCAGGGTCAGGCAGTCCTCCGCCATCTTGGCCGGCGGGTCGGCGTACAGGCTGCCGGGGCGGGGGGCGGGCTGCACGCAGGCGGCGCCATACTCCCGCGCCGGGCGCACGCCGTTCCAGGCCGGCAGCTCCGCCGGGGGCTTCCAGCGCAGCGGCCCCACCGGCGGCTGGGCATAGGGGATGCCCTTGAAGACGTCCAGGTCGCCCACGGCCTCGCCCGCCACGGTGCCGGCGGGCGCTTTGACCACCGGATCGACGGCGGCGACCGCCCCGCCCGCCAGCAGCAGGGCGGCGGCGCAGACCCCCTGGCGCCAAAGGGCCTGGCGTAAAAAGATAATCATCATAAATCTCCAGTCCGGGTCGCTTCCCGCCGCAGCGCCCGCGCCAAGGCCAGGAACAGCAGGACCGCCAGGCCGTAGAACGGCACCAGCGTGTAGAAGGCGAGTTGCAGGGAGTTCTGGGGGTGGCTGGCGCGCAGCAGGTCGCTGACGGCGCCCAGGTATGTCGGCCCCAGGCCCAGGCCGATCAGGTTCATGACCAGCAGCAGCAGGGCGCCGGACAGCACGCGCTGGTCCGGCCGCACCTCCTGCTGCACCAGGGCCACGGCCGGGGACAGGTAGAAGTAGTTGAAGAAGGTGGGGCCGATCAGGAACAGCAGGGCCAGGGGCCAGCTGGGCGCCCAGACGAAGCCGATGAAGAAGGGCACCGCCGCGCACAGGGCCAGCGCGGGCACCAGCGCGTAGCTCTGCTTGGCCCGCGTCCCGAACCGGTCGATCAACCGCCCGGAGACGTACATGCCCGCGCTGACGCCGACGCCGATCAGCAGGGCGTAGTAGACCGCCACCTGGGTCAGCGCCATGCCCTTTTCCCGCATCAGGAACAGGGTGGTGAAGTTCAGCAGGGCGTAGGTGACGAACTGGGTGGCGCCGGTGGCCAGCGCCGTCAGCAGCAGGGCGGGGCGGGTGAAGAACATCACCACGGTTTCCCGGAACCCCGCCTTGGCGGCGGGGGTGACGGGCGCGGCCGGAACGCTTTCGGCGGGCGCGCTTTCGGCGGGCGCGACATCCAGCCCGCCGCGCTTCGGCTCCCGCACCAGCAGGATGACCGCCAGGGCGGTGGCCACGCCCACGGCGCCCAGCAGCTGGAAGGCGCTCCGCCAGCTGTACGCGGCGGCGATGGCGGCGCCGAAGGCGACACCCATGGCCTGGCCCAGGGGCGGCCCGAAATTATAGAGGCCCAGCGCCGTGCCGCGCCGTCCCGGCGGGAAATAGTCGGTGATGATGGCGTAGGACGGCGGCACGCCCCCGGCCTCCCCGACCCCCACCGCCATGCGCGCCGCCACCAGCTGCGGATAGGCCGAGGCCATGCCGCAGGCGATGGTGGCCGCACTCCACAGGGCGCAGGCGATGGACAGCACCCGCACCCGGTTGGTCCGGTCCGCCAGCCAGGCCACGGGGATGGAGATGAAGCAGTAGAAGACCGCGAAATACAGGCCGCTGATCAGGCCCAGCTGGCCATCGGTGACGCCCAAATCATCCTGGATGGGCTTGGCCAGGATGGACAGCAACTGCCGGTCCAGGAAGTTCAGGACGTAGACGAAGCACAGCATGCCCAGCACGAACCACGCCCGTCCCCCCGGCGGCGCGGGGGGCGCCGCCGGGGAAAACGGGGTTGACGGTGGCGCGTCGGGTGCCGGAAGCGGTTCGGACACGGCCATCGCTCACAGCCCGTAGGTCAGGCGGATGCCCGTGGTGCGCGGGCGCATGGTGCCGTAGCGGTTGGCCAGGAAGGCCTCGGGGTGGATGTAGGTGATGGAATGGTCGTCCAGCAGGTTCTCGACATAGGCCGTGGCCGTCCATTTGTCCCGCGCCACGCTGAACGTCATGTTCACGTTCTGGTAGCTGTCGGTGTAGCCGTAGGTGGGGTTCATGGTGGTCGGCTGCCCCGGCACGTGCGGGAACTCGCTGGGGAAGGATCCCACGTGCTGCAGGTTGACGGCGACATTGCCCAGCATGTCCGGCGTCAGGTCGAAGGTGTATTGGGCGAACACCGATCCCTGCCACTTGGGGAAGGACAGGCGCGCGCCCAGCACCGCGCCGGAAATGGCGGCCTCCGCCGCGCTCAGCTTGGTCACGCGGCTATCGTTGTAGGAGGCGTTGAAGCCCAGGGTCAGGCCCGTCACCGGCATGGCGGCGATCTCCACCTCCACGCCCTTGCTCTGCGCCGCGCCGATGTTGGTGGCGAACTGCACGCTGTCCGACACGCGATTGGCCTGCACCTGGATGTTGCTCCAGTCGATCAGGTACAGGGCCAGGTTGGCCGTCAGCTCCCCGCCGAACCAGCGGCTCTTGGCGCCGATCTCATAATTGGTGAGGTCATCCGAATCCGCCCCGTTGGGGATGATCAGGTCCTTGGCGTTGACCACGCTGGCCCGCCCGGCATAGGCGTTGACCACCGGGGCGCGGAAGCCGGTGGCGATGGTGGCGTAGGTCGTCAGCTCCGGAATGGGCTTGAATGAGGCGCTGACCTTGTAGGACGGCTGGCTGCCCTCCGCCTTCACGCCGGTGGCCGGCGCCACCGAGGTGATGGTCAACGGACCCGGTACGCCGGTGAGCGCGTTCACCAGATAGTTGGAGTTGTAGCCGCCCTGGGTGAAGGCCTGGGCGTCGGTGCTGCCATAGCGCAGGCCGCCGGTCAGCCAGAACTGGTCCGTGAAATGGTAGCTGACCTCGCCGAAGCCGGCCAGTTCGTGTGACTTCGCGTAGGTGTAAGTGCGCTGGTAGTACTGGTCCGGCACCCCGGTCATGCCGTGGGCCTTCAGGTAGGCCAGGGACGAGCGGTAGAGGTAGTCCACGTCCAGGCGGCGGTCCAGGTAGAAGGTGCCGATGGTCCAGTCCCACTTGCCGCCCGGGTCGGACGACAGCCGCGCCTCCTCCACGAAGGTGTTCTGGAAGGCGGAGGCGTCCAGGCCGAAGGGGATGGCGCCGGCGAAGGTGCCGGCCAGGTCGACGAAGAACTTCTGGTCGAATTCCGACCAGGTGGTCGAACTGGTGAAGTGGCCGAAATCGAACTGATAGTCGATGGTGCCGTTGCCGGTGGCCAGCTTGCCGGTGAACAGGTCGGGCTCGTTGGAGTTGCGCTTGTCCCGGCCCAGCTTGGTGTCGACCAGCGCGCTGTCGTGGGGATTGCTGTCCTCATAGGAGGCCAGCAGCTTGACCTGCAGCCGGTCCGTCGCCTTCCACAGCAGGCTCATGCGCCCGCCGTCGTCGATCAGGGTGTTGGAATTGTGGACGTTGGTCCCGATGTTGTCGACATAGCCTTCCTCATGCCGGTGGAAGCCCACGACGCGTAGGGCCAGCTTGTCCTCCACCAGGGGCACGTTGACCATGGCGTTGTAGCGCTGGCGCCAGGAATCCGACCCCGTCAGGCCGAAATCGACCAGGGCGCTGGTGTCGTATTTCTCCAGGTCCGGGCTTTTCAGCAGGATGCGCAGCGCCCCGGACAGGGAGCCGGAACCGAACAGCGTGCCCTGGGGGCCGCGCAGGAACTCCACCCGCTCCACATCGAACAGGTTGGGGTCGATGACCGTGGTGTTGCCGATGGTGGAGATGGGCAACTCGTCGATATAGATGGCGACGGTGCTCTGCAGGTTGGCGCCATAGCCGTTGGTGGCGATGCCGCGCGCCGTGAAGTTGTTGAAGTTGGCGGTGGGCTTGTTCAGCACCACGCCCGGCGTCTCCCGCGCCAACCCCTCGTACCCGACGATGCCCTGCTTGGTCATTTCCTCCTGCGAAAAGGCGGTGACGCTCAGCGGCACGTCCTGCAGGCGCTCCGGCCGGCGGGTGGCGGTGACGACGATCTCCTGAAGACTGTCGGCCGCCAGCGGGTCGCGCCCTACCACCGGTACGGCGCCACCCGTGCGGCGCCGGCCGCCGGGCGGGCCTGTTGCGCCAGCGTCGGCGCGGAAATGGTGAACAGCGTAACCGCGCAAGCGGACGCGAGTAGCCTTGCCCTCATGGACGCTCTCCCTCCCCAGATCGCCGATCACATGCCGGCGTGTGTCAGCACCATGGGGCAGGCCCGGGGCAAAGTCAACATTCACTCTCACGTGTGTGAATATCTTTGTGCGGGCCCCGTGGCCCAGGCGGCCCGGCTTTGAGGATGCCCATGAAATAGGAAAGTTTGACCCATGGCGTGAGAACCGGCGGTTCTTCTCGCGCTATGGGCCAAGCCAGTCTTGGGTCTGGGCGGTTTGGGGAGCGGCGGTTATGGGCCGGGAGCGGACTGACGGTTAACGGTACAGAGAACGCCGAAAGCTGACCTCCTGTAGCCGACCTCTTGTCGGCCGTTTCGGCAGAAATATTTCCACCATATTGTGTATGTTGATCCTGCGCGAACACGCGCAGTACACTCTCGGCAAAAGGGAGGTTTCTGTGCGTCGTACCAAACACCGCGTGTCAGAATGTCACTAGAAATCAGAGACGAGATCCGTAAAAGCGGCTACATATTTCTCAGCAGTTATAGGCCGGACAACAGCATCGTCGAGATTGCCGAAGATTTTGGCAAGCCCTTGAAGCCATGGGAAGATGGATTCATCCAGACGCTCGTGCCGCTCAGCGAGGCTGCGCCTAACAGCTATAGCGGTATTTTCGGCTTCAATCGTTTCCCTTTTCATTCGGATCTCGCCCACTGGCGCATACCACCGCGCTATCTCCTTTTGCGTTGTGTCACCGGCTATTCAGATATTCCGACATCGCTGGTCGACGGGCTCGACCTTGTCGACGCTATTACCCTCGACATTCTGTCGCGTGCCATCTTCAAACCGCGAAGACCGCGTGACGGGAGCATCTCGCTCCTACGCCTCTGCGAGCCTGTCGAAGATGTCCTGCGGGTTCGCTGGGACGAAGTCTTCCTGAAACCGGCGAGTAGGATCGGCGAGGTCGCCGACCTTCGTGTTCGCGAATGGCTTTCGACATGTACGCCGACCGCGATGTCGCTGGCCCAAACTCATGACACGCTACTGATCGATAATTGGCGGATGCTGCATGCCCGCTCCCCAATTCTTCCCGGGCGCGAAAGCCGAAGGATCGAACGCGTGTATTTGGAGGCACTACATTGAGAAAGTTGATTTTACCCGGTACGACACCGGCCTCGTGCGATCCGGACGCGCTCTATCTCAAGGCAGAGCGCTACATCCAGCATATGAGCACATTCGACAGCGACAGCTGGGAACATGCCCTGTGGTCCAGTCTTGCGCTCGAATTTCTCGCACGCGCCGCGCTCGCTAATGTCAGTCCCGCCCTGATCGCGGACACGGACAAGAGCTGGTCGAGCTTGTATCACGCGCTAGGTTTCACTCCGACGGAGGAGCGGTTCGCGCCAAAATCGATCGCCGTCAGCGAGGTCTTTAAGCGGCTCTCTGCCATCCTCCCGGATTTCGCCAAAGAGCATGAAAGTTTCGGCGTCCAGCATACGGGCCGCCGCAACGCCGAGCTTCATACGGGCGAGCTTGCCTTCGACGGGATAAAAGGATCGTCCTGGCAGCCACGCTTCTATCAAACCTGTGAGATTCTCCTCGCCTCGATGGGGGCGACGCTTGAGGATTTCCTCGGGGAAAATGAAGCGAATGTCGCTACGAAGTTAATCGCCGCCGCGGTCGACGAAAGCGCGAAGGCAGTGAAAGGCGAAGTCGATGCCCACAAAAGGGTCTGGCTCGCCAAGTCCCGCGATGAGCGCAACACACTGGCCTCACAGGCTGCGGTCTGGGCCACGCGGTATGCCGGCCATCGCGTCGATTGTCCCGCCTGCACCTCTCAGGCACTCGTACTGGGCGAACCGGTCTCCGCTCCACAGCAACGGCTGAGCGACGGCGAGATCACCGAAACCCAGGAATTTCTGCCCGATCGGTTCGAATGCGTCGCGTGCGGGCTCAAGATAAGCGCCCTGTCGCGTCTCGCGGTGGTTGGTTTGAGTGATCGCTACAAGAAAACGCAAGTCTACGACGCTGCAGAATATTATGCGCCGGAAGATGATTATTCCGGATATGAAGATGATAACAACGAACGCTAAACGTCGTCGCTCGGCACGGTCGGCGTGGTAGACTGGCCGGTGTTAGGCTTGGGAGGGTAAATGGCCGGCGAGGAACACGTATCTGTCGCGGTGAGAGACGATTTTGTCGCGCGGCAGACCAAGGCGAAACCGGTGCCTGCGCTTGCGGAGTTGCTGTGGAACAGCCTCGATGGCGACGCCACCGAGGTATCGGTCGAGTTCGCGCACAATGATCTCGCAGGTGGCATGTCGAAAATCGTCATCTACGACAATGGTGACGGATTTTCCCGCAGCGAAGCCCGTGCTCTTTTCGGCAATCTCGGTGGCTCCTGGAAACGCCATGTCCGCCAGACCAAACGCAACCACCGTATGATCCACGGCCAGGAGGGTCGCGGCCGCTACAAGGCGTTCGCCCTCGGCCAGTCGGTCATATGGAAGGTCTGCTATGACGATACGTTCGGCCGTAAGGCGTTCGAGGTTCAACTCCTCGAGTCCGATCTCACCGACGTCACCATCACCGAGGAAGCGCCAGCGCCTGGACGCTCAACTGGGGTTATCGTCGAAATCAACGATCTCCGGCGTGATTTCAAGACCTTAGAGAACGAAGACGGCCTGCAGGATCTGAACGAGATTTTCGCACTCTATTTGATGAACTATCGAGGCGTGTCGATCTCGATCGCCGGCCAAAGGCTCGATCCCGAGAAGGTTATCGCCAGTCACCACAAATCGTCACTGCCGCCTATCGAGAAGGATGATGGCACCCGGCACAATGTTGAGCTCGAAGTCATCGAATGGCGAACGGATGCGCGGCGAGTCCTCTATCTCTGCTCAGAGGGCAGCTTTCCGTTCGATCAAGTCGAAACGCGCTTCCACATTCCCGGCTTTTCTTTCTCCGCCTATCTGAAATCTACCTATGTCGAGGAATTGAACAACGAAGAACGCGTTGCGCTCTCGGAGATGGATCCCTTGCTGAGCGCAGCCGTCGAAAATGCCCGCTCGGCAATCAAGGACTATTTTCGCGACAAATCGGCAGAAAAGGCGCGATCCTTGGTCGACGAGTGGATCGCCGAAGACGTCTATCCCTATCGCGGCACGCCGCAGAACACCGTCGAGAAGGTCGAGCGTCAGGTGTTCGACATCGTCGCGGTCCAGGTTCAGGAGCTTGCGCCCGATCTCGGCATTAGCTCGGCAAAAGCGAAGGCGCTGCATCTTCGCATGCTGCGTAGCGCCATCGAGCGCGGACCACAGGAGTTGCAGCTCATCTTGAAGGAGGTTCTGGATCTGCCGGCCCGTAAGCAGAAGGAGCTTGCAAACCTTCTGCAAGAAACGACGCTGTCCGCGATCATCACCGCCGCCAAAACCGTCGCCGATCGATTGAAGTTCATATCTGCGATCGAGTCCATCGTCTTCGACCCGGAAACCAAAGGCCGATTGAAGGAACGCACCCAGCTACACAAAATCCTCGCTGAAAATACCTGGGTGTTCGGAGAGGAGTATAATCTTTGGGTGAGCGACAAGGATCTCCGCCGCGTCCTAGAAAAGCATCGCGACCATCTCGATCCGAACATCGCGATCGACGAGCCGGTGAAAGTGATCGGCAAGACGCGCGGCATCATCGACCTGATGTTCTCTCGCTCGACGCGACGGCATCGAGCCAACGACATTGAGCACATGATCGTCGAGCTCAAGGCGCCGAAGGTTAAGATCGGCGCCGACGAGATCACGCAGGCAAAAAAATATGCGATCGCAGTCACGTCAGACGAGCGGTTCTCGACCGTTGACGGCGTGCGCTGGCACTTCTGGCTGGTCTCCAACGCCTATGATGACTTCGCAAAGCATGAGATCGAAAGTGGTCCAGATCGAGAGCGCCGCCTGATCGCGCGGGGGCCGCGGCATATCGTCGGTATCAAGACCTGGGGCGAGATCATTGAGGAAAATCGGGCTCGGCTTCAGTTCTTCCAAGAGCATCTACAGCATTCTGCTGACGAAAGTACCGCGATCAGATATCTGCAGGAAAAACATAGCCAGTTTCTGGAGGGTGTCATTGTCGATGACGCCGACGAAAATGGTGGTGATCAGCCGGAGGCTTTGACGCCGGATGCGGCTAAGAGAAATGCCTAGCTAAAATTGAGGTGTTAGCAGCTTGTCGGTCCGCAGTGGCGGAGTGTCGGGTAACTCGGTCTTCCCGCGAAAAGCTGCCGGTCGGCTTTCCCCAAACGCGCAATCGTCGCTACATGAATGACGTCAGCTTC
>NZ_BACU01000066.1 GCF_000333275.1 Azospirillum sp. B4 | reverse complement strand
TTCACGCCCAGCACCAGCTCGCCAAGGCGGCGGCGATCATCAGGCCGGCGCCCAGGACGTAGCCCCACAGCACGTTGGTGCGTGAGCCGGTGTCGATCAGGGCGCCGAACACCAGCGGGCCGCAGACGCCGCCCAGACCGGTGCCGAAGGCGAAGAAGAGGGAGATGGCGACGGCGCGGATCTCCAGGGGGAAGCACTCGCTGACCGTCAGATAGGCGCTGCTGGCGGCGGCGGAGGCGAAGAAGAAGATGACGCTCCACGCCAGCGTGATGGTGGTGGCGGTCAGCAGGCCCTGCTGGAACAGGATGCCGGTGATGATCAGCAGCACACCCGACAGGGCGTAGGTCCCGGCGATCATGGGCACGCGGCCGATGGTGTCGAAGAAGCGGCCGATGATCAGCGGGCCCAGGAAGTTGCCGGCGGCGAAGGGCAGGATGTACCAGCCGACAGTGCTGGACGGCACGTCGAAGAATGAGGTCAGGACCAGGGCCTCGGTGAAGAAAATGGCGTTGTAGAAGAAGGCCTGGGCCGTCATCAGCGACAGGCCCAGCACCGTGCGCCGGCCATAGTCCCGCAGCAGGGACTTGGCCACCGCCGCGGTCGACACCGTCTCCAGTTCCCGCAGGCGCACCGGCGGCCCGGCCGGGGGCAGGCTCAGGCCTTGGGCCTGGATGCCGGCCTCGATGCGGGCGACGATGGCATCGCCTTCCGGCACGCGGCCGTGGGTCATCAGCCAGCGCGGGCTTTCCGGGATGGCCCGGCGCAGCAGCAGGATGAACAGGCCCAGCACGGCGCCGGTGAAGAAGCTGGCGCGCCAGCCCAGATCCGGCCCCAGCAAGCCCGGATCCAGCAATACGACGGAGCCGATGGCGCCCAGGGCGGCGCCCAGCCAGTAGCTGCCGTTGATCACCAGGGTGACCCAGCCACGGGCGCGGGCGGGGATCAGTTCCTGGATGGTGGAATTGATGGCCACGTATTCACCGCCGATGCCGGCCCCGGTCAGGAAGCGGAACAGCAGCAGGCTGGTGAAATTCCAGCTGAAGGCGGTGGCGGCGGTGGCGGCCAGATAGACCAGCAGGGTGATGCTGAACAGCTTCTTGCGGCCCAGCCGGTCGGTCAGCCAGCCGAAGAACAGGCCGCCCAGCACGCAGCCGATCAGATAGGCGCTGCTGGCGGCCGACACCTGGGCGTTGCTGAGCGCCAGGACGGGGCTTTCCTTCATGGCCCCGGCCACGGCGCCGGCCAGCGTGACCTCCAGCCCGTCCAGCACCCAGGTGATGCCCAAGGCGCCGACCACCAGGCTGTGGAAGCGGCCCCAGGGCAGGCGGTCCAGCCGGGCCGGGATGTCGGTTTCCGTCAGGGGCTGCGGCGGCGTGGTGATGGAGGCGGCGCTGGACACGGGATGGTCACCTTCACTCAAGGCCAGAAGAATACGGAGAAAAGGAGGATGGGCGGACAAAGATCGGGGCAATGCCCGCCCATCCCCAGAGGCCGTCTTCGGGGCGACGGCCCCATGCCGTCGTCACCGCCCCGTCGGTGCGGTGACAAGGTCAGGACGCGGTCAGAACTTGGCCGCGGCACTCAGGTGGATGGACCGGCCGAACAGCGGGCGGCCCAGGAACACGCCGCCGCTGCTGGTGCCGGAGCCCACCACGCGGGCGTTGCCTTCGGTGATGCCCAGCTCATCCGTCAGGTTGGTGGCGGTCAGCTGCACGGAATAGCGGTCGAAGTCGGCCGAGACGCCCAAGTCGATGGTGTCGTAGGCCGGCAGCGGCTGCTGGTTGTTCGGGTCGCCATAGCGGTCGCCCACGTGGGTGTAGGTGCCGAACAGGCGCAGCATGGCCCAATCCAGCGGGATCTCGTAGGACGGGGCGATGGAGAACTGGAACTTGGGCTGGCGCAACACCTCGTTGCCGTTGAAGCTGGGATTGTCCTGGTACTTGGCGTCCAGGTAGGTACCGCGGAAGCTGACGGTCAGGTTGGTGACCGGCCGCACGGCCAGCTCAAACTCCGCACCCCAGGCTTCCGATCCATAGATCTCGTTGATCAGGCTGCCGCTGCCGTCGGGATTCACCACCTCCGCCTGGTACAGCAGGCCGGAGAAGGTGTTGTGGAAGCCGGTGACATAGGCGCTGTAGTAGTGCGACGCCGTTTTGACGCCGATTTCCTGCTGCTGGATGTTGACCATCTGGTAATCGCCGCCGCGCAGGGCGTCGAACTGCGGGAACTCATGGCCGCTGTTGACGCGGGCGTAAACACTCAGATCGTCCGTCAGGTAGTAGTTGGCGCCCACGGTCCACGACGGCTCCGTCCGGTGGGAACTGACGCCGTAATAGGTGCCGTTGGTGTAGCTGGCGCTGTTGTCGTAGAGCGTCAGCGGGTTGCCGTCCAGGTCGCCGCTGCTGTCGTTGCTGATGGTGCCGTTGATGCTCTGGTGTTCCATGCGGAAGCCGGCATCGACCCGCAGCTCCGGCGTGATCTTCCATTCGTCGGAGATGAAGCCCGCCACGGCGGTGCCGTCGTAGCTGGCGTCCAACGCGTAGAAGGAACCGGAGGTCAGGCCCCCGCGGGAGGCCTTGGCACCGTTGTTCAGCACCACGTCCACCGCCTGCGGGTGGTTGGTCATGGTCAGCAGGTAGTTGTTGCCCAGGTACCACTGGTCCTTGGACGAATATTGGGCGAAGTAGGCGCCCACGGTCAGGGTGTTGCCCTTGAACAGCTCATGGCTCAGGCGGGCGTCGTCGGTGAAGGACTGGATCTTCTTGTCCACCGACCACATGCCGACGGCGATGACCTGCTGGTTCATGTTGGTCAGGGCGGCACCGGTGCCCACGATCTTGGCGGAACCGCCGGTGGCGATGCCGCCGGCCGCGGCCACCACGGCGGCGTTGGCGTTGGCCGACGTCACCGTGTCGCTGATGAACTGCCCCAGCGTTTCCGGGTTCGACCCGGTGAATTCCGACTGGGTGAAGGCCCGGCCGGTGACGAAGTTCATCTTGTTGCTGAGCTGCCAGCCCTTCAGGTCCAGGTCCAGGGTGTTGCCCAGGGTGGTCAGCTGGATGCCGCGGCCGTCGCCGATGTCCAGGTTCTTGGACTGGCCGGGGGCCGTCTCGATGGTGACGTTGCGGATGTCGTTGCTGTACAGGCTGAAGGTGCCCGGGTCGGTGCCGGGGAAGGCCTTGATGTCCTTCCCGTTGTTGCTGCTGACCAGCGGGATGGCGGTGTAGAAGGCGTTCCGGTCGTCGGTGCGGCGGCCGTAGAACGTGAACTCGCCATTGTCGAACTTCTTGGTGACGTTGGCCACCACCTGGCCGCCGTTGTCGGCCGGGAACTGGGTGCTGCGGATGCCTTCATTGTAGCGGTAGAAGCCGCCGACCATGAAGTTCAGGTCCTTGGTGATGGGGCCGCCGTAATAGGTGTCGACGCGATACAGCCCCTCATCCCCCACGGTCAGGCGGATGCTGCCTTCAGGATTGTCCGTGCCCTTGCGCTGGATGAAGTTGACGGTGGCGCCCGGCTGGGCGTTGGAGAAGACGGTGGCCGGGCCGCCGCGCAGCACCTCCACCCGCTCCACCGTGTCGTCCAGGCGGATGAGGGTGGAGTTGTCCATGAACGACAGGGTGGGCGCCGGATAGATGGGCGACCCGTCGATCTGCATGGTGATGAAGGGCGCGTCGCCGCCGCCCGGGAAGCCGCGCACGTCGATGTTGGGGCCGGCGGTGCCGCCGGTCGATTCCACCCACAGGCCGGGCGTCAGCTTCAGCAGGTCGGCGGTGCCGTTGGGCTGCTGCGCGACGATGTCATCGGCCTTGATGGTGCTGATGGCGAAGCTGGCGTCCAGCTTCTTGAGGCCGTCGCTGCGCGCCGTGCCGGTGACGATGATTTCCTGCAACTCGTCGGCCACGCCGTCGGCGGCCTGCGGGGCCTGCGCCCCTTGTGTCACGGGTGCCGTCTGGGCCAGGCCGATGGCCGGCATGAACAGCGCCGCCAGTGCGACCCCGCCCAACAACGCACCTATCCTGTGAGGATGCGACATTCTTCCCTCCCCTTATGTCTTGGTGGTGATCGTGACTTGGACTGGCTCGCCCCGTCGCGCCCTGACCCAAGGCTTCTTATCGGAATGGCACGCCCTGGTTGGGTCGCTTACCACCCCTGCTTGAATGGCGCATCGATAACACCGAATGACATCGATAACAAGACATCGATGTCATTCTGTTTTCATCTGGTCGGCGACTGTGGAATTTGTGCCACAGCCCGCGCCTTATGCTGCAACTGCACTTCGCATTGCAGCAAAATCGGCAGGATTTCCGAGGGATTTCCAGTGACGATGCTCAAGTCCTTGACGCGCCGGGGGCGGCGGCCCTATCCCGGGGGCGTGGGACGGGCGGCGTTGTTGTTATCGATGTCATTCGATGATGGCCCTGCTCGCCGGTGCCCATGGGCGCGGGCGGCGGGATGTCGCAGGGCGTCAGCGAGGCAGGCGAGGTGGTAGGGGTGGCAAGGATGTTCAGGGACTGTGCCACGGGACGACTCGGCACCCGCCGGGGCAGGCCCCAGCCCGACGAACCCCGCCTTTGCAAACAAGGGCTTGTTATGGAACAGTCTTCGCCTGGATCGTCCGCTTACCGGCGTCACCCCCTTTCCTGGTTTCGGAACCCCGCATGAGATCGCGTCCCGCCAAGTCCAGCGTTCCGGCGGCCCCGCCCCAGGCGGTGCCGGATACGGCCGCCGCTGGCGAGGCCGGCCGGCTGACCATGGCCGACCTGGCGGCGCGGGCGCAGGTGTCCATCATCACCGTCTCGCGCGCGCTGCGCGACAGCCCCTCGGTGCGGGAGGATACCCGCCGCCGCATCCAGGACTTGGCGCGTGAGATGGGCTATCGCTTCAACGCCACGGCGCGAAACCTGCGCCTGCAGCGCAGCCACACCATCGCCGTGGTGGTGGACATGAAGCCCTCGCCGGAACGTCCCATGTCCGGCCCTTTTCCCCTGGATCTGCTGGGTGGCATCTGCCAGGAACTGACGACCGCCGGCTACAACGTGCTGCTGACCACCGGCCAGTCGCAGCCCGCCGCCGCCGTGCACGCGGCCGACGGCGCCATCCTGCTGGGCCAGGGCGCGGACGACACCGCCGTGCGCCAGCTGCTGCCCATCGGGGTGCCGCTGGTGGTGTGGGGGGCGCCGCAGCCGGGCGTCGACCCCGTCTTCGTCGGCAGCGACAACCACCAGGGCGGGGCGCTGGCCGCCGCCCGCCTGATCGAGACGGGGCGCCGGCGCCTGGTGTTCCTGGGCGACACCCGCCATCGCGAGAACGCGGAACGCCTGCACGGCTTCGCCGAAACCCTGGCCTCGGCCGGCGCGGTGCTGGTGGCGCTGGCGCCCTGCGACTTCACCTTCAACGCCGGCGTGGCGGCGGTGCGGGGCCTGCTGGCCGACACGTCCGGAGGTCCCCTGGGCGGCGGTTTCGACGGCATCTTCGCCTGCAGCGACGCCATCGCGCTCGGCGCCATCCGCGCGCTGACGGAGGCGAAATTGAGCGTGCCGGAGGACGTGTCCGTCATCGGCTACGACGACACGCCCATGGCCGCCTTCCACACCCCGGCGCTGACCTCCGTCCACCAGAACTGGACGGAGGGCGGGGTGCGCCTGGCGCAAAGCGTGCTGGCCCTGATCAATGGCGAGCACCCGGAGTCGCTCATTCTCCCCACCCGCCTAGTGGTGAGGGCAACTTAATTCCAGGGTTTGGACAGGCGATGAGAAAACTGCGGGGTGTCCTTTGCATCGTGGTGGGGCTGTTGCCGTTGACCATCGTCCTGTCGGCCTATCTGTGGGCCGCGCAGATGTTCACGATCGGCCTCGCCCCCGGTTACAAGGAACGCATCATCGCCTTTGGCATCCTTCTGATTGTCCTGGGGCTTGCCAGCATAGGGTGGGGTCTCACCCTGCTGGTTCGCCCAGCACGCCAGAGGCGAAACTCCAGCTGATTTAGCGCGCCGGCCAGCCTCAGTACACATCCCGCCGATAGCGCCCTTCCGCCGTCAGCGCGTCCAGGCGCTCGCGGCCCAGGATGGTTTCCAGCGCGCTGTCCACGCCCGGGGCCATGCCGTGCAGGCTGCCGCAGACATAGATCACGGCACCCCGGTCCACCCAGGCGCGCACCTCATCGGCCTGGGCCGCCAGGCGGTCCTGGACATAGCCCTGGCCATCGCGGGAATAGACCAGGTCGACGCGCGCCAGCGTGCCGTCGGCCTGCCAGGCGGCGATGTCCCCGGCGTGGAAGGCGTCGGTGGCGCCGCCGCGTTCACCGAACAGCAGCCAGGCGTCGCCCAGGCGGCGGGCCCGGCGCTGCTTCAGATGGCCGCGCAATCCCGCCAGGCCGGTGCCGGCGCCGATCAGGATCATGGGCACGGCGGCGGCCGGCGCGTGGAAGCCGGGATTGGGGCGCAGGCGCACCCGCACTTCCGCCCCCACCGCCACCCCGGCCGTCAGCCAGCCGGAGCCCAGGCCCAGGCTGCCGTCGGGCCGCGTCTGCTGGCGCACCAGCAGGTCCAAACGACCGTCCGCCGGCAAACTGGCGATGGAATAGTCGCGGTGGTGGGCGGTGGCGTCGTTGTTGGGCAGGATCTGGGCGATGTCGCCGGCCGCCCAGGCGGGCAGGGGCTGGTCCAGCGGCTCCAGCGCCAGGTGATAGGCGGGGCCGCCAGGGCTGCCTGGGTTCAGCAGGCGGCGTTCGGCCAGGCGCCAGCGGCCATAGGCCTCCGGCGCCCAGTCGGGTGCCGCGGCGGCGCCCAGGGCGCGCAGCCGCTCCTGCCATTGATGCAGGGCCTCGGCGTTTCCGTCATCGACCAGCACGGGGTCGAACAGGCGGGTGGCGCCGCTGTCGGCCAGCCAGCGGTCGATGGCGCGGCCGAAGCCGCAGAAGGTCTCATACTGCCGGTCGCCCAGGGCCAGCACGGCGTACTCCACGCCGGCCAGGGCGGCGGGTGCGGCCATGCGCTTCCTGGCATAGGCGCGGACGTCGTCCGGCGGCTCCCCCTCGCCATAGGTGCTGGCCACCACCAGCAGGCGACCGCGCAGGGCTTGGGGGTCCAGCTTGGCCAGGGGCACCACCTCCGGCGCCAGGCCGCCGTCGCGCAGCACCCCGGCGGTGCGCCAGGCCAGCTGTTCCGCCGTGCCGGTCTGGCTGGCATAGGCGATGGTCAGGGTGGTGTCGGCCGCGGCCGGGGCGGTGGCCGGGGCCGGGGCCGGAGTGGCGGCGGACACGCCCCCCCGGGCCAGGCGCACCGCCTTCTTCTTGCGCCGGCGGTCCAGGTACAGCATCAGGCCGGTGACGAAGAACAGGGGCATGGCGCCGGCTGCGGCCATGAACACCACCTTCCCGCCCAGGCCGAAATAGGCGCCGCGGTGGATGGACAGGACGTTGGCGATCAGCTGCGCGCCCAGCTTCTTGTCCTGATAGCGGCTTTCCGACATCACCGCCCCGGTGGCGGTGTCGATCATCATCTCGTCAAGGCCCTGGTCCGCCGGCGCGCCGGCCAGGCGATAGCGGATGCGGGTGGGGGCGCCCGGTTTGCCGGGCGGGTTCAGCATCGCCAGGGCGAAGTGGTCGCCCTGCTTGGCCAGGAAGCCGGTCCAGGCGGCGTCGATGGACACCGTTGCGGCCTCGGCGCCCCCCCTGCCGCCCTCCCGCCCACGACCTTCATGCCCTTTGCCCTCACGCCCGCCCTTGGGGGGGCCCTCCCGCGCTGGCAGCGGCTGGCCGGTCAGCAGCTGGACCACGCCGTCGCGGTACCAGTCATAGGACCACCACAGCCCCGTCAGGCCGATGACCAGATAGACCAGCAGCACCCAGGTGCCGATGACGGCGTGCAGCGACCACAGGAAGGCGCGGCCCCTGGCGCCCGTGTCCAGCTTCAGCCAGGCGCGCCAGTCCAGCGGCCGGCGGGGCCAGCGCAGGTACAGGCCGGACACGCAGAAGAACAGCAGGGCGGACACGGCGGCGCCGGTGATCTGCCGGCCCACCCCGTCGCCGTTGCCGGGCAGGGCCAGCCAGCGGTGCAGCTGGCGGACGAAGCCGAAGAATTCCTCCCCCGTGGCGCGGCCCAGCACCGTGCCCTCATAGGGGTCGACATAGGCGCGCTCCCCCCGGTTGCCGCCCACGCCGCCGGCGAAGAACACGCGCGCCGCCTCATCCTTGCGGGCGGACAGCACCAGGCCCTCGATGCGCTTGTCCGGCCGCTGTTCGCGCACCCGGGCCATCAGGGCGTCGGGGGACAGGACGGGCGCCGCGCGCTCCGCCACCGTGATCACGCCGGGGCTCAGCGCCCGCATGATCTCATCCTCGAAGCTCATGGCCGCCCCGGTCACGCCCATGATGGCCAGGACCAGGCCCAGGGTGATGCCGAGGAACCAGTGCAGCTGGTAGATCACCCACCGCCCGGTGATCCCCCCGGCCGGCCCGCGCAGGGACAGGCGGGCGCCCTTGCCGGACACACGCGGGGTCGGGCCGGCCGCGGCACCGCCGCCGGCCTGTTCTCTGGTCACACTGGTCACTGTCTCGTCCCCACGGCGGCGAACCACCACTCAGCAAATGCGAATTACTCTCAATTCTTTATAGCGGGGAGGAGGGGGTTTGGGAAGGGCGTGCGTGGATTGTGTTGTGCGCCGCCGCATAAAATGAGGACGGCTGACCTGTAACGGGAGAATCGGGGGATCTTCTCGCCCTGTGGGTCAAGGTCGCATTAGGCTTGGGCAGTTTGGGGAACGGCGGCTATGGGGTCGTTTGCTGAACGTCCGCTTCTGGAGCGACACCAACAATTCTGCCAAGAGCCAACAGGAAAATCTGTGGCCTTGATGATTATACAGATTGCAGCAGGAAGGCTCCTCTTGTGCTCAGGCTGGAAGGCTCCCCTTGGCGGAGGGAACGACCGAGCGCATCGACGCGCTGCTGTCGGCGGGCGAGGCGCGTCTTGATTTCATTCGTGCGGCCATTGACCGGGAGATTAGCGCCGGGGCGGCGACAGCGGCGGACGGCGGTTCCGGGTCACTCCACCCAAGATCACCTACCCTCTATTCTACACGCAAAAATAGGCGTATCAATACCGGATCAAAACGGAACCGGTTATCTGTGCGCGGGGTCGGGGCGTGGTCTTTCGGGTCAGCTACTATGTGGTTACGAAAGCGGGCACCGATAAGACCTTGTGGCTTGATATGCTTCGCAAATCTGGGGCCGCAGTTGATCAATGGGACGACCCGATTTACAGCGATGTCATGCCCCGCAAGCCGCGCGGTGGACAGGTCGGTATTGAGCAACTGCCGGACCTGACGGAAGCGATCCGTTCCCTGGGGAGTGGCGAGCGACTGACGATCCCGCACGCGGGTCATTTGATCGGCGCCCCCGTATGGGAGGTTGTCGCGGCGGCCCTGGTACGGGCGGCCGCAGAGATGGAGTTGCTGGTGGAAAAGACCGTGCTGGATGGGACAGACCTGGAGGCGGGCGCCGCGCTGATCCGCCGGCAGCGGGGCCGGGCACTCACCGACGCCAGGGCCAAGGCGGGACTGCCCACCGGTCGCCCTCGGGTCAAGCTGACGGGCAAGAGCCTGGCGGAGGCCCTACGGCTGTTCCCGGACCCGGCCTGGTCCACCAGCCGCATTGCCACCCATCTTGGCCTGGACAGGATGACAATGCTGCGCCGGATCGAGGAAGCGACCGGCACCATGAGCAAGGCGCGCGCAGCGCAAGAGGCGTCGGCCGACAACTGGCCGCCGAAGCGGCGATTGACACAGGAGAGATGATGGAAATCAAATATCGGGTTCCCAGGCAGACATTCGGTATATTTTCAAGTTCTTTTAATGATTTACGCGAACTAGATGAGGATGCCATTCCACCCATGGCAGTAACGTTCGATACCAAGGCGGATTTTGTCGAAGTAACAATTCATGATAAGAAGGTCGCGATGTTGATGAGGTTGGCTATGTCGGGTGAAATGACAAGGGTTGATCCTGATGAGAATTGACAGATCCTGACCACAGGGTGAACGATTACATGATCTGGTATTTCGTCAAGTTCTTCCGCGAAGAAAGCCATGCTGACCAGTTCATGGCGGGCAGCCTGTATCTCAATACTCTTGGGTATTTTAAACAGGTAGAAGCTGAGGACACTGACGGGCGCATGGACTCAACCGAAGCTATCGCCATGTGGTTGCAGCCCCAAGACCTTGTGATGACGTTTAAGGTGCCCGGTATTGGCGAGATTGAGATAAGCAAAGCTGATCTGGCCGGTCCTGTTTCGGTGTCGTTCGATGACCACAATCATTTACATCTCTTCTGCTTATATGCCGGCCACATCACAGGCTTCGAATTCGTGGACGGCAAAATCGAGTGCTCGCCAGAGGATGCTGAAGAGATCCAGCGCCAACTGGACATCGACGAGAGATGTCTAAACTTCGGTAGATTTGCCGTCGTCGTTCCTGCCTTCCCCTTTCTCAACCAAGCCCGTGAAGCTTTGATAAGCCAACGATATCAGGGTTGGGGCAGACTAGTTGAGTATTACGATGAGACGACGTTCCATGGGGAAATTCCTCTTAAGGACATCCCTTTCAGAAAACAAAAACGCTTCGAATACCAGCGGGAATTTCGAATCTGCATCCTGCCTCACATCAAGAAAAATGATGCTATCACTATTAATATTGGCGACTTATCGACTATCGCCACCAAGGTCGAATCGTCTAACCTCAAAAGTCTTCTCAATCCCAAAATTGAGCTAGCGCCTGTCGACGGTTGAGCAGGCTGCTTCACTTGCATCTGTCCTTCTCGATTCGCATTGGCGCGCCAAGCGGTGACCACATGGTGAATGAAGATGAGCTGGTCCAAATTCACAAAGCGATGCGCTGTTGCATACTTTCTTTCCGAAGAACCTCTCGACGTTTGGGGGGATGGTGACGTAGCACCGCAAGAGTTTGATACGCCGAAAGAGGCAATGGCCGGGGCGGAAAGGGCGCTCAAAGGCGGGCGCATAAAGCGTGTCGTCATTTATGATGGGATATTAGGGACTTGGACGAAGATCGAAGATTGGACCGTGCGTGATGTTTAGGACGGGGCACGTCGCGACGTGGCCCGCTGGGCCTCCAAGTCATCGTCGCGGAACGACTGATCACGAGGTGAAAGCCATGACTGTGCCAGAACGCGTAGCGGCATTTCTTGAGGGCCACATTGAGGGCGCTATTTGTGATGACTGCATCCAAGCCGAACTGAAGCTGGCCCGGCGGCAGCAGGCTCAGCAGGCGACCAGTGCCCTGGGAGCATCCGGGGGGTTCAGCCGCGGTCCTGGCCGCTGCGCCCGCTGCTCAGCCGAAAAGGTCGTGATCTTGACCACAAGGTGAACATTCGGCCGCATACTGATTTTGCAATGTCTGCTTACGGGGGATCGCTTGGTCATGAGCGTCCATCTTGGGCGCAAAGCGGACGGAAGCAGCTTTCTCAAGCTACAACATCAGGGCCGCCGGCTTTCGCATCACTTGGGTGGGGCTGTGTTCAGGAGGTGCAGCAAACTTGCCTGAGCTTTGGCGGCAGCCCGCCTCGCCCGCCCTTCTCGCCTTACGCGTGAGCCCACAGCGATTGGGCGCCGCCGCATAAAAAATGGGAGTCGTCGCCCGGCGCCCGGGATCGGCCCCTTCCCATTCATGCCAGCAAAAAATTATATCACTGCTTATATAAGTGATGATATGGTTGCCGCATGAGACAGGGACTTGGAACTCAGTTGCGGCATCTGATCGACCTGCTTGACGGGGCGGTGGATGCCGCCTACGGCGAAGCGGGGTTGGACTATCGTCCCCGCTACACCCCCGTCATGCGGGTGCTGGCCGCGCATGATGGCCTCAGCATCGGGCGCATCGCCGAACTGGCCGGCATCACCCAGCCGGCGGTGACGCAGACATTGGCGCTGATGAAGGCGGACAAGCTGGTGACCGTCACGGCCAGCGACAGCGACGCGCGCCAGCGGGTGGTGCGCCTCAGCCGGCACGGCCGGTCGCTGCTGGGCCGGTTGCAGGAATGCTGGGACATGACCCGCCGGGCGGCCGACAGCCTGGACGCCGACCTGCCCTATCCCCTGTCCCAGTGCTTGCGGGAGGCCATCGAGGCCCTGGAAAAGCACCCCTTCGGCGACCGCATCCGCGCCGCCCGGCACCGGCAGGCCGACCGTCACGCACGGCCGGATGCCGCCGTATCCCCTGACTTGGAAAGCGAATGATGGACCACACTTTGGCCCTGGCCGCCCCCCGTTCCAGCCTCGGCACGCGCCTGTTGGCCCACCCGCTGGCGCGCATCCTCATCGGCACGCTGCTCACCTTCGTGCCGGTGCCGCTGGTGATGGTCCTCGCCGCCAAGCTGGTGGACAAGCCGTACCGCGTGGTGTGGCCGCAGCTGCTGGCGGCCGCCTTCGTCTGGCTGGGCTACCGCTTCTATGTGCGCCGCATCGAAAACCGCGCGGTGACGGAACTGGCGCTGCCCCAGGCGCCGCGTGAACTGGGCCTGGGCGTGGCGTTGGGCGTCGGCATGGTGACGGCCGTCTTCGCGGCTCTGGCGGCGCTCGGCGTGTACCGGCTTGGCGGGATCGATGGCGCCAGCCTGACGCTGCTTCTGCCTTTG
>NZ_BACU01000067.1 GCF_000333275.1 Azospirillum sp. B4 | reverse complement strand
GGCTATGATGCCCGCCCGTCCCTTCGTCATCCGCCTGAACAGGAAGCGCCATGCCCCCGAAGATCCTGCTGACCCGCCGTTGGCCCGACGCCGTGGAGGCGCATCTGCGCCAGCGCTACGACGTCACCGTCGATCCCGCCGACCGGCCGCTGACGGCGCTCGAGCTGACCGAGGCCATGCGCCAATATGACGCCATCTGCCCCACGGTGACCGACCGCGTCGGCGCCGCCATCCTGGCCGCCCCCGATGCCCGGGTGCGCATCCTGGGCAACTTCGGCGCCGGGTTCGAGCATATCGACCTGGAGGCGGCGAAGGCCGCCGGCATCGTCGTCACCAACACGCCCGACGTGCTGACCGACGCCACGGCGGACCTGGCCATCCTGTTGATGCTGATGGCCAGCCGCCGCGCCGGCGAGGGGGAGCGGGAACTGCGCGCCGGCCAGTGGACCGGCTGGCGTCCCACCCACCTGCTGGGCCAGGGGCTGGCGGGCAAGCGGCTGGGCCTGGTGGGCTTCGGCCGCATCGCCCAGGCGACGGCGGCCCGCGCCCGGGCCTTCGGCCTGTCCATCGCCTATCACAGCCGCCGCCGCGCCGACATGGGCGTGGAGGCGGCGCTGAACGCCACCCACGTCGACAGCCTGGAGGAGTTGGCCGCAACCTCCGACGTGCTGTCCCTGCACTGCCCCGGCGGGCCCGCCACGCGCCACCTGGTGAACGCCGCCCTGCTGGCCCGCATGAAGCCCACCGCCATCCTGGTCAACACCGCGCGCGGCACGGTGGTGAACGAGGGCGACCTGATCGCCGCCCTGTCCACCGGCGTCATCGCCGCCGCCGGCCTGGACGTGTTCGAGGGGGAGCCGGCGGTGAACCCCGGCCTGGTCGCCCTGCCCAACGCCGTGCTGCTGCCCCACCTGGGCAGCGCCACGCTGGAGACGCGCATTGCCATGGGCATGCGGGTTGCCGCCAACCTGGACCGCTTCTTTGCTGGCGAGGTGCCGCATGACCGCGTCGCTTGACCTTGTGGAGGGTCTGCTGCGCCGGCGCCTGGATGAGACACCGCGCCGCCCCTTCATCCTGGGCATCTGCGGCGCCCAGGGCAGCGGCAAGTCCACCCTGGCCGATGGGCTGGCCGAACGGCTGGTGGCCTCCAACCTGCGGGTCGCCGTGCTGTCGCTGGATGACCTGTACCTGACGAAGGGTGAGCGGCAGGATCTGGCCCGCGACGTCCACCCCCTGCTGGCCACGCGCGGTGTGCCCGGCACCCACGATGTGGGCCTGGGCCTGGCGGTGCTGGATGGGTTGGGCGCGCCCGGCCGCACGCTGTTGCCACGCTTCGACAAGGCCGTGGACACCCGTGCCGCCGAGGGCGCCTGGGTCGAGGGGCCGGTGGACGTGGTGCTGTTCGAAGGCTGGTGCGTGGGCGCCGTGCCCCAGGACGCCGCCGACCTGGACGCGCCGGTGAATGACCTGGAACGTGACCGCGACACCGGCGGGGAATGGCGCCGCCATGTCAACGCCGCCCTGGCCGGGGACTATCAGCGGCTGTTCGGCCGCCTGGACGCCCTGGTCCTGCTGGCCGCCCCCGACTTCGCCGTGGTGCGCGGCTGGCGCATCCAGCAGGAGGAGACCTTGCGCGCCCGGCTGCGGGCGGCGGGCAAGCCCACGGACGGCACCATGACCGATGAGCAGGTCAGCCGCTTCATTCAATTCTATGAACGCCTGACCCGGCACATCCTGGCTGAGATGCCGGGCCGGGCCGACCTGACGCTGCGGCTGGATACAGGGCGTCAGGTGGTCTGACGGACGACAACCACAAGGGAGAACCCCGGGATGATCACCCCGCCGCCCTGGCCCCGCCTGCTGCTGGCGGGCCTGCTGCTGCTGTTGCCCGGTGTGGCCCTGGCGGCGGAGCCCGTGACCTTCCACGTGGCGCCCGGCGGGGATGATTCCGCACCCGGAACGGTGGCCAGGCCCTTCCGGACCCTGGTCCGCGCCCAGGCGGCGGTGCGCACGGCCAACCGCGACCATGATATCACGGTGGAACTGGCGGCCGGCACCTACGCCCTGGACCAGCCGCTGGTCTTCGCCGCCGCCGATGGCGGGCAGGGGGACCATCGCGTGGTATGGAAGGCGACGGCGGGGGCGGAGGCCCTGATATCGGGTGGCATGCGCGTCACCGGCTGGACGCTGGTGGACGCGGAGAACGACATCTATGTCGCCGACGTGCCCAAGGGCCTGGACAGCCGCCAGCTGTGGATCGACGGCACGGCCGCCGACCGACCGGCGATCGAGATCACGCATCATGACGTGGCATTCACCGCCCACGGCTTCGTCCTGAAGAACCCAGCGCTCGCCACCATCGCCGCCGTCAAGGCGCCGCAACGGCTGGAGGTGGAGGCCACGGGCATCTTCACCGACCGCTATTCCCCGGTGGAGCGGATCGAGGGCATGGAGGTCACGCTGAAGCAGCCGGCCTGGGACAACAACAGCTGGGGCTATGACACGCTGAACAAGCCCTTCATGCCCGACCAGGCGCGGTTGTTCCTGGTCAACGCGCCGGAATTCTTCGGCAAGCGCGGCGAATGGCACCTGAACCAGAACCAGTGGTACATCGACCCGGCCGCCGGCAAGCTGTACGTGAAGCCGCGCCCGGATGCCGACATCGCCGCCATGACGGTCATCCTGCCCCGGCTGGAGGCGCTGGTGGCCATCGGTGGCAGCTATGACCATCCCGTCCGGAACCTGACCTTCCAGGGCCTGCGCTTCTCCCACACCAGCTGGATGGGGCCGTCGCGGGCCACCGGCTACGCCAACCAGCAGAGCGGCGCCTATCTCAAGGAGGTGTCGCCCCTGCGGCCGGCGGACGCCTACGCCACCTGCGGCTGGGGCTGCCCGGAATTCGAAAGCATGCGTCAGAAGTGGGACCAGATCCCCGGCGCCGTGCAGGTGTCGGCCGCGCGCGACATCACCTTCATCGGCAACACCTTCAGCCAGTTGGGCCAGGTGGCGCTGGGCATCGGCAACGACGCCAACGCCCACCTGACCGGCGTGGGCCTGGGGACGGACGGGGTGAAGGTGCTGGGCAACCGCTTCGCCGTCATCGCTGGCGGGGCCATTATGGCTGGCGGCGTGAGACAGGAGGCGCACCACCCCGCCGACCCGCGCCATACCAACCGCGACCTGATCATCGCCGACAACGTCATCACCGACGTGGCCCAAGACTACAAGGACAACGCGGCGGTGCTGGCGACATACATCGACAAGGCCGACATCCTGCACAACGACATCTCCGACGCCAATTACGACGGCATCGCCATCGGCTGGGGCTGGGGCTACAACGACGTGGGCGGCAACCGGAACTACCGGGAAAACCAGAGGGGCTATCTGCACAACCCCGTCTTCGACCGCCCGACCGTGCTGCGGAACATGACGGTGGCCGGCAACCGCATCCACGGCGTGAAGAAGTGGTTCTTCGACGGCGGCGCCATCTACAACCTGTCCGCCAACCCCGGCACCGTCATCCGCGACAACCACGTCTTCGACATCGCCGACCGCATTGGCATCTACCTGGATGAGGGCAGCAAGCACCTGCGGGTGGAGGGCAACGTGGTGGAGACCGACGGCTATTGGCTGAACGCCAACACCGTGGGCCGGAACTTCGCCTGGGGCGTCACCGCCGACAACGCCGCCACCGGCAACTGGCACAACTCCAACCGCGTCGGCGGCCGCTGGCGGGCGGAGATCGGCATGCGGGTGGAGGATGACCACCTGCTGCCCGACCGCGCCTGGCCGGCCCCGGCGCTGGCCGTCATCCGCCAGGCGGGCCCCCGCCCGGGGACGGATTGAGGTGCCAGTTACGGTGTTCCCGCCAGCGCCGTGATTGTTTAGTTTCCCTCCGACGACGTCCGCGGGATCGGGCAGGGCATTGAGGGAAAGATCGACGTGGCGGACGGGGTGGCGTTTGGTCCGGAGGTGCTGGGTGAGGTGGAGCCTGGGGCCCTTGCCCGGGGCAAAGCCTATTGGCAGCAGGGCCGGGTGACCGACCTTCATCTGGACGAAGATGGGCTGGGCCTGATGGCGGCCGTCCATGGCTCGGAAGCCGAACCCTATGAGGTGGAACTCACGGTCGAGCGCAAGCGGCGGGGCTATGACCTTGAGGGTTTCTGCACCTGTCCCGTCGGCTTCAACTGCAAGCACGTGGCGGCCGCGCTGTATGCGGCCCTGGCCGGCGGCGGGCGGATGGAGGAGGGTAGGCCCAGACATGGGACCCCCGCAGCCCCCGCGATCCCGCAAACCGATGGACCGGAACTGGCCCGGTGGCTGGCGGAGGTGGCACGGGCCGCTGAACCCGACGATGGCAACCCGGAGGTGGCGGAGCATGTGCGATACCTGCTGAAGCCGCCCGTCTACTCGTATCAAAATCCCAGCCTGGCTCCCGTGGTGGTTCGACCTAGGCAGAAGGGCGGCTTCGGCGTCGTGCGGACACTGACTCTGCATGGCCTGGCCCAGTCCACCGCCCAGGGCGTGACGGACGTCGACCGCTTGATCGCACGGCAGATCAACGCATCCGCCGGCTATCATATGAGCGACAGCTTGCCCATGGATCAGACGCTGGCGGCGGAGCTGATGCAACGGTTGCTGGCGTCGGGGAGGATGCACTGGCTGGATCTGGAAGCGCCGCCCTTGCAGGTCGGACCCAGCCGTCAGGCCATACTAGGGTGGCGCGTGGATGGCCAGGGACGACAGGTGCCGTTCCTGCGCGTCGATCCGGCCGAGGGGGACGCCGCTGAGCCCTTGAGCCCCGGCAGCGGATTCACCTGGTACGTGGATGCCCGAAACCACCGCTGCGGTCCGCTGGACCTTCCCGGATCCTTACCGATGATTCGGGCGCTGCTGCGGGCGCCACCCCTGGATCCCGTCGCCGCGTCCGTGGTGGCGCAGCGTCTGCCAGCGTTGCTGCCGCCTGTGCCAGGGACGGGGGAGGCAACGCCCCCCCGGGTGGAACTGCCGTCGCCGTCGATGACCGTTGAAACGGACGACCAGCCGCCGGTCATCCGGCTGCAATTGATGACCCATTGGCCGCCGCGCCGCGCGGCCAGCCGATGGCAGCCCGCGGTCGAACCCGCCGACCGCGCCTATCTGACCTTCGACTATGATGGTCATCTGGTGACGGGGAGCGACGGTCCGGACCATTTCCGGCTGGTGAAGGGAAGCCGCATCGGCGTCCGCCATCGGCGGACGGATGTGGAACTGGATGCCATCCAGCGGATCGCCGATGCCGGGCTACGCCCCGCCTATCCGCCGCCCGGTGCCGGCGGGAAGGCCATGCCCATCCCTCCCGGCCAGTCCTACGGCGTCCATCTGGAACCGGAGGCCGTGTGGCTGGCCTTCGTGGCGCGAACCTTGCCGGAACTGCGGGGCGAGGGGTGGCAGATCGAAACGGCGCCGGACTTCCGTTGGCGCCTGGCCAGTGTGGGGGCCTGGGACGCCAGCGTCGAAGAGTCCGGTGCCGGCTGGTTCGACCTGGACATCGCGATCCAGGTCGATGGCCAGCGTGTCGCGCTGTTGCCCCTGGTGCTGGCGCTGCTGAGGAAGGCAGGCGATCCGGAGGCGCTTCTGGCCCGCGATCCGGCGACGGTGCTGTACGCGCCCCTGCCGGATGGCCAGTATGTGGCGCTTCCCGTCGCCCGCATCGTGCCCCTGACACGTGTCCTGCTGGACCTGTTCAGTGGCACCACGAACCTGGACGCGAAGGGCGGCACCCGCATCGACCTGGGGCAGGCGGCGCTGCTCGATTCGGCTCAGGATTTGCCGATACCCATGCTGTTGCGGCCGGAGCAGCGGGCGAAGTTGCGCCGTCTGTTGGAGCCCATGGACGAGGCGCCAACGCCGGTGGGCCTGGCGACCGAGCTGCGCCCCTACCAGCGCCGGGGCCTCGCCTGGTTGCAGGCCCTGGACGCGGCGGGGATTGGTGGTGTGCTGGCGGACGACATGGGGTTGGGCAAGACCCTGCAGATGATCGCTTTTCTGCAGGGCCTGAAGAATGAAGGGCGGCTCTCAAGCCCGGCCCTGGTGGTGGCGCCCACCAGCGTCGTGCCCAACTGGCTGCGCGAGGGCGCGCGACATGCCCCTGGCTTGAGGGTGCATCTGCATCAGGGGCGCGATCGCGCCGTGCGATGGGCGGAGGCGGAGGGGGCCGACCTGGTGGTGACCAGCTATCCGCTGCTGTTACGCGACCATGACATGCTGGCCGCCCGGCAGTGGCCGGCCCTGGTCCTGGACGAGGCCCAGGCGGTGAAGAACCAGGCGGGCAAACTGGCCGCCCTGGTGCGCACCCTGCCGGCCGGGCGCCGGTTCTGCGTCACGGGCACGCCGCTGGAAAACCACCTGGGCGAGTTGTGGACCCAGATGGATTTCATCATGCCGGGCCTGCTGGGTGACAGCCGCGTCTTCACCAAGACGTTCCGCACGCCCATCGAGAAGAAGGGGGACGGCGACCGGCGGCGGTTGCTGACGGGCAGGCTCCGCCCCTTCATCCTGCGGCGGGACAAGGCGGAAGTGGCGGCGGACCTGCCGCCCAAGACGGAGATCGTCGAGCGCGTCCCCCTGGCGGACGACCAGCGCGATTTGTATGAGACGCTGCGGCTGGCCATGGACGCCAAGGTGCGGGCGGCCATCGCGGCGCGCGGCCTGGCGCGCAGCCACATTGTCGTGCTGGAAGCCCTGTTGCGCCTGCGCCAGGCCTGCTGCGACCCCTTGCTGCTGCTCCGGGACGCCAAGGCCAAGGTCGCGGCCAGCGCCAAGCGCGCCCACCTGATGCAGATGCTGCCCGAACTGGTGGCGGAAGGGCGGCGCGTCCTGGTCTTCTCGCAGTTCACGACCATGCTGGACCTGATCCGCGCCGACCTGGACGCGGCGGGCCTGCGCCATGTCAGCCTGACCGGCGACACGGTCGACAGGATGGATCCCGTTGACCGTTTCCAGCGGGGCGAGGCCGAGATATTCCTGATCAGCCTGAAGGCCGGCGGCACCGGGCTGACGCTGACGGCGGCCGACACCGTCATCCATTACGATCCCTGGTGGAACCCGGCGGTGGAGGACCAGGCCACCGACCGCGCCCACCGCATTGGCCAGGACAAGCCCGTTTTCGTCTACAAGCTGGTGGCCGATGGCACGGTCGAGGATCGCATGCTGGATCTTCAAGCCCGCAAGCGCCAGCTGGCCGCTGTCATCCATGACGCCGGCTCCGACAGTCCCGGTGCCCTGACGGCGGAAGACATCGACCGGCTGTTCGCGCCGATTTGAGAGGATCAGCGGCGCTCGGCGATTGAGGCAAGCGCGATGGGGCGACAGGGTCTTAGCTGTCCAGCACCACCTGGTCATGAAGCTGGCGATAGGCGCTTACCAGCTCGTCAAGGCTGAACGCCCGATTGCGGCCGCTGGGGTTCGGCAGAACCCATGCCAGGGCGCCGCCGAAGGTGCCGGCCTGACATCCCCAGGTGATTTCCCTCTGGCTGGACAGGGTGGAAAAGGCGGCCTTTCCCAGGAAGGCGACGAAGCGCGGCGCGTGCCGGGCGATTTTCCGTTCGAACCGGGTGGCGGCGTCGGCGAACTCCGCCATCGCGATCTGGTCCGCCCGGGCCGTCGGCCGTTCGACCACCGTGGTCAGGCCGCATCGGTGGCGCAGGATGGCCCGGTCGTCTTCGGGTCGCATTTCTTCCGGCGTGAATCCGGCCAAATGGATCACGCGCCAGAACCGGTTTCCGCGTCCAAGGAAATGGTGGCCCGCCCCGGCCGCGGCCAGGCCAGGATTGAGTCCGCAGAAAACGACGTCCAATCCTTCAGCCAGGACGTCCGGCAGAATCGGTGCATCCGTCATCCGCAAAGGACGCCGATCGCCTTGCGCGCGAATTCCCTGAGGTCCGCGCGGGCGGCGCCCGATCGGGCGCGTATGGCGATGGTGTGCATCACGGCCGTGGCCAGCGTCGCGAGCACGGCGGGATCCGCGTCGCCCTTCAACTCACCCTTCTCCCGCGCCGCCTGGAACCGGGACTTGAAATCGGCGTCGAACGACAGGAAGCCCCTCATCAGGCTATCCCGGATTTCCGCGTCCTCCACGGCCTCCGTGACCGCCGTGCCGACCACGAAACAGCCGCGCGCCTCGTCCTCGCCCGAGAAATAGATCGACAGCGCCCCTTCGTAGGCGCGCATCAGGGAATCCGCCAAGGGGCCGCCGTCGGCGAGATCCGCGCGCATGGTGTCCAGGGCAACCTGCCAATAGTGCGCCAGCGCCTTGAGATAGAGCGAACGCTTGTCGCCGAACGCGGCATAGAGGCTGGGCCGGTTCATGCCGGTTGCGGCGGACAGGTCGTCGAGCGAGGTGCCGGAGTAGCCCTTCTTCCAGAACGCGTCCATCGCCCTCAGCAAGGCGGCCTGCGGATCGTATGCGCGCGGCCGGCCGCGGCGCTTCGATTCCGTGGTTTCAGAATTTTGTACCATCTCGCATAAAATCCTTTGACGAGGGGCTTGGCCTCGATATATATACTGTTCAGTACAAAATTCAAGGGCACGACCTCAAGCCCTTCCCTGAAAATCCCAACCTCTCAAACATGGAGTAAAGGCCATGAACACCCGGACTTTGCCTGCTTGGATCAAGGCCATCACCGCCGCCGCCCTGCTGGGTGCCGCGATGTGCGCCAGCCCGGCGGCCTTCGCCGCCCCGGTCACGGACGGCGAGGCCGCCCTCATCCGGCACACCTGCCAGGGGACCCTGGGGCTGACCGTCAACGACGCCGACTACGCCGCCTGCGTCAGCACCCTGAGCCAGGCCCTGGCCGGCGTCCCGTCCCAGGAGCGGCGTCCCACGCCGGCTGACAAGTCGGCCTGCGCGGAGGTGGGCCTGGCCCCCGGCAGCGGTGGTTACGCCCGCTGCGTCGCCAACCTGGATGGCGCGCTGACCCAGGCTCGTCTGGCCCCGAACTGACACCGCCTCGGCCCCCGCGTCCCGTCCCCGGGGCGCGGGCTGCCGGGCCCTCCAGCAAGAGGCCCGATGATGGACGCGCACATCGAAACTCCGCCGGATCTCCGTTCGCGCGGTGGTCCCCC
>NZ_BACU01000068.1 GCF_000333275.1 Azospirillum sp. B4 | reverse complement strand
CATCACCCCGCCACCGACAATGTGCTTATAGCATAGTTACGTTGGCGCGGGGGGATTCCGTCGCAGTGAATGCGGGAACGTGCCCCAATCATGTCCCCGGGCCTGGATGTGGCAGGCACCCAGCCGGACAGGTCAACGCCAACGTGGCGACGATTGTCATCGACACGCGGCGGGAGCCATCGAATGTCACCAACGGCCAATCCCGCGTGTCCGACGCCAACTCATCATATGGGACAATCCTTCATTCTGGATGCTGGTACCTTAAGGCGGTACCCCCATCATTTTTTTATCTCAGTTGGCAATCGGATTGGTTGATGAATATAGTCCTAGGCTGACGCGCATTCCCTTGCCTGGGTGAGGCCGCTGGGCATTTATTCAATGGGGTACTATGAGTATGGAAAGCAAATCCAGCATTCGGCGCAATGGCATGGTCTATGATTCCGCTGCCAGGGTCGATGCGCTGAAAGTTCGTGGCGTGAGTGTTTCCTTTTCCGACTTAGCGGAGGATTTTCCCGACGACAAAGTGCCTTACCTCGATAAGGCCAATGTTGACGAATCGACGCTAACACCACTTCAGCGGGATTGGCGACGCGATGGATTTGTGGTTGTCCAGAATTTCCTGAGCGATGATATAATCGCTGAATACAATGAACTTCGCTCCAGCCTCCAACTTGGCAAGAAGCATTTTGCCAATTTCACCCCCTATCTGGACCATGACGTCATCCGGCGTATGACATTGAATGACAGGATTCAATCGGTACTGAAGGAACTTTTGTTCCAGGACATGGGGCTCCATTTTATTCTGACAGCCTATCACAGCACGGAGCGGGGCTGGCATCAGGACGACTACCTCAACCCGGATTATGTTTTCTCCAATTACTGTGCTGTTTGGTTCGCCTTGGACGATATCAGCCCGGATGTTGGTCCATTTGAATTTGTTCCCGGATCGCACAAATGGCCCTGCGTTCGTCGCAGCCGTGTCCAGGCGCTCCTGGCTGACGAATTCGCGAATCAAACCAATCTAGAGAAGGACGGCGGCCACTGGGCCCAATATGCCGAAATCTTCACGAACGAAGCATATGCTTCGGAGATCGAGAGACGAGGACTGCCGATCCGCCGGTTCCTCGGAAACAAGGGCGACATTCTCATTTGGCACGGCAAGCTCGTCCATCGGGGGGCGCCGCCCAACAACCCGCTTCTTGAGCGCCGGGCCATGATCAGTCATTTCAGCGGTACGACGGTTCGACGTGACATAGGGGAAGATGTCCGGCGGTACGGCGAAAATGGCTGTCACTATTGGCATTTCGAACGATGAGGAGGGTTGTCGTCACCGGGGCGACGCGCGGGCTTGGCCTTGAGTTCGCCCGTTTTTACGCGCGCTCTGGTGACGCGGTTGTGGCGACCGGAAGGAACCCTGAGGGAAATGCCGCGCTTTGCGATCTGAAAGCGGCGTTTCCGGATCGCGTGCACACGGCACACCTAGATGTTACGGACGCCGACGCCGTTTCGGCATTCGGGCAACTGATCGAATCTCTGCCGGTGGACATATTAATCAACAATGCCGGTGTCATCGGCCCGGAGGTTTATAAAGGCGAGAGCGGGCAAACACTCGAGACGTTAGAACCGCGCGTTCTGCACGATCTGTTCTCCGCCAACGCGGTGGCTCCTCTGCTGGTAACACGCGCGCTCCTTCCATCCCTGTCCCGGCATGCCGGCAGCAAGGTCTTTGTGCTCGGAACTTCGGTCGGCATCGCAGCTGAAACATTTCCCGATTATTATGGCTACGCGATGAGCAAGGCTGCGGTCCATATCGGCTTCGCCGCGTTGGCCAAAGAGCTTTCCAAGCGCGGAATTGCGGTTGGAATCCTGTCACCAGGCTGGGTTCGTACCGACTTGGGCGGCGCTGCGGCAGCGCTGTCACCGGACGAGAGTGTCGCCGGAATGGCTCGCGTCATTGATGCCTTTGGCTTGGCGGATTCGGGCCGTTTCTTCGCTTATGACGGCACACCGAAGTCCTATTGATGTTCACTCGGCCGGCCGGTCGGCGCGACGGCCACCCCCGTCCCCCTTTGGTGGGCGGTCGCAGGTAAAGCGACGGGGCGCCATTGAGTTCCTTACCGGCAACGTCCGCGCACAGCGGCCGTGACGGCATCGACATCACTGGCACCCTCGCTGCTGCCGGCTTCAACTCCACCATCTCGTCGGTTGGTTCGAAGCCTTTTGGCATGCTTGGCCCACCCGCTTCATCCGGCTCGGAACAAAATGGCCCTGGCCGGCTCGATCAGAGCCGGCCAGGGCCATTTTTCACCGGGAACTGCGCAGAACTCCGTGTTCGAGCCGGCAGGTGCTGCCTCGCGTCATATTACCCTGAACCTCTCAAGGCTGCGAAGGTGCGCGATCTGCGACGATATCGAACAAGTGCCGCTCGAATTGCCGTGCCTGCTCAATGGGGCCTGGAAACCGAATCAAATAGTTCGCGGCGCATTTGAGGCGACGCTCGACCAGTGAGGGGTCGTCCAGCAGGCGCAGCATCGCCGCCAATATCGACTCAGGGTTGGGATCCGCATACTCAAGCATTCCCGTCACCTCAGGGTCGTTGAAACGGGATTCCGGCCACTGGACATCAACGACGGGAAGATTGCATGCGAGCATTTCAAAGGGAACGTGGCTGGGGTTTGTCGGGGAGATCGAGAGGCCAACCGTACCTTCGCTGTAAAGCTGCGCAAGCGTATCCAGGTTACTGATAATTCCTAGGTTCGTGTGTGGGAAACCGACATAGTTCGGGTCCACCGAATTTGATCCGTAAAATACGATATCAAGCTCTGGCCGCAGCGACTTGAGCATCCGAAGAGCAGTCACTGAAATACCATAGCATCGCCGCGGCATTTCCGGGCGAGCAAGAAAGATAATTTTCCGCTTCTTCCGTGTTATGCCTGGCCGTTCATAATAAACGGACCGGTCAATTACCATGTCCACATGGCGGCAGTCGACATTGTAGGATTCCTTGAACTTCCTCGTCAGGAATGGTGTGTACGTGACCATGGCGAGGCCGAGTTTATAGGTGTCCTCAGCTTGGAAATATTCGTTCCCGAGCGGATAGAACCAGGGTTCGAAGTCCTGCACAAAATAGGCTGCCCGGCCACCGACGGCCAGCGCGAGGTCGCGACACCGCCGCGCCGTGGTCCAGAAAGTAGCAATGGCAAGGTCAAAAGCCAGAGGCGGCAGCCTGGTCGTTATGGTGAAATCAAATGATCCGAAGTGTTGCCCGATATAATGGGCGAGCGCCTCATCGCTCGCGCTGCTTTCGGTCAGGTTCAATACCACACGGTGCCCGAAAAGGCTCAGGTGTTGGCATAAGCGGAAGAGGCTTCTGAAGCCACCGCTGCCAGCGGATACGTCTGGTACCACGATGCAAATGTTCAGCGATCGGGCTTTGTTCACACCGCCTGATGCGGCAATCGGATAGCGGACACTAACCGCGGCCAGGTTGTTGATATAGCTTTTGCCAATGCCGGTATCCGAATATTTCTCCAGGGCCGAGGCGCGTGCCCGCTCGCCCATGGCGAGACGTAGATCCCGGTCAACCACAAGGTTTTCAATCGCCGCCAGCCAATCATCTTTGCTTCTCGCCACGAACCCTGACACGCCGTGCTCAATGGCCTCACGGAACGGTTCGGTTGCCGTGGCGACACAGGGAACAGCGAACAAGGCCGCTTCGAAAATCTTAAGTTCGCTCTTGCTTTCGCAATAGGGGTTGGGTTCCAGCGGCGCCAAGGTGATATCGACATCACTGTAAACCGGTAGCATCAGCTGGTGGGGTTGAAAGGGCAATCGACGAACGCGCCCTGCGAACTCCACCCAGGCGGGGCCTAGGTCAAGATGGCCGGCAAGCAGGAATTCCACATTGGGATGTCGGCGCATCACCTCCAGCAGGGCTTCCTCGCATTCCGCAAAGTCCGCGTGGTGCGTCCATGTCCCGCTGAAATATGCGATGACGACCCGATCGCGAACCGGCCTTGGATGCGGGAACAGTCCAGCGATCCTGCGCTCGAACGGGCCATGCGAGTTTTTGATGACCGCGGACGGCAATCCATTCCGCTGCGCGAATTCAGCCAGCAGGCGTGTCGAAAACGTTCCCACGTCCGCCGCGAAAAGGGCGGAACGGTAAAGCTCGATCCCCACTTTCGTGCCGGCGCGTTCCGCCGGACGGAGCAGGTCAATGCCGCGAATGTGCTCCGCCAGTGTCGGTTCAAAGAATAAATCGTCGATGTCATAAACGATCTGGGCTCCCAACTTATGAGCCCTATTTATTATTCTATTGATTTCTTCCACAAGGGGGGCCCTGAAGACAACCAGGCGGCCGATGCTGGCACAGCGGGCAAAGAAGGAATCCTGTTCGTAAGGAAGCAGGGTCGTCACGTGGTAACCAGCATCCTCAAGCGCATCGGCCACATTGAGAACGCGGTACCGCTTCGATTCGCCGTCCTGCAAGCCGGTCAAGAAGACGAAGTCGAAGTCTTTGGTAGGTTCGTCCTCATCGAAGGTCGCGGGCAACTCGGAAACGTGGCGAACCCCAAACAATTCGAAGATCGCGAAGGCGGCGCGTATTTGGTGGGCGCCGAATGTCATACGGAAAGCGGCAAGCAGCACGTCGAAGACGCTTGCGCGCTCAACCGACCCCGTTGAAGCCAGCTGGTCGTACTGGGCAAGGAGAGTCTCCCGGATCCAGCGATAGCACCTGCGTTCCCGGTCGGACACCATTTCCCGCATGAGAGTTACAGCAACTCCCAGCGCGTCTTTTGGCTCTCCCGCCAGTTGCGCGGCGGTGGCCCAGAAAATCATCAGAACCCGGCACATCCGTTCGGATGGCTGTGGCAGGCCTCGTTCCTTCTGCGGGACGGCCGGAGACGGCCGTTCCCATACGGCCAGCATTATGGTGCGAAGGTCGGCATAGGCGTGGCTGGGGGCGATCAGCCATTCCACGAGGCGTGACCACCATGCCAGGTCGGATTCACGATTTGGGTATCGTGCGCCCTTATAGAGCTTCCCAAGAATTGGCGTCAGCCGCTTGAACCATTGCCGGGCAAAGTCCTCCCCTTGAGGCAATAGCGTGGATACCAGACCGGCCGCGAACAGGGTGGGGCCAAGCAACGTCTTACGGTCTGCGAGGTCCAACTCCAAACCGATTTCCAGATCATGCAGCAGTGCCGACGCCGGAATGAAGGGGTTGTCGTTCTTGCGCCCGTCTAGTTGCGCCAACGCCTCACCAAGCGTGGTTATGGCATCACCCTGGTTGCCATGTGCGACGTAATCAAAGGTCTTTAGCAGCGCCCTTGACGCGTCGGTGACCCGACTTTTTTCCCAGTCGGAGAATCCATGGCGGCCTTCTTGGGCTCCATATTCAATCCAATGTGAATACGCGGATATCTTTCCGGTTCGGACGGATTCCCGCACGTCCGGATTCTGATCCAGATATGCCCGATCCCAGAACAAAATAAAATCGGACGCGACCTTGGCGATTAGAATGCCGACACCGGAAATATCTTTTTTTTGAATGGTTCCAACATTCGCCGCTTGCGATGCCTGTTGGTCTTCAACCACCGCCGTAATGTGCTTGGTCTCCACAATGCCCTCTTAGCCAATTTCAGGGTGCCTAATGATCGGAGTATACCCTGCGTCGCTCGCCCCCCGACCGATCCTCGCAAGCTGCGGCAAACTAGCATCAAATCCAACCAATTCCCATGCGCTCGTCTCGGCCAAGGTAATCCTTCAGGTCAGTCGGCGGTATGCCATATAGGGATCGATATTTGGCAAGCCGCGTGCGTCTATCGGCAGGCCTTCGTCGTCAAAGCTGACGAGGGCTTCCGGTGGCACCGGGGACCACCTCGCCTGCGCGGTGATATAGAGCCGGCTGCGTAAAACCAGACGCAGCCGCCTCTAGCTGAGCCTGTCCACGAGCAGCTTCACGCCCAAGGTGATTCCACCTTTGGGCTATCTGCTCTAGGGTCAGCGGATGGCTAGGAGGTCCGGTGTGCCGCCACTGTTTCAATCATGGCCACGCTTGCTGGCGGCGACGGCAAGCCGTGGGTCTACAGGGATGCGGGCCGGACATGTCGCCACGGCCCCACGTCCGGCCGCCAGCCGTGTGGATCCATTGACGTCAATGCACCAGGCATTTCGGCGACGTTTTTCCCGGGACCGGATGCGTCATCTACGGCAATTGGATTTAAACATCGACCTGTTTTCGGAATTAAATATCCGATTCAGATTTGCTTCTGAGCTTGCCAATGAAAGTCAAGAATAAATTCATGTGATCATAAAGTACATCCACCCTGTCAATGCCAACGCGGTCCATCAGCTTTGTAATAGAAGCATCAGTGTAAAATATGAAATGTACAGATTCAACGTACTGCGGACAGAGCATTGGTACCTGGAACATGACAATTCCGCCAGGGGCCATGGTAGCCACAATGGCTGACATGAATTCGACGGGATTTGGCAAATGCTCCAGGACATGCCAACCCACGACGACATGCGCCTGCTTGTCGATGGAACTTAGCTCAGTCGAGACAGACACATTATCCGGCTTGCCGACGACATCGCAGACGGCGCGAAACGGCTGCAGCCCCAAATCAACACCGTGAACATATTTAAAGGCCTTTGCTGCCGCAAGTAAGCCATACCCAGGCCCAAAGCCAACTTCCAGAAGAGTCAAATCCTCGACCTCGCCGATGAAGCTACGGGCAAGGTCGACAATGAACGAATGGCCTGCGACCTCTCGTCCGATATGCTCGATACCTGCGGCATCGGACGCCAAGGGATAGGCTAGCTCGGCACTCTCAATTTGGTGCTCTTGATTATTGAGGGAACCAGATTCTATTTGAGAATAAAGTGTCGAATTAAACAAAGCTATACAGGACTTGCAGATGCTGATGTCGTTAATCTCACCTTGAGGTGTGCGGACAAGTTCAAACCGTACATCATTATCACGACTGTCGCAAACTGGACATTGCATCTTTTCATTCCTGTGCCGTTAGCGCCGGCGTCTGACCCTAGTCGATGCGCCAGTTTGGCGCAGCAGTTCAAATTAAGTACGCCTTCTAAGCGCTCGGTTCTACTATATTATAACGCGATTAAAAGAGGAGGAATGGCAAAGACGGATCCGGTCCCGTACGGGGCGGTGGGGCCGGCTGCGGTATGGCCGGCGCCTTCGGGCGTGCCGCCATTCTGTTGCCTTGGGGGCAACAGCCCCGCGCCACGGCCAAGCTTTCGTCCATCACCCGGACCGCGCCAACCGACGCCAGGCCGCTTGGGCGCCGACTGTCTGGAACTCGGACAGGAATCCTGCGGCCGCGGTGAGGCGGGAAGGGTGCCCGCGCCCGCCAACCCTCCCAGGCTGTGTGTTCGCCGTGATTCCGCCACCTGAGGCCGGCATGGTTGGAGGGAGGCGGTAAGGGGCCTGATATCTCAGTAGTGTGCGGCCCCAGAGGCATCCTGTCCCGGTACCTACGCGCCGCGTGTCATGCGACAGAAGCAGGAGATACAGATGGTATTCAAGAATACCGTAAAATCAAGGATATCGACCAACATCTTATTGGTCGCCGCTTTGGCTGGAGTGTCATTTACGGTGTACAAGCTTGGCGTGGTGGTGAATACGCTGTCATCCACCGTGGCCAGCCAGAACGTCGCGTTGGCCACCATCCTGTCGGATATGAAGGCGCAGGGCTTGGAATATGGAATTTCCCCCACGCGACTTCTGGATGAGACCCGGCGGCTTTGCTCCGAGCCAATCGTTGGATTTGCGGGAACGGCCCTTTGGAACAAGAGCTGCGGGGCAGACTTGGTCAATAAGTTGGACGTTGCTGCTGCCTCCTACAGGCAGGCTTCCGTTGCAGAGGCTGACGCGACCTTGAGACCCGCTGTCTATACGCCGGGGACGATGGAATCGGGGCGGGATCAGACTCCTGAGAGGCGATATATCGCTGCGAACGCGGTAAAGCCGGATGCGCCTCAGCCAAGGCTCGAAATCTTGTCAGAAACAGTGCCTGGCGCGGCGTCAGCTGAATTGCGCGGCATATATACTGGCAACACAACGGCCCGCATGAGCGTTTCCACCGAGATTTCGGCCGCCAATGATCCGCCGGGTGCGGGCGCCGGCCCGCGCGCGGGCATTTTTTCTTTTGTCAAAAACACTGGGAGCGCCGCCGATGGGGTCGGCATCCTTGCTGACTGCGACGTTGCCGTTTCGGGGAAGACCTGCTTTGGAGGAAATGTTATCGCCCGTAGCGAGGCGGTATCAAATGCCAAGTTGGTCGGATTTGAAATCGATCAGGAATTTGCCGTGGGCTCGACCCCCAGCCCCCATTCAATCGGATTGGCGCTCAATGTCTACAGTGTGCCCCGTGGCGGCCCGGCCGTCCAGTTGGGGGCACTGGGTGGGGGTACCTGGACCAACGGCGTCCTGGTTGGACACGTCGACCAAGGCGGTACGGGGCTAGGCGTCGTCAGCGGCTCGCCACGCATGGCGTCTCTGGTCAATACGACCAACGACGGCGGGGGCTACGGCCAAGCGGCGATTGTGATTGGGCCCAACGATGGCCGCAACAATCAACGAATACTGTTGTCCGGTACCGGGGGTGGTTCCGCCTCGATTTCCGAAAGCGACAAGAATCGGCTGAACATTAGCAGCAGCGGTGATGTGGAAATCAAAGGTGGAAACGTCTCAATAGCGGCCGGAGCCGTTAGGATTGATGGTGCCCTCAGTATTGGGACGCAGACTCTCCTATCGACAGTGGTCGCGCTGGCGAATGGCGCCGGCAATAAAACCGCAGCGCTTACCAACGCGCCGGCAGCTGGCAATCCGACAAAGTGGATACCGATCAACGATAACGGTACAACCCGCTACATACCCGCCTGGTAAGGTTGGCCTTGGAGCCGATCGCCCTGGCCGAAAAACGCGTTGGCCCCGGTATCAGCGGCACGGGATCTTCACTCGTGCCGCTATGGGGCGCCTTGATGTCACGTCCGGCGACGGTGCTGACCCGTGCCGCTTGTAAACACCGTCCATATTACCGCGCGGTTGATGCCGGCTGGATGTCAACGCGCTCCGATATTTCGGCAAGCTGTTGCCGTAAAATCGCAATTTCGTGATCGCGCGCGCGCACGAACTCATCGGCCAGCGCGATCCGTCGATCACGCTCCTCTATCAAGGCAGCGGCCTCGCGAAGCTGAAGATCGCGTTCGGTCACAAGCCCATCCGCGAGTTGAAGGCGCCGATCCCATTGGCGAACCAGCGCGTTGGCTTCGTCCAACTGGCGGGCAAGGTCAGCCGCAAGCCATTCCAGAGCCGAAATACGCTTCTGGGCGGACGTGATGTGGGGCGCTTCAAACGCGTCATAAACACCCCCGATCAGCTGCCCCGTCACCGGGGTTAAAGGAACGATGCCAATTTCAAGCTGCGCGTCCGGCGGAAAGCCGGCCGTAGACCCATCGAGATTGAAGGAAATGGACCCCGGCTCAGTGCCGACACAGAAAAGTATCTGGTGTAGACCGACCGTGACGTAACGGACATTAGCGGGACTGTGCCATCGGCTAAGGTCGCCCCGCCATTTCCAATGAACGAAGCCGGAACCATCCAAGACATCCATTTGCTGGATAATGAAACAGGCGGGACCGCAACTAAATTGGATCTCGACAGCCTGCGCCGTTGACGGCAGCGGGATCCGGAGCCGTTGCGCCATGCTGTCATAGCGAAGGTCACGCTCGTGGGCAGCGCATCCGGCAGGGGATGTGACCACGCACCGGCATTTGCCTAATTCCACCCGTCGATCGACGGTGAGATCGTCGTCCCGCTGGCCGGTGACCGGATGCCAGCCGCTATTGTCTTCGGGATGCGGCAACGACGTCAAAAGCTCAGGTAGCCGGCCTTCGTTCAAATGAGCCGTGAATTCATCATAAGAACACAGCCCCAGATATGACCGCTTGTCGGCACTCACAGTTTCGAATTCTATGTCTTCAGAACATGGGTAGTCCAGGGTGAGATTACGATTGACGATAATTCCAACCCCGAAGTCTTCGTCAACCACCATCGCAGCGGATGGATTGTAACGCCGGAATAATGCAAATGCCTTAAACGTTTCCCCAACCCAGGGACCAAATTTCCGTACCCTATCCGTCCACTCTTTGCGGGGTGGGTTGCAATCATGGACAAGGAGAACGCCCCCGTCCTTCAAAAGGGAAGGCAGTGCGCGCAAAGCATAGTCGACATCCGGTCGAATATGTACTGGATCAAAGAAAATAATATCAAATTTCTTTCCTGAATACGCCTGCAATAATTCCTCAACAGAAAATATCTGCCTGGTCGCGAATATTCTTGCCTGGTATAGAAGACGCTCTGCAGTTCCTGCATCAAGAAAAGATACTTCTGGTATGAAAGCTATTTCCTTTTCTGGGCAATTCACATCAGCATAAAGATTCTCGCCATCGTATTTATTATACTCAAGGTACGACTTGAGTTTCCAAGCATGAATAAAGCTATTAGCAATGTCGGCTTTCGTCACGTGATCCCCAGCCATCATAGCTCCACTTCAATTTTAACTACCTGCCCAGCTGAAAATGCTGGACGGGGTGAAAGGTACTGTCTGAAGATTGCTGCGCCAACTTAATAACGCGCTTGGTGTCGCTGCCGTGGTATTGGGGCCGTGGTATTGGGGCCGATGGGTTCCTGTGGGTTCAGGGCAGGTGGCTGCATCAAGCCTGGCGAGGGGCGGTATGATGCCAGCTCTTGATTTTGGCTCCTGCCGCGGGAGGCCTCCGGGACGAGACTCTCGGCAAATTACGGGTGCTGTCCCAAAAAATCCGCCACGAAGGCGTTGGCTGGCCGTTCGCGCAGGTCCTGCGGCGTGCCCACCTGCTGGATGTCGCCGTCGTTCAGCGCCACGATGCGGTCGGCCATGGTCATGGCCTCCGCCTGGTCATGGGTGACGTAGACGCTGGTGGCGCCCAGGTCCTGGTGCAGGGTGCGGATCTCCACGCGCATCTGCGCGCGCAGGCGGGCGTCCAGGTTGGACAAGGGCTCGTCGAATAGGAAGGCCTTGGGCGTGCGCACGATGGCGCGGCCCATGGCCACCCGCTGGCGCTGCCCGCCGGACAGGGCCTTGGGCTTGCGGTCCAGCAACGCCGTCAGGCCCAGCTTGGCGGCCGCGGCGTCGACGGCGGCGGTAATCTCGGCGGCGGGTAGGCGGCGTTGCTTCAGGGGGAAGCTCATGTTCTCCCGCACCGTCATGTGGGGGTAGAGGGCGTAGGACTGGAACACCATGGCCAGATCCCGGTCCTTGGGCGCCAAATCGTTCACCAGGCGCCCGTCGATGCGGATTTCCCCCTCCGTCGCGTCCTCCAGGCCGGCGATCAGGCGCAGCAGGGTGGACTTGCCGCAGCCTGACGGGCCCATGAGGGCCACGAACTCGCCATCGCGGATTTCCAGGTTTATGCCGCGCAGCACCGGTCCGCCGCCATAATCTTTGCCGACGTTGGTGAGGGTGATGGTGGCCATGGGTGCCGCGTCCTCTCAGCCTTTCACGGCGCCGGCCGTCAGGCCCTGCACCAGGTAGCGTTGGATGAAAAAGAAGAAGGCGCCGACCGGCAGCAGCGCCAGCACACCCGCCGCCATCATCTGCCCGAAATCGACCGAGAACTTGGAGACGAAGCCCAGCAGGCCCGCCGGAAAGGTGCTGACGGCGGCTGACGAGTTCAGCATCAGGCTGAACAACAGCTCGCTCCACGCCGCGATGAAGACGAAGCCGCCCGTGGCCGCCAGCCCCGGCAAGGTCAGGGGCAGCACCACCCGCAGCAGGGCTTGGAAGCGGGTGGCCCCGTCCATCATCGCCGCCTCCTCCAAATCCTTGGGCACGCCCTCGAAGAAGGATTGCATGAGGAAGGTGGCGAAGGGCGCGTTGAAGGCGGTGTAGACCAGCACCAGGCCCGAGAGGCTGTTGGTCAGGCCCAGGGGCGCCAGCAGGCGGAAGATGGGCGCCACGATGATGACCAGAGGGAACATCTGGCTGACCAGCATCACCCCCACCACCCAGACCTTGCCCCTGAACCGAAAGCGGGAGAAGGCGTAGCCGGCCGCCGACGCCACCGCCGACGCCGCCAGGGCCGTGGCCGTCGCCACGATCAGGCTGTTGCGGAAGAACAGGGGGAACTGGCTGTGCCGCAGCACGGCGGCGTAATGGTCCAGCGTGACCCGGGAGGGCCATAGCCGCACCCCCTCGCCATACAGGAGGTCATCGGGCGTGACCGAGACCTTCACCAGCCAGAACAGCGGGAACAGGGCGAAGGCGACATAGAGCGCCAGCGCCAGGGCGCGGGCGACGTGGCCGGTGGTGCGGGCCATGCGGCGGCTCGTCATATCACCCCCGATCCGTCAAGGCGTGGCGCAGCACCATCACCGCCGCGGCATAGGCCAGCAGCAGCAACAACAGCACGGCGGCTACGGCGGAGGCGTAGCCGAAATCCAACCGCTGGAAGGCCAGCGTGAAGATGTAGCTGGACAGGATCTGGGTGGCGTCGGCCGGCCCGCCCTTGGTCATCACCACGATCAGCTCGGCGAAATTGGCCACCCACACCGTACGCAGCATGAGGGTGATGGCGATGGTGGGGGCCAGCAACGGCAGGGTGATGCGGCGGAACCGCGTCCAGGCGCCGGCACCGTCCATCCGCGCCGCCTCATGGATGTCCTGCGGGATGGACTGCAGGGCCGCCAGCAGGGTGATGGCGAAGAAGGGGATGCCCCACCAGACGTTGGCGGCGACCGGTCCCCACAGGGCCAGGCGCGGATCGGACAGGATGTTCTCCGGCGTGGCCAGCAGGCCAACCCCGTGCAGCCAGTGGGGCAGGGGGCCGATGACGGGGTTGAACAGCCAGGCCCAGGTCAGGCCGGAAAGGAAGCCCGGCACCGCCCAGGGCAGGAACACCAGGGCCTGCACCCCCCCCCGGCCGGCGAACGGCCGTTCCAGCAGCAGGGCCAGGATCAGCCCGAAGACGAATTGCAGGGCGACCGATACGCCCGTCCACACCACGGTGTTGCGCAGGGCCGTCCAGAAGCCGTCGTCGTCCAACATCTCCCGGAAATGATCCAGCCCGACGAAATCGCCGCTCAGCGGGTCCAGCAGGATCAGGTCGTGGAAGGCGTAGGACAGGCCGGTGACCAGGGGAACCAGCATGACCGCGCCGATCAACAACAAGGCCGGGGCGGTGTAGAAATAGGGCTCCAGCGTCAGGGCCAGGGCGCGGCGGCTCATTTGGCGCCCCCGCCTTGTCCATCCTGGGCCTGCTGGAGTTCGGCTTGCTTGCGCCGGGCCTTGGTCAGGTAGGCCGCCCACTGCTTGTTCATGGTGGCGGGGGTGATCAGGCCCAGCAGCGCCTGCTGGCTGCTGCGCACCACCAGGCTGTCGGCGAAATAGGCGAAGCCCGGGAGGTAGGTCGGCATCAGCGTGGGCACCACGTCCGGGTCGGCCAGTTCCGCGAACCAGCCCTGGTAGATGGGCCCGGCGTACAGCGGGTCGTTGGCGGCGGCGGTATAGACGGGCAGGGCGCCGGTCTGCTTGTTCCAGGCGATGTTGCCGGCGGGGCCGTTCAGCGCCACCACCAGGTCCCAGGCCAGGTCCTTGTGCGCCGCCTTGCGGAAGATGGACCAGCCGGCATAGCCCAGGGTGGGATAGGCCTTGCCGTTCGGCCCCTTGGGCCAGGGCGCCACGCCGAACTCCTCCGGCTTCATGCGGGCCTTCAGCGCGATCAGCGCGTCGGGGTCCTGGTCCACCATGGCGCAGGTGCCGGTGTAGAAGCCGGCCACCACTTCGTTGAAGCCCCAGTTGACGCTGTCCTTGGGCGCCAGGCCCTGCTTGTACAGCTCGATCAGCCAGGTGGTGCCGGCCAGCCAGCCGGGGTCGTTCAGCGCGCTGGTGCCGTCGTCGTGGAAGAAGGCGTTGCCGCCGGCGATGCTGGCCCCGAACATGACCCAGCCGTTCAGCCCGCCCGGCCCGCCGCGCAGGCAATAGCCCGACTTGCCCGGCAGCTGGGCGATCTTCGCGGCATCGGTCCGCAACTCATCCAAGGTGGCGGGTGGGCGGTCGATGCCGGCCTGGCGGAACACCACCTTGTTGTAATAGAGCGCCCGCAGGTAGAAGCCATAAGGCAGCATGTAGGCGACGCCGTCCACCGACCGCGCCACGGTCAGGGCCCGCTCGTTCAGGCCCTTGGAATCCTGCCAGCGGGCGAGGTAGGGCTCCAGGCTTTCCAGCTGGCCGTTGCCGGCGTAGAGCGACAGCCAGCGGTCCGGCATCTCCACCACGTCGGGAATGTCGCCGGCCGCCACCATGGTGGCCAGCTTCTCGAACGCCGATCCCCAGGCCAGCGACGTCACCTCCACATGTGTGCCCGGGTGCGCCGCCTCGAAACCCGCCACCAGTTGCTTCAGCGTCTCCGTCCGTTCCGGGCTGCTCAGCACCTCTACCAGCCGCAGCTGGGTGTCGGCCCAGGCGGGCAGGGCCGCCAGGGTGAGCGCGAGGGTGAGGGCCAGCCGTTTCAGCATCAGCGGGCTTTCCGCGCCACCTGAAGGCCGCGGGCCAGGTCGGCCCACAGCGCCTCCGTCCCCTCCAGCCCGACATGCAGGCGGATCATGCTGGCCGGCACCCCAAAGTCGAGGGCCGAGTTGGGGCCGGCCGCCTGGACATGGGTCACCAGCGCCGGCACCACCAGGCTTTCATGCCCGCCCCAGCTGACGCCCAGGTGGAACAACTCCAGCGCGTCGCAGAAGACGGGAATGTCGATGTCACCGTCCACGGTGAAGGAGAACAGGCCCGAGGTGCCGGTCAGCCCGGGGGGCAGCGGCCCCATCAGGGCCGGATGATGCACCTTGGTCACGTTCGGGTGCTCCGCCAGCCGCTGGGCCAGGGTCAGGGCCGACGTCTCATGCGCCTTCATGCGGATGGGCAGGGTGCGCAGGCCGCGCAGCAGCAACCAGGCCTCGAACGGCCCCAGCTTGGCGCCGATATAGGGGCAGATGGTGCGGCGGATGGTGGCCACCAGCTCGGCCCGCCCCGCCACCACGCCGGCCACCGTGTCGCTGTGCCCGCCGATGTATTTGGAGGCGGAGTGCAGCACCAGGTCCACCCCCAGCGTCGCCGGCCGTTGGAACACGGGCGTGGCCCAGGAATTGTCGATCAGGCTGATGGCGCCATGCTTCCGGGCCAGTGCGGCCAGGGCGCCGACGTCGTGCGCCTCCATCATCCAGCTGTTGGGGCTTTCCAGATACAGCAGGCGGGCGCCGGGCAGGGCCGCGTCCACCGCCGCCAGGTCGGCGCCATCGACGTAGGTGGTGGTGATCCCCCATTTCTTCAGCAGCGTCTCGAACAGGCGGTACGCGTCCGGGTAGACATGGCGGACGCAGACGATGCGGTCGCCCGGCTGCACGAACGCCAGCACGGCGCCCGAAATGGCCGCCATGCCGCTGGGGAAGCCGATGGCGTCGTCCGTCCGCTCCAGCGCCGCCATCTTGCGCTCGAACTCCGTCACCGTGGGGTTGGTGGTGCGGGAATAGACGGCGCGCGCCTGTTTGCCGGCATAGGTGTCCGCCATCTCCTGGAAGCTGGCGAAGGTGAACAACGAGGTCTGGACGATGCCAGGCACCACCGCCTCATAGGCGTGGGTGGTGTCGTCATGGGCCACCAACCGCTGGGCGATGGCGACAAAATCTTCCGGGGTGTCGGTCATGGGCGTTTCAGTCATGGGGAGGACATGGCCTTGATGTCTTCTTCGACGATGGAAAGGATGCCCAGCGTCTTCAGCCGGGCGCCGCCGGCGTCGCCGGCGCGGATGGCGTCGAACAGCTCACGGTGCAGGGCGAAGGACCGGCGGGCGAAATCGGGGCGGTCGAACGGCTTCTCGAAAAAATGCTCGAACGTCTCGCGAATTTGTTCCAGCAGCTGGCGGAACAGCGGGTTGTGGGTGGCGTCGTAGATCGCCAGGTGGAATTCCAGATCCTCCGGCCCCGCCGTGCCCTTTTCCAGGTGCACGCGCTCCATCGCCACCAGCTTCTCCTCCAGCGTGGCCAAGTCGGCGGGCGTCGCCCGCTGGGCCGCCGCCTCGCTGGCCGCCACTTCCAGCCCCCGGCGGATCTCCAGCGTCTGCAACAGCCGGTCGCGCAGCAGCCCCGTGTCGAGGATGAGGGAGACATGGACGGCGCTGGGCGTAACGGCGCGCAGCAGATAGGTGCCACTGCCCTTGCGCGTCTCGACCAGGCCCCGGGCCTGGAACTGGCGGATGACCTCCCGCACCGTGGACCGCCCCACGGCCAGCCGCGCCATCAGCTCCCGCTCCGTCGGCAGCTGGTCCCCCGGCTGCAACGCCGCCTCGGCCATGAAGGCGGCCAGGGCCGCGCTGACCGCCGCGATGCGGTCGGCGCTGGGCAAGGGGCGCAAGGCAGCGCCGGCCGGATGGGAAGGCGTGGGATCCACGGCACCTCGGATGTCGCTGGGCCTTCAGCGCTGTCCCGGCGCCGGCCCAAATTGGTCTGACATCTGATGATTGGGCGGGGCGGCGGCGCTGTCAAGGAAGACTGTCCCCGGTTTGCCAGCGTGCCACCCCTCTCCAACTGGCGATAAGGTGGCCCCGTCCCGCCAGCACCAGCCGCCGTGATAGGCGCCGTGGATGAGGATGATGGGGCGGGCGGCCATGGCTCAGGGTTGGTCCAGGAAGTCGGTGACCAGGGCGGCGATGGCCGGGGCGTGCAGGTGGAACAGGCCCAGCGCCGGCACGCCCGCCAGCTCATGGTGGCGGCTGTGGGGCACGGCGCGGTGGGCCGCCTGGCTGTCGCCGTGGAAACCCTCCGGCTCCAGCACCAACAGGGGCTGGGTCAGGCCCGGCAGACGCAGTGACAGGTCGTACTCGGCCACGGCCTCCTCCCCCCAGATGGCGTTGGGGCCCCCGCGGAAGAACTCCTGGAACAGGTCGCTCTTCAGGTCCAGGTCCATGCTGGTGGGGTAGCGGGCCATCACCCGCCGCCAGGCGGACATCAGGTGCCCGCCCTCGGCGTCCGGCCGCGCGGGCCAGGCGTTTTCCCGGGCCTTCTGCCGCTGTTCCTCGGTGAACCATGGGGGGCCCACCATCACCACCCGTCGCACCAGGTCGGGATACAGCAGGGCCAGTTCCGTGCCGATGGCGGCCCCGGTGAAATAGCCCAGCACATCCACTTGGGCCAGGCCCAGGGCTTGCGGGATGTCGGCGATCCATTGGGTGTAGTCGGCGATGCCGGGCTTCTCCACCGGGCGGAAGGATTCGCCGAACCCCGGCGTATCCACGGCCAGCACGCGCCGTCCGCCCCTGGCCCCCGCCTTGGCCAGGTGCGGCAGGATGGCGGCGAAGGTCAGGCTGGATGAGGGGCTCTGGTGCAGACACAGCAGCGGCGGGGCGCCACCGTCGCGGGGGCCGGCCTCCCGCAGGTGTATTTGGCCGCCGGGGGTGTCGACGAAGGCTCGGATGACTGTTTGCCGCGACGCTTCGTTCCTCAAGGCTGGCTCCCCACCTGATCCGGGCGCGTGCCGCCCGCCGTGTCGTTTCCCGGCCACACCGTTGCGTGGGGGAGATGCCCTCGCCACAGCGCGGTGGCGGCGTGGCCGTCAGGCGGATAGAGCGGCATGCCGCGCTGTCGCGCCGGACGCCGGGCGGCGAGGGTCGGCTTTTCCGCACTGGCATGGGGATAAGGGCGCGTCATGGGCACATCGTTGGAAAGCGACTACAAGGCGGTCTACGGCAACCGCATCGGCTTCGGCGGCAAGCCGGCGCTGGTGCTGGTCGATTTCGTGGAGGCCTATTTCGCCCCGGAATGCGACCTGTACGCCGGGGTGGACGCGGCCCTGGCCTCGGCCCTGCGTATCCGCGCCGCGGCGCGGGCGGCGGGTGTGCCCGTCATCCTGACCCGCGTGACCTATCAGGCCAGTGGCCTGGATGGCGGCCGCTTCTTCCAGAAGGCCCTGCCGCTGCGTCACTTCCTGCCCGGCAGCCCCTACGGCGCCTGGCCCAAGGGGCTGGAGCCGCAGGCGGATGAACTGATCGTGTCGAAGCAGTATCCCAGCGCCTTCTTCGGCACCAGCCTGGCCTCCACCCTGACGGCGGCCGGCATCGACACCGTCATCCTGACGGGGCTGACCACCAGCGGCTGCGTGCGCGCCTCCTGCATCGATTCCTGTTCCCACGGGTTCCGCACCATCGTGGCAGCGGAGGCCTGCGGCGACCGCCACCCCGACCCGCACCGGGCCAACCTGTTCGACATGAACGCCAAATACGCCGACGTCCTGCCGGAGGATGAGGTGGTGGCCTACCTGCAGGGTTTGCCGGCGCGCTGAGGATGCGTGCCAGGGGCACGAACACGTGCCCCTGTAGGCTGCGACCGCAGCCGCCGGACCGTTTTGGGGAGCGTCAGCGGACCGAAACGGGAGGAAGCCAAGCAGCCGGATGGCTGCGCCCCGGCGCTGAAGGACGCATCAGACTCCCTTCTAAATGGCGGCGGTGAAGGGCTGGCCGAATCTCCGCCGCCACGCCCTGCAACTCGCCCAGGTACTTGGCCGCCGCCGCCTCCAGCGTCAGGGCGTTGGCGAAGAAGCTCATGGTCAGCGAGGCGATGGCCCGGTCCTGGTACAGCACCGGCACCGCGATGCTGGAGGTCTTGCCCGGGTTGGCCGTGTACTGGTTGCGCGATTGCGTGGCGTATCCCTGGCGCCGGATGTCCTCCAGCGGGCCGGCGTTGCCCAGCATGACCGTGCCCATGCGGTCTTCCGTGCTGTCCAGGCGCTGCATGCCCCGCAGGATGGACTGGCGCTCATCCTCCGCGCAGAAGGCGGTGTAAACCTTGCCCGAGGCCGATTCCAGCAGCGGCAACTTGAAGCCCGGATGATAGACGGAGAAGGTCAGCGAGGTCATGGCGTGCGTGGTGTCGCGCAGCACCATGGAATTGCCCACCCGCGTTGCGATGGATACGGGCCAGCTGACCTTGCGGCACAGCGCGATCAGCAGGGGGTGGGCCACGGTGACCAGCAGGTCGTCGTCTTGGTACCCCACGCTCAGCGTCTTCACCAGGGCCGTCACCCGGTATTTCTTTTGCGCCGGTTCCTGTTCGATCAGATATTCGTACAGCAAGGTCTGGACGATGCGGCACACCGTGGGATAGGGCAGGTCCGTCTCGTTCGCGATTTCCATCAGCGTCAGCGAGTGGTGCCGGTTGATCGCCTGTAGAACAAGAATGGCCCGGCTGATGGCCCGGATGGGAATGCCCCTGTCCATAACGCCCCCTGATTTATTCGCCTCGCGGTTTCCGCATCCTGCCCAAGCTGTTCGGCGGGCGCCCTGTTCGATGGCCGCCGTATTCGCCTGGCGAATATATTATTAGCCCAACCTCGACCGGTTGAGCGCTGCTGAACCAGCACCGCCCCACTCATGAAGTTGGGCATGGGGCGGGGGGCTGAAGCGCGATGGGCATCATCCGGCACAATACTCCGCCCCTGGATCTGACGGTGCAGGTGGTGGTGGTCGGGGCCGGCCGGGGCCTCAGCGCCGCTCTGGCCGCGCCGACACCGCCCACGCCGGCCGCGTGGCGAAGGAATCGCCCGACACCCTGGCCTGGCTGCCCTTGCCCAGCGCGGATGCCCCCAAGGATATCCACCAGGCGGTCAGATTGGCCATGGCCTGGGGCATCCGGCGGCCCCGTCAAGGATACTGAATCCAGGGCGAAGTAGAGGCATGGGGATTACTGGGCGGTTCAACGCCAGGGGCAAATGAACACCCCGAATTGATCCGCGCCATACTGATAATGGGATGTTTGCATGAAGAAGACAAAGGTCATTGTCGCAGGCGCGGGCCCGGTGGGCACGGTCGCGGCCTATTATCTGGCGCGGGCGGGGATCGAGGTGGTGCTGCTGGAGGCTGGCGTCGACTGCGCCATGGACCTGCGCGCCTCCACCCTGCATCCGCCGACGTTGGAGATGCTGGACACGTTGGGCATCACCCCCACCCTGCTGGAACGGGGGCTGAAGGCGCCCGTCTACCAGTTCCGTGACCGGGGCAGCGGCGACGTCTACGCTTTCGACATGTCGGAACTCGCCGACATCACCCGCTATCCCTTCCGGGTGCAGTGCGAACAGTACCACCTGTCGCGCCTGCTGGCCTCCAAGCTGGAGGCGGAGCCCAACGCCGCCGTTTACTTCAACCACCGCCTGGTCCACTTCGAGCAGGACGACGATGGCGTGACGGTGACGGCCGAGACCCCCGTCAGCCTGGAACGCTTCCGCGCCGACTACCTGATCGGCGCCGATGGCGCCAGCAGCCTGGTGCGCAAGTGGCTGGGCATCGAGTTCGACGGCTTCACCTACCCTGAGAAGTTCCTGTGCCTGACGACGGAAACGCCGCTGGAGCAGTACATCGATGGCCTGTGCCACGTGAACTACGTGTCCGACGCCAAGGAGTGGCTGGTGCTGCTGCGTGTGCCGTCGCTGTGGCGCATCCTGGTGCCGGCGGGCGACGCCTCGGACGAGACGCTGGTGTCGGATGAGAAGAAGAACGCCGTGTTCGGCGGGCTGATCGGCCTGACGGACGAGGTGAAGACCCACCACCGCACCATCTACCGGGTGCACCAGCGGGTGGCCAAGACCTTCCGCGTCAACCGCGTGATGATCATCGGCGACGCCGCCCACCTGAACAACCCCATCGGTGGCTTCGGCATGAACAGCGGCATCCATGATGCCTTCAACCTGTGCGCCAAGCTGGTCGAGGCTTACCGCAACGGGGCGGAGGGCGGTGGCGGCGCCGAGGCGCTGCTGGCCCGTTTCGACCGCCAGCGCCGCACGGTGACGCATGACTTCACCCAGGCGCAGACCATCAAGAACATGGAGTTCATGAAGGAAGGCCAGGCGGCTGGCCATCGCAAGCGCCACGCGGAAATGCAGCGCATGACCGAGGACCCGGTCGCGCGGCGCCAATACCTGATCACCCAGTCCATGTTCGGCAGCCTGCGTCAGGAGGCGGAGATCCAATGACCATCGCTCACAAAGATCGCTACGTCCCCGGCCGGGACGCCCAGGGTTGGCGCCTGAAGCTGGGCGTGCTGGGCCCGTCCACCAACACCACGGTGCAGCCGGACATGGAGGCGATGCGCCCCTACGGCGTCACCAACCATTACAGCCGTATCATCGTGGATGACGCCCAGGCGGTTTCGGACGAAACCTTCCGCATGGGCACCACCCTGATCTCCGACAACACCATAGACGCGGTGAAGGGCGTGCTGACGGCCAAGCCCGACTATCTGGTCATGGGCATGTCGGCCATCACCTTCTACGGTGGCCAGAAGGGGGCGGAGGCGTTCCAGCAGCGCATCCGCGACGTCACCGACATCGGCGCCTCCATCGGCGCCACCTCGGTGGCGGAAGCCCTGCGCGCCTATGGCGGCATCAAGAAGGTGGCCTTCGTCTCCCCTTACTTCCCCACCGCCAATGCCGAGGTCACCCGCTTCCTGGGCGACAACGGCTTTGACGTGGTGCGGGACACGCCGTTGCGCTGCCCCAGCTGGACCGCCATCGCCCAGGTGCAGGAGCCCGAACTGCGCGAGGTGCTGAAGAAGCTGGACGGCGACGACGTCGACGCCATCGTCCAGGTGGGCACCAACCTGTCGATGGTGCGCCTGGCGGCGGCGGCCGAGCTGTGGCTGGGCAAGCCGGTCATCGCCATCAACACGGCCACCTATTGGCATGCCCTTCGCGCCTGCGGCATACAGGACAAGATCTTCGGCCTGGGGCGCTTGCTGGAAGAGTTCTGATCGGCGCCCGTCCGACGACGCCTGGGATGCCTAAGCAGACTTTCCGAACTCCGCCCACACATGGGCGGGCTCGGAAACCTGCTTAGGCCGCGGCTGTGGCCGCCGGAGATTTTTGGGCCGGAGATTTCTGGGGAGCGGAGCGGACTGGAAATCGAGGATAGCCAAGCGGCCGGATGGCCGCGCCGGCGCCTGAGGTACTTGAATAGCGGGGACTATGAAGGGCGGCGCCCCGGGGGAAAGGGGTGCCGCCCTTGAACAGGGAGTGGAGTTTGCATGGAATACGATTACGTCCCCTTGCCGCAGCGCGGCCGGCTGGCCTGGCCGGATGACAAGCGCGTGGCCCTCATCCTCACCTTCAACCTGGAAACCTGGGACCTGACGAAGGACACGGACAAGCCATACTATGCCGGCGGCCCCGCCATCCTGCCCGACATCCTGCCCGGCAACACCCCGGACTTCCCCAACTACACCTGGCGCGAATACGGCCAGCGCGTGGGCATCTGGCGGCTGTACGAGCTGTTCGACGAACTGGGGGTGAAGGCCAGCTGCACCACCAACGCCGTCACCTTCGAGCGGCGCAAGGCCATGGTGGACGCCTGCCTGGAACGCGGCTGGGAGCTGCTGGCCCACAACTACGAGCAGGGTGAGCTGCTGACCAACTTCGCCCACGCGCCGGAGAAGGAGCGGGACGTCATTCTCCGCTCCATCGAGATGTATGAGCGGCATGTGGGCCGCCGTCCGGTGGGCTGGCTGTCGTCCTCGTTGCGCGGCACGCTGAACACCGCCGGCATCCTGGCGGAGCAGGGGTTCAAATTCTATTGCGACATCATGAACGATGACCAGCCCTTCATGATCCGCACGGACAAGGGCCCCATCGTCGCGACGCCCTATTCCAACGAGATCAACGACTTCACCTTCATCACCCGCAAGAACTTCACCACCGACCAGTTCCGCGACGCCCTGATCGAGGAACTGGACGTGCTGTATGCGGAAGGGGCCAAGTCGGCCCGCATCATGAACGTGGGCCTGCACCCGCACGTCTCCGGCCGCGCCCATCGCGTCCGCGCCCTGCGGGAATTCATTCAGTATGCCAAGTCCCTGCCGGGCGTGTGGTGGGCCACCCGCGAGGAGATCGCGGACTGGTACCTGACCCAGCAGGAAAGCCATATCCCCGGGCAGTTGGGGAAGTAAGCCTTCCCGAAGGGGAAGGCGGGGAAGGGGGCCCGGTCCGGCGACGGATCGGGCCCTTTCCCATTCAGCCGCGCCCGGGCCAGCTCAGGCCCGCGCACGTGCCGCCGGCTGCCTAACCCGGTAGCGGAGGCCGCACCCGCGCCCCTGGCGCCCAATCCCCTTTCCCGATCCCGGCCCCGTGCCGCAGCCCCGCCGCCTGACCCGTGGCGGTGGCATGGGCTTGTCCGCGCCATCCGTTCCCTGATCGCATTTTTGATGCGCAGAAATGCAGAAAACCCGTTGCATGGAATTTCATAACGTGGCACTGATATTTCAAACAACGGGCACTGGCATCTCGCTGCCATAAGCCATCGATCAAGGGAGAGGACGTTCATAATGAAGCGTACGTTGATGGGGCTCGCCCAAGGTGTCGCGTGCTGCGCCCTGCTGCATGCCATGGTAGGCACCGCCTTCGCCCAGCAGGCGGCGGCCCCGGCCACCCCTGCCGCCGGCGCCACAGCCACCGACGACCAGGGCCTGGAAGAGATCGTGGTCACGGGCATCAAGCGCTCCCTGCAGGTGGCCACCGAGATCAAGCGCAATTCGGTCAACGTCGTCGACAGCATCGCCAGCGAAGACCTGGGCAAGATGCCGGACCAGAACGTGGCCGAATCCCTGCAGCGCATCACCGGTGTCGCCATCGACCGCAACCGCGGCGACGGCCAGTTCATCTCGGTTCGCGGCCTAGGCCCCCAGTTCAACACCGTCACCCTGAACGGCCGCACCCTGGCCACGGAAAACGTGGGGCGTGAGTTCAGCTTCGACGTCCTGCCCTCCGAACTGATTTCCGGCGCCGACGTCTACAAGAGCCCCAGCGCCAACATCAACGGCGCCTCCATCGGCGCCACGGTGAACATCCGCACGGTGCGCCCGCTGGAGCAGAAGCAGGATCTGGTGGTGGCCGGCAGCGCCCGCGCGCTGTATGGCGAGCTGGCGGACAGCACCAACCCGTCGCTGTCCGGCGTCGTCAGCTGGCACAACCCGGAATCGACCTTCGGCGTGGCGCTGGTGGCCTCCTATGAGAAGCGCGACAGCCGCGACGATGAATTCGACATCGGCGCCGGCCATGTGAAGCGCGGCAACGTCGACCCGACCGACTATTGGTACGGCCGCACCGCCCCCAGCGTGGGCAGCTTCACCGGCGTGGACATGCCGTCCAACCTGTCGCCGTTCTTCTATGAGACGTCGCGCAAGCGCACCGGCCTGAACGGTACCGTCCAGTACCAGCCGAACGACAACCTGACGTTCACGCTGGACGGCTTCTACACCAAGATGGACCAGATCGACCAGTCGCAGGGCCTGGCCTACGACTTCTCCTCCGGCACCCTGGTCGACCAGGTGGTCAAGAACGGCTCCGCCGTCTATCAGAAGATCGTCGGCGGCACGGTGGACGAGATCGTCACCTACACCCCGCGCCTGACGGAAACCTACCTGGTGGGCCTGAACACCGCCTGGCACAAGGACGCGTTCAAGCTGGTGTTCGACGCCTCCACCTCGCAGGCGACGCGCAACGGCAAGGAAGACAGCATCTTTTCCACCATCCGCCGCCGCGACATGACCATGACGTTCGACCGGCGCAACGGCAACCCGATCTACGACTATAACTTCTATTCGCCCACCATTTCCAACGTCGCGACCGACGTGAACAACGTCGGCGCCCACTACAACCTGTGGGGCGGCACCGACTACAAGGATGAGGTCAACGAGGCGAAGCTGGACGGCACCTGGGATCCGGGCGGCGGCATCTCCATCTCCGCCGGCGCGTCGCACCAGGAACGCACCAAGACGGCGGACGCCATCAGCCAGCCCGGCTCCGTGGCCTGCGCCTATTGCGGCGGCGCGGTGCTGCTGCCGTCGTCGCTGTTCACGCCGACCACCATGGACTTCTTCTCCAAGTACAAGAGCGACAACATCATCCGCAACTGGATCACCTATGATCCCAAGGCGATGGTGAACTACCTGATGTCCCGGCCGGAGGGCATCTACACCCGGCCCGTGGCCGACCCGGCCGCCAGTTCCCGCGTGAAGGAGAAGGTGAACCTGGGCTACCTCATGTTCGACCTGAAGACGGAGATCGGCGGCCTGCCCCTGTCCGTCAACACCGGCGTGCGCATCGAGGACACGACCTACACCAGCGCCGGCGCCGCACAGACGGTGCTGAGCGCCAAGCCCAACGGCCTGGGCCAGAACCTCATCGTCCTGTCGGATGTCCAGCCCATCAGCTTCAGCGGCCATTACACCGATATCCTGCCCTCGCTGAACGTGAAGTTGGACCTGACCAACGACCTGGTGGCGCGCTTCGCCACCTCCCGCGTCATGACCCGCCCGACCCTGTCCGACCTGTCGCCGGCCCAGACCATCCTGTCCAACCCGGGCAACGAGCAGATCACCAAGGGCAACCCCGACCTGAACCCCTTCCGCGCCTCGCAGGCGGAATTCGGCCTGGAATGGTACTTCCAGCCCCTGTCCATGCTGTCGGCCGCCGTGTTCTACAAGAACATCGACAGCTTCGTGGCCCAGGCCACGACGCCGCAGAAGGTGGACCAGGTGGTGTTCCAGGTGACCCAGCCCACCAACGGCAAGGGCGCCACGGTGAAGGGGCTGGAGGTCGGCTACCGCCAGGTGTTCGACATGCTGCCGGGGCCATTCGACGGCCTGGGCGGCCAGGCCAGCTTCACCTACGTGGAAAGCGACGCCAAGTATGCCAACGTGGTCAGCGGCGCCAGCTATGGCCTGCAGGGCCTGTCCAAGTACTCCTACAGCCTGGTCGCCTTCTATGAGAAGCACGGCATCCAGGCGCGCCTGGCCTACACCTGGCGCGACCGCTTCCTGCAGGTGGCCAGCGGCCGCAACGGCGACCCGGAATACTTCGACGCCTACGGCCAGCTGGACGCCAGCCTGTCCTACGACCTGACGGAGAACATCTCCCTCACCCTGGAGGGCCTGAACCTGACGGACGAGAACGAGTTCATCTACTCCACCACCCCCGACCGCACCAAAGAGTACCGCACCACCGGCCGCCGCTACGCCGCCGGCGTGCGTGTGAAGTTCTAAGCTCCCCGTTTCACCCGCCCATTACTTCCACCAACCTCCCATCCCCATCCCGGCAACGGGGTGGGGTTCTTTTTTGGGTGAAGGCAGGCCCGCGCGCTCCCCGGGATGGGGAGCGCGCGGAGCCGCATCCTCAACGCGTCAGCGCAGGCCGCCGCTGGCGGTCAGCCGTTCGCCGGTCAGCCAACGGGCGTCGTCGGAGGCGAGGAAGACGGCGACGGCCGCGATGTCGTCCGGCCGGCCTGTGCGGCCCAATGGGGTCTGCGCCACGAAGCCTTGTTCGAGGTCGGAGCCGATGACCCCGGCGGTATGCGTGCCTTCGGTCTCGACAATGCCCGGGTTGATGGCGTTGACCCGGATCTTGCGCGGCCCCAATTCATTGGCCAGCACACCGGTGATGACGTCCACCGCGCCCTTGGTCCCGGTATAGACGGCCGAGTTCGGCATGAGCGCGCTGGTGACGGCGGACGAGATGTTGATGATGTTGCCACCCTCGCCCAGGTGCTTCGCAGCCGCCTGGGTGGTCAGCAGGAGGCCCAGCACGTTGACGTCGAATATGCGGCGGTAATGCGCCTCGGTCACTTCCTCGATGGCGGCGAATTCATAAACGCCGGAGTTGTTGACCAGGATGTCCAGGCGGCCGAACGCCTCGACCGCCGCCGCGATCAGGCCCTGCGCCTGGTCCGCCTTGGTGACATCGCCCTGTACGGCGATGGCCTTGCCGCCAGCCGCCGTGATCGCCTGGACCACCGTGTCCGCGCCGGCCTTGCTCGATGCGTAGTTGACCACCACGGCGGCCCCTTCCGCCGCCAGCGCCTTGGCGATTCCGGCGCCGATACCCTTGGACGCGCCCGTCACCACGGCGACCTTTCCCGTAAGCTTGGCCATGTTTTCCATTCCCTTGAGCCTGGCAGCCACCGAAGGGCGGCTTTGCACCATAGTTCGGAACATCAGAACTATTGAAGCGGCCAACAACCCCCTCATATTAAAAAAATCATGAGACCCTTATTTCATCCATCGGTTGAGGAGGTCCGGCCAGAGGCGATCCTCCACGCCCTGTCCGATCCGGAGCGGGCGGCCATCTTCGCCGAGATTTCCGGGGCAGGGTGCGTGCAGGCGTGCTCGGCGGTCGCGGTCGTCGGCGACCGGACCATCCCTAAGTCATCGCTGTCCCACGACATCAAGGTGCTGCGCGAGGCCGGCCTGATCCGCTGCGAACGCCACGGCGTGGAGATGCGCAACCATTCCCGCTGCGGCGAGATCGAGGGGCGCTTCCCCGGCCTTCTGGCCTCGATCCTGAGCGCCTACGCCTTGGTGGCGCGGGAGCCCGGGGTAGGGTGATCCCGGCGTGGGGGTGATCACGTCGGGATGGGCCGTTTAATCTCCTCACGCCGCGCATGCGGGTCGGTGCTATGGCGTAAAGTCAGGCGCGGCCGAGAGTCCAAGGTAGAGGACTCCCACGTATGAGAAGCACGGCATCCAGGCCCGCCTGGCCTACACCCCCGGACCATGAGGCCCCGGGCGTGGTATATAAGGAGAGCCTTGCAACAGGCTCAGCGGCTCCCGATATAGTTGTTCGTGTCAATCAAGACACGCCCTTATGGAGAGAGATTTTGAGCAATCCACTTGATAATGATAACGCTCAGAACGCCGCCGCTATCCAAGCCGCCGCATCGCTCGCGGCGGCGGTGATAGCTAGAGGGACTGGACCGGCGGACCTGGACGTGGCCGCTGGCATCTTTTTCAAATTCCTCAATAAGATCACTGGCAACACCGACATCAAGAAGATCCACTTCAACAGTCACGTGTAGGCGGTGGTCACTCTACTTTCTGCGTCGCTAACCAGGCGCGGTCCATGACCCGCAAGGACAGGGCAGGCGGCGTAGCGGGGGGCATCCCCGCCGCTACGCCGCCTTTAATAACTCAACCACCCTTGGCGCCTAACAGGACACCGAAGCCGAAGGTCACCATGTGCTGCACTGCATTTGCGGCCGACTGGCTTTTTTTGGGCGCCAGAAACCCCGCATAGAACAAGCCCAGCATCAACGCCGCGATCAGCCCCAGCGCCACGAACAAGACGATGCGGAAATCCTCATAGGGCATATGGAACGGCGTGCTGGGCGCCGTGCCGGTATCGGCATAGGCAGTGCCAATGATAGAAATGAAGTCCTTCATGTAAAAGCCGACTGCAATGATAACAAGTGACAGGCTTGTCCTACTAAATGTAGATAATGCAAGCGGGGCTGTCAATTCTGAGAATATGGAAGCGTGAATTTTCTGTATTGCCTTCAATTCCGCGGATAGTACGGTTTCTGCTTTTATTCTAGAGTATTCGAGCGGAATATCAGTCCCATCATGTAATAATACACGATACCTCTTGGATTTGGAGTTTAGAGCAAGGCGCAGATCGGCAATAATTTGTTCAGATAGCTCGTCCTGTGACGGCGTCTTTTCGAAACGTGGCACACTATGAAGCAGATGTTTATACAGAGGAACGCCTTCTAATTTAGGCCTGTCTGGTACTTTGAAATTGAAAGAGGTTCTGAATGTAGGACGCTGTTTCTGTTCATTATCCTTGTCCAAAGTCATGCACTCCCCCGCGTCGTTATCCTCGAATTGTTAATCTCGCGCGAATATACGACCATAATTATAGCAAGGCGTGTCGGGGAAGTCACCGCCCGCCGCAAAATTTGCGGTCTCGTGGCGTAGTCATGACGGTTCATCGGTCCGTTGCATGGGCCACCATGCCTGGTCCATCACGTCCAGGGCGTCCAGCGATGAACATCGCCTATATACTATTCGCGATATTGGCTTCCGTGGTGATCGTTTGGCCATCAATGCCTATCTTGGGCGGAAAGCGACCGCCGTATCCGGACAGCAGCTCCACCACCGCCCCCGAACCCCTCACGCCAAGATCGACCGATCAATCTCCTGGATGGTGCGCACGCCGGTCAGCGCCATGGCGACCTTCATTTCCTTGGCGTAGATCTCCAGCAGCTGGGTGACGCCGGCCTCGCCGCGCGCGGCCATGGCGTAGAGCCAGGCGCGGCCCAGAAGCACGCCCTTGGCGCCCAGGGCCAGCATGCGCACCACGTCCAGGCCGGAGCGGACGCCGCCGTCGGCCAGCACGGTCAGGCGGTCGCCCACCGCGTCGGCGATGGCGGGCAGGGCCTTGGCGGAGGACAGCACGCCGTCCAGCTGCCGGCCGCCGTGGTTGGAGACGACGATGCCGTCGGCGCCGATGTCGGCGGCGGCCCGGGCGTCGTCGGGGTCCAGGATGCCCTTGATGATCAGGGGGCCGTCCCAGCCCTGGCGGATCCACTCCAGGTCCTGCCAGCAGATGGACGGGTCGAAGTTGGACCCCAGCCAGCCCATGTAGTCGTTCAGGCCGCTCTTGTCGCCCAACACCGGTTCCAGGTTGCCCAGCCGGTGGGGGCGCCCGTGGAGGCCCACGTCCCAGGCCCAGGCTGGCTTGCCCATGGCCTGCAGCATGCGGCGCAGGGGGGCGTTGGGGCCGGACATGCCGGAATGGGCGTCGCGGTAGCGGGTGCCGGGCACCGGCATGTCCACCGTGAACACCAGGGCCTTGGCCCCCAGCGTCCTGGCGTTGGCCAGCAGCTCGCGCATGAAGCCGCGGTCGCGGATGACGTAGAGCTGGAACCACAGCGGCCCGTCGGTGCCGGCCGCCACCTCCGCCAATGAGCAGATGGAGACGGTGGACAGGCAGAAGGGCAGGCCCGCCCGGTTGGCCGCCCGCGCCGCCTGCACCTCCCCCCGGCGGCGGAACATGCCGGCGATGCCAACCGGCCCCAGGGCCACGGGCATGGCGAGGTCCTGCCCGAACAGGCGGGTGCCCAGCGTGATGTCGGCCACGTTCTTCAGCACGCGCTGGCGCAGCGCCAGGTCGGCCAGGTCGTCGACGTTGCGGCGCATCGTCTGCTCCGTCCCCGCGCCGCCCTCGGCATAGTCGAACAGGAAGCGGGGAAGGCGGCGCCGGGCCGCCTCCCGGAAATCACGCGGGGAGGAAATGATCATGCGGGAGTCTCCATGCTTGCCCTTTGATCGTGACCGATCAAAGGCCGCCCCTCAATCGCCGGGCGCCAGCATCCGCTGGCTTGGCTTCCTCGATTTCCAGTCCACTGCGTTTCCCGGAAATCTCCGGCGGACGCGGTCGCGTCCTACAGTGGCATGAAAACCTCATGCCACTGGTATCTAACGGTGGCGCGGCCGTCAGGCGTTCGACCAGCCGCCGTCGATGACGTTGATCGTGCCGGTAGTGTAGGAGGAAAGGTCGGAGGCGAGATAGAGGGCCAGTTCCGCGATCTCCTCCGGCCGGCCGATGCGGCCCATGGGCTGGCGGGCGACGAAGGCGGCGCGGGCGGCGTCGGCGTCGCCCGTGGCGGCCAGGCGCTCATCCAGCGAGGGCGACTGCACCGTGCCGGGGCAGATGGCGTTGCACCGGATGTTCTGGCCCACGAAGTCCACGGCCACCGACTTGGTCAGGCCGATGACGGCGGCCTTGGTCACGCCATAGGCGAAGCGGTTGGCCACACCCAGCACGGACCCCGCAACCGACGACATGTTGACGATGGACCCGCCGCCGCGCGCGATCATGCCCGGCAGGAAGGCCTGGATCATGCGGAAGGCCGCCTTGACGTTCAGGTCGTAGGAGAAGTCCAGGTCCTTCTCCGCCGTCGTGGCCAGCGTGCCGGCGTGGACGTAGCCGGCGCAGTTGAACAGCACGTCGATGCCGCCGATGTCCCCGGCCAGCGCCTGGATGGCGGCACCGTCCAGCAGGTTCAGGGTGCGGGTCTCAACGCCGGTCATGCTGGCCAGCGTGTCCGGGTTGATGTCCAGCGCGATGACCCGCGCGCCCTCGCGCGCGAACAGCTCCGCACTGGATCGGCCGATGCCCTGGCCGGCGGCGGTGACGATGGCGGTCTTGCCTTCTAGGCGTCCCATGGTGGCGTTTCCTTTGGTTTTAGGCAGGGATAGGCGCGTCGGCGCGCAGCAGGCCCTGGTGCTTCAGCTCCGCCCACAGGGCGGCGGGGATGGGGTGGCGTACCAGGCTGGTGGCCCGCTCCACTTGGCCGGGGCTGTTCATGCCCGGGATGACGGAGGCCACCTGGCCATGGGCCAGGGGGAATTGCAAGGCCGCCGCCGCCAGGGGCACGCCGTGGGCGTCGCACATCGCCTCGATGGCCGCCACACGGGCCACGATGTCGGGTGGGGCCGGCTGGTATTGATAGTGGACGGGGCCCGGGCCCTTCACCCCGGTGGCCAGGATGCCGGAGTTGTAGGGGCCGCCGATGACGATGCTGACGCCCCGCCGCGCGCACAGCGGCAGGAACACGTCCAGGGGCGACTGGTCCAGCAGGGTGTAGCAGCCGGCCAGCAGCATCAGGTCGTAATCGCCGTGGGCCAGCGCCTCGACGCACACCTCCCATTCGTTCACGCCCAGGCCGATGGCCCCCACCGCGCCGCCGTCGCGCAGCTCCCGCAGCGCGCGGTAGCCGCCTGCCATGAACTGCCGGAACGTCTCCGCATGGCGGTCGCCCTGGGCGTAGCGGCCAATATCGTGGACATAGAGGATGTCGATGCGCTCCCGCCCCAGCCTCTGCCGGCTGGCCTCATAGGAGCGCATGACCGCGTCGTAGGAATAGTCGAAGCGGCTCTCGAACGGTTCCGGGGTGACGAAGCCCTGGCGCGCCTGGGTCAGGTCGGCGTCGGGCACCGGGTCCAGCCGCCGGCCGACCTTGGTGGAGATGATCAGCCTTTCATGCGGGTCCAGGGCCGGCAGGTAGCGGCCCAGGCGCTTCTCCGACAGGCCGAAGCCATAGTGCGGGGCCGTGTCCAGGTAGCGGATGCCGGCGCCCAGGGCCGACCGGACGGTGGCCTCGGCGTTCTCCTCCGGCATGGCGCGGTAGAGGTTGCCGATGGGCGCGGCCCCGAAGCCGAGCGCGCCCAGTGATGATGGGTCCAGCGCCATGCTATTCCACCGCGTTTTGGGCCATTGGGCTCCAGGCCACCGTCCGCTGGCGCTGGGTGCCCAGGCCGTCGATGCCCAGCTCGATCACGTCGCCGGGCTTGAGGTAGGTGGGCGGGGTCTGGCCCAGGCCCACGCCGGCGGGCGTGCCCGTGCTGATGATGTCGCCCGGCATCAGGGTCATGTAGCGGCTGATGTAGCTGACCAGGTGGGCGACGCCGAACACCATCTCCGCCGAGGTGCCGTTCTGGTAGCGGCGGCCGTTGACCGTCAGCCACATGCCCAGGGCCTGCGGGTCCGGGATTTCGTCCTTGGTCACCAGGAAGGGGCCGATGGGGCCGAAGGTGTCGCAGCTCTTGCCCTTCACCCACTGGCCGCCATGCTCCAGCTGGAATTCCCGTTCCGACAGGTCGTTGATCAGGACATAGCCGGCGACGTGGTCCAGCGCCTTGTCCAGCGGCACGTGGCGGGCGGTGTCGCCGATGACCACGCCCAGCTCCACCTCCCAATCCGTCTTTACCGAGCCGTAGGGGATGACGACGTCGTCGTTGGGGCCGCAGATGGCCGTGGTGGCCTTCATGAAGAGGATGGGTTGGCTGGGCAGGGGCAGGTTGGATTCCGCGGCATGGTCGCGGAAGTTCAGGCCCACGCAGATCATCTTGCCCACGCGTCCCACGGCCGGCCCGATGCGCTGTCCCGGCGGCAGGGCGGGCAGCGTGGCCGGGTCGAGGGCCGCCAGCCGCGCCAGGCCGGCGCTGGTCAGCACCTCGCCGGCGATGTCGTCGACGATGCCGGTCAGGTCGCGCGGGGTGCCCTGGGCATCCAGCAGGGCGGGGCGTTCGTGGCCGGGGGCGCCGTAACGGGCCAGTTTCATCACGTATCCATTCGGTTGAGACGGTTGAGTCGCAACTGATATATTAGATATGCGATGTCATATGTCAACGATGCCGGGACTCCGACTTAGAACATGCCCAGGATGCGTTGCAAGGCCGCCTGGAAGTGCACGGTCAGCGCCGCCTCCGCCCGGTCGCCATCCCGGTCGGTGCAGGCCTGCAGCACCTCGATATGCTCATTCAGGGTGCGCAGGGCCAGCGGCTGGGTGATCAGCCGTTCCAGCCGGATCAGGGTGACATAGTTCTTCAGCCGGCGGGCCGTCGTCTCGATCAGCGGGTTGCGCAGGCAGGCGATCATGGCGCCATGGAAGCGCTGCTCCAGCCCCTCCAGCGTCTGGGTCAGGGCGGCGGTCAGGCCGTCCTTCTCTATGGCGGCGATCAGCGCCCGGTGGTCGGCCAGCAGGGCCGCGATCTCCGCCGCGTCGCCGGTTTCGGCGTAGGTGCGGGCGGCCGCGCGCTCTATGATGGAGCGGAACTGATAGGTCGAACGGGCGAATTCGAAGTCGGGCTTCAGGAACTGGATGCCGGAGCGGGGATGGATGGTCAGCACCCCCTCCGCCTCCAGCACGCGCAGCGCGTCGCGCAGCGGCTGCACCGGGATGCCCAGCAGCTGCACCAGGTCGTTCTGCGACACGAAGGCGCCGGCCGGCACCTTGCGGGCGAACAGTCCCTCCAGGATGGCGCTGTAGGCGATCTCGCTCAGGCGCTTGCCCTCCGGGGCGCTGCCGGACTCCTCGACCGCCGCGTTTGCCGCTTGCTTTTTGCGTGCCGCTGCCATATCTAATCCATGTCCTGATATTTCAGATATCGATATCTGAATAGAGTGTAGCGGTGAAAATGCAGATCGTCGACTTCCGCATCACACGATTCCAGTTTGCCCGAGATCGGGTCATCGGGGATAGCCAAGTCCGTGCCGATGACGTTCATGTCGCAGCCCTGGAACTGGTCGGTTCCGATGGCTCGGCGGGCCTGGGATTCATCCAGTCGCTGTTCTTCCCCCTGCCGGCGGAGGCGGAGATCATCCGCGTCTTCCAGTCGGAGGTGTGGCCCGGGGTGGAGGGGCAGCAGTCCGGCGCCCTGGCCCACCGGGTGACCCGGCCACGCGGCGGCACCGCCCGGCGCTACACCCTGCCGTTCGAGGAGGCCTTGCAGCAGGCCGTCTGGGACCTGTTCGCCAAGTCGGTGGGCCTGCCGCTGTGGCGGCTGCTGGGGGCCCGCAAGCAGAAGGTGCGGGCCTACGCCTCCGGCCTGGATTTCCACCTCGAAGATGGGGATTTTCAGACCCTTTTCGCCCGTGCCGCGTCCGATGGCTTCACCGCCTTCAAGATCAAGGTGGGCCATCCGGAGATCGAGCGCGACATCCACCGCCTGGACCTGCTGAAGCAGGCGGTCGGTGCCGGTGCCACCGTGATGGTGGACGCCAACGAGGCCTGGTCGCCCAAGCAGACCATCCTGAACCTGGACCTGATGCGCAAGGCGGGGCATGAGATCTTCTGGCTGGAGGATCCCATCCAGCGCAACGATTTCGACGGCCTGCGCCTGCTGCGCCAGACGGCCGGCCACACCCTGATCAACAGCGGCGAATACCTGGACGTGTCGGGCAAGCGCGCGCTGATCGAGGCGGGCGGGGCCGACATGCTGAACGTCCACGGCCATGTCACCGACGTCATGCGCATCGGCTGGCTGGCGGCGGAGAAGGTGGTACCGGTGACGCTGGGCAACTCCTTCCTCGAGATCGGCGTCAACATGGCCTTGGCGCTGCCGGAGGTCGAGTGGCTGGAATATTCCTACCAGAACTTCGATCATCTGGTGGAGGAGAGCTATCGCATGGAAGACGGCTACATTCACGGCCGGGAGGTGCCGGGCCACGGCCTGGTGCTGAGCGAGGAGGCGCGGCGCGTCTGGCGCCGGCCGGCCATCCTGGACCGCGCCGACCTGGGTGCCGCACCGCCGCAGGTCCGCCTGGCGCGGGCTGGCTGAGCCCATGCTGATCGACGCCCACCTCCACCTCTGGGACCCGGCGCGCTTGCGCTACGACTGGCTGTCCCATGTCCCGCCCATCGCGGGGGCGCACACGCCGCTGGAATGGGCGGCGCTGGGGTTGCCCGTCGAGCAGGCGGTGTTCGTGCAGGCGGACTGCGATCCGGCCCGGGCGCTGGATGAGGTGGACTGGGTCGCGGGCCTGGCGGACCGCGTGCCGGTGGGCGGCATCGTGGCATACGCGCCCCTGGAACGGGGGGCGGGGGCGCAGGCGGCGCTCGACGCCCTGGCCACGCGGCCGCTGGTGTGCGGCGTGCGCCGGTCGGTGCAGAACGAACCGCTGGCCTTCGTCACCGACCCTGATCACCTGGACGGCATGGTGCGGGCGGCGACGGCGGGGTTCAGCCTGGACATCTGCGCCCGCGCGCCACAGCTGCGGGATGTGGCCCGGGCGCTGGACCATCTGTACACGGCGGTGCCGGACGCCGTCACCGTGCTGGACCACCTGGGCAAGCCCGACATCGCCACCCATGGCGGCGACATCCGGGCCGACGGCTGGGCCGACGCCCTGGCCCGGCTGGCGCGCTTTCCCAACCTGGCCTGCAAAATCTCCGGCCTGACCACCCAGGCGCGATGGGACGGCTGGCGGGCGGAAGAGGTGCGGCCCTACGTGGACCACGCCCTGGCCTGCTTTGGCGCCGGGCGCTGCCTGTTCGGCGGCGACTGGCCGGTGGTGGACCTGGCCGGGGGCTACCCGGCGTGGCTGGCGGTGTTCCAGGACATCGCCGCCGGCTGGACCCAGGCGGATCGGGACGCCGTGTGCCACCAGGTGGCCCGGCGTGTCTACCGGCTGGGCGGCGGATGACACATCGATAAGCGACAGATCGACAGCGGCCCCACCCAAGAGGGCCCGTCATGACGGCAGTCAGGGAGAGATCAACCAAAGATGAGCGACATTCCCATGGACGTCCCCCTTTCCTCCGCCCCGGCGGCCAGCCAACATGTCACGGGGCGGCGGCGTTGGGTCCTGCTCTGGTCGCTGCTGGTCAATTTCTTCGTGCTGCTGGCCCTGTACAACGGGGTCATCTCGGTGCTGCTGCCCAACCAGGTGGCGGCGCTGGACCCGGCGGCGAAGGCGGCGAACCTCGCCATCGTCATGTCCATCACCTCCATCTTCTCGACGCTGACCACCCCCATCGCCGGCGCCCTGTCCGACAGCACCCGGTCGCGCTGGGGTCGGCGGTCGCCGTGGATCGCCCTGGCCTCGCTCATCGGTTCGATGTGCCTGTTCGGCGTGTCGCTGGTGACGTCCCTATGGTCCATCACGGTGCTGTGGGTCATGGCGGCCATCGCCTACAACGCCATGCAGGGGCCGCTGTCCACCGTGGTGGCCGACCGCTTCGCGCCGGCCAACCGGGGGACGGCCTCCGGCTTCATCGGGGCGGGCATGACGGCCGGCGGCACGGTGGGCATCATCGTGGCGGGACAGCTGGCCGGCCAGCTGGTGCTGGGCTACCTGGTGTTCGCGGCGGCGGTTGCCGCCTGTTGCGTCGCCTTCGTCTTCCTGAACCGCGAGGCGTCGTCGGCGCATCTGAGGCCCGCGCCCTTCAGCCTGGCAGCCTTCCTGCGCGGCTTCTGGATCGATCCGCGCAAGTATCCCGATTTCGGCTGGGCCTTCCTCGGCCGCTTCACGATCTACATGGGATACCAGGGGGTGGTGACCTACCAGCTCTACATCCTGCGCGACTACATCCAGCTGTCGGTGGACCAGGCCAACGCCGTCATCGGCAACATCTCCGCCATCACCTTCGTCATGCTGCTGTTCTCCGGCTTGGTGTCCGGCTTCCTGTCGGACAGGGTGGGGCGGCGCAAGCCCTTCGTCTTCTTCTCCTCCGTCATCATGGCGGCGGCCTGCGTGGTCCCGCTGATCACCCCGACGGTGGAGGGGATGTACCTCTATGCCGGTATCGTCGGGTTGGGCTATGGCGCGTTCACGGCGGTGGACATGGCGCTGATGACCCAGGTGCTGCCCCAGGACACCGGGTCCACCGGCAAGGACCTGGGCATCCTGACCACCGCCATCAACATCCCGCAGGCCATCAGCCCGGTCATGTCGGCCTGGTTGCTGGGCCTGTCCGGCGGCGATTACAGCGTGCTGTTCATCGCCGCCATCATCTTCGTCTTCCTGTCGTCATTCTTCGTGCTGCCGATCCGGTCAGTACGCTGAGGCGGCAAACGCCCGGCGCATTGGAAGCAAACGCTGTAAAGGGAGGGTGGGCGATGGGATCGCACGCGGCGCGTTTCGGCCTGTTGACCTTGCTTTTGATATCGGCGCCGGGCTGGTCGCAGACCCCGCCCGCCCCCGATTTGCCGCCCGCCCATCAGCCGGAACGGCTATACGGGGAAAAGCTGCTGGCGACCATCAGGATACCGCAACGGCCGCCGTCGCCGCCCGTGGTCCTGTCGGTATCGCCCGCCGGGTCTGACGCGGGCGACGGGTCGCCGGCCCATCCCTTCGCCACGCTGGCCCGTGCCCAGGCCGCCGTGCGGGACCTGAACCGTGACCGGGACGTCGTCGTGCGATTGACCGACGGGGTGTACCGTCTGGCGGAGCCGCTGCGCTTTTCCGCGGCCGATGGCGGGCAGGCGGGGCACCTGGTGCGCTGGGAGGCGTCGGACGGCGCCAAGCCGGTGATTTCCGGCGGCGACACGGTGACCGGCTGGCGGCTGGCCGACGCGGCCAAGGGGATATGGGCGGCCGACATCCCGCGCGGCGTCGATCCGCGCCAGATCTGGGTCAACGACCGCCTGGCCCGCCGGGCGACGCTGGAGGTGGCGCGCCAGGCCTTCCGTTTCCATGACTGGGGGATGGAGATCGTCGATCCGGCCTGGCGCGGCCTGGCCGACCTGCCCGACCAGCAGCGGATCGAGGTCGAGGGTACGGGCTGGTTCACCGACCGGCACGCGACGGTGGAACGGATCGAGGGCGACCGCATCGTCATGCGGCAGCCGGGCTGGCGGAACAACATCATCGGCTATGACACCATCGCACGGCCGGTTTCGGAGGCGTCCGCCCGGCTTTTCCTGGTCAACGCCCTGGCCTTCCTGCGCGAACCCGGCCAGTGGTATGCCGATCCGGCCGCCGGCCGCCTGTACTACAAGCCCCGCGCCGGGGAGGAAATGGCGACGGCGTCGGTGGTCCTGCCGCGCCTGTCGCTGCTGATGTCCATCGCCGGCACCTATGACACGCCGGTCAAGGACCTGCAGTTCAAGGGACTGAGCTTCCAGCATACCAGCTGGCTGGAACCATCCGGCCCGCAAGGCTATGCCAGCCAGCAGAGCGGCGCGTTCCTGGCCGGCCACCTTTCCGACTATCCCCTGGAGCCGATACGGGACTGCTCGTGGGGCTGCTGGGCGTTCGAGGCCGCCCGCAACCACTGGAGCCAGCAGCCGGCGGCGATCCAGGTGGCCGCCGCGACCCGCATCCTGTTCGAGGGCGGCGAGTTCGCGCATCTGGGACAGGTGGCGCTGGGCATCGGCACCAATGCCGACGCCAACGATAGCGGCATCGGACTGGGCGCCGTCGCCGTCGAGGTGTCGCGCAACCTGTTCACCGACCTGTCAGGGGGCGCCATCATGGTGGGCGGCGTCACGCCGGATGCCCACCATCCGCCGCGCCCCGAAATGGCTGTCCGCGACATCCTGATCCGCAACAACCGGATCAGGACCGTGTCACAGGATTATCGGGAGCAGGCGGCCATCCTGGTCACCTATGCGACGGCGCCGGTGATCCTGCATAACGACGTGTCGGACACGCCGTACGACGGGATCGACGTCGGCTGGGGCTGGGGCGTCAACGATCCGGGCGGAAGCTCAGCCTATCGGACGCGGGAACGCGGCTATTACGACCAGCCGGGCAACCTGGTTTATGACACGCCCACCATCCTGCGTGACGCCGTCATCGTCGGGAACCGCGTGCATTCCGTGAAGCAATGGTATGGGGACGGCGGCGCCATCTACCATCTGTCGGCCGATCCCGGCGGCCTGATCGCCGAGAACTACATCTACGACGTCCCCGGCGGCATTGGCATCTACCTGGACGAGGGGTCCCGGTACCTGACCGTGCGCAACAACGTCGTCGACAGGGTCGATGTCTGGCTGAACGTCAACACCCTGGACTTCAACCTTCCCCGCCGTACGGCCATGGACGACCTGGCCTCAGGCAACTGGTACCGCGACGGGCGGGCGCGGGGAACGCTGACCGACTACCTCAACAACCGTCTGGTCGACAATGTCGAGGTCAAGGGTGACACATGGCCGGCCGGCGCGCGGGCGGTGATGGACCGCTCAGGCGTCCAGCAGGACGACGCGCCCCGGCGTTGACGGTCGCCGCTTCCGGTGGTCACACCTGTTCCTTCAGGGAATGGATGCGCTCCATGGCCACCCAGGTCTGGCCGGCCGGCGTGCCCGGCAGGGGCTGCTGGAACGTGCCCATCAGCCGGTCCCATTCCTGGACCTCGGGGTTGGCCGCGTCGCTGGTCGCCTTGGCCGCGGGGTCGAAGTCGGGGCCGACCTCCATGATCAACACCATGCGCGTGCCGTGCAGCCAGATTTCCAGGTCGCGGATGCCGTCGCCCCGGATGGCATCGACGACGGCCTTCGGCACAGCGCCCGGTCCATGCCAGGCCTTGTAGCGGGCGATCAGCTCCGCATCGTCCCGCAGGTCCACGGTGAAGCACAGGCGGCGTGTGTCGCTCATTTTGCACCTTCTGAAGTTTTTATTTCCATATCTGAGATATCACATCACGCTTCTGAATTGACAAGGCCGCATTTGGGGGCCTTAATCCCCGTCAAAGCACGGGCCGGAACCAGGTCCAGAACCAAGCTTACGGAGGATACGGATGGCCCGTCTTTATGGACAGGACCGATCCCGCCGCGACGTGGCGGCCCACACGGGCTCGCTCTCCCAATTCGCCGGCGTGCGGCTGATGACGCTGGGTGATGGCGTCGAGCGCGGCGTGCGCCTGCTGGAATTCCGCACGGGCAGCGGCCTGCGCTTCACCGTCCTGGTCGAGCGGGCCATGGACATCGCGGATTGCGAGCATAATGGCCGCGCCGTCGGTTGGCACTCCCCCTCCGGTTTCCGCCATCCCAGCCTGCACGAGTATGAGGGGGAGGGGGGCCTGGCCTGGTTCCGCTCCTTCTCCGGTCTGCTGGTCACCTGCGGGCTGGACCACATCCTGTTCATGGATGAGGACGCGGCCGACCATTACGTCTATGGGCCCCGCACCGGCGTCAAATCCTCCCTGCACGGGCGCATCGGCACCATTCCCGCGCGCCTGACCGGCTATGGCGAGCGCTGGGACGGCGACGACTGCTGGCTATGGGCGGAGGGCGTGGTGCAACAGTCCACGGTGTTCGGGGAGGACCTGCACCTCATCCGCCGCATCGAGGCCAAGGTGGGCACCGATGAGATCCGGCTGCACGACCGGGTGGTCAACCACGGCTTCTACCGCACGCCCCACATGTACTGTTACCACATCAACGTCGGGCACCCGGTGCTGGCGGAGGGGTCGCGCTATGTGGCGCCCATCCGCGACGTGGTCTGGGCCTCCCACGCTGGCGACGACTACCGCCGCCAAGGTGTGGGCTACCGCACCCTGCCGGCGCCGCGCCGCGATTTCCATGAGCAGGTCTGGCAGCATGAGATGGCGGCCGACGCCGCGTCACGCGTGCCCGTCGCCCTGGTGAACGAGGCCATCGGCTTCGGCCTGGAGGTGGAGACGGACAAGCGCCAGTTCCCCGCCATGTATGAATGGCAGAACCTGCAGCAGGGCCATTACGCCCTGGGCATCGAACCGTCCACCAACCACGTCTTCGGCAAGCCCTTCGCCAAGCAACGCGATGAGCTGATCTGGCTGGAGCATGGGGAGGAGCGGCGGTACGATACCGTCTTCCGCATCCTGCCCGATGCCGCGTCCGTGGCCGCGTCCATCGCCCGCATCCAGGGCATCGCCCGCCAGCCGGACGTGGACTACCCCGTCCCCTCGGGCGACTTCCGCCCCATCGTGCGCGGTTGAAAGGGGGACGGAAGCCATGTCCATCCGGGGCAAAACCATCCTGTATACCGGTGCCGCCGGCGGCCTGGGCCTGCCCGCCACCCTGCACTTCCTGCGCGAGGGCGCCACGGTGCTGGCCGTCGATCATGACGCCGCCAAGCTGGCGGCCCTGGTGGACGCCGCCGCCGGCATCGATGCCGGGCACCTGGTGCCGATGCGGGCCGACCTGTCGGACCTGGCGGGCTTCCACGCCCTGCTGTCAGCCCAGGCCACGGCGCTGGGCGGGTTGGACGTGGTCATCAACAACGCCGCCATCTACCCGTCCAAGCCGTTCGAGGACTACAGCGTCGAAGACCATCAGGCGGTGCAGCGCGTGAACGTCGATGCCGGCATCGTGGCGGTGCAGGTGGCGCTGCCCCACATGCGGGCGCAAGGCTGGGGCCGCATCATCAACATCGCCAGCATCACCTTCTACGGGGGCTGGGCCAACCTGTCGCCCTACGTCGCCTCCAAGGGCGCGCTGGTCGGCCTGACGCGGGCCTGGGCGCGGGAGTTCGGCGCCTATGGCGTCACCGTCAACGCCCTTTCCCCCGGCGCCTTCCCCACGGACGCGGAGAAGATCCATCCGGATCCGGAGGGCTATACCCGCTTCGTGCTGGACCATCAGTCGGTGAAGCGGCGTGGCCACCCCGGCGACATCGCGGCGGCCCTGTCCTTCCTGGCGTCGGACGCCGCCGGTTTCATCAGCGGCCAGACCCTGAACGTGGACGGCGGCTGGGTCATGCATTGAGGCGCCGCTCTGTTTCCCATTGTTTCACTTAGTCCTAGGACGACACCATCATGGGCATCCTCAGCGGATACCGCGTTCTCGATTGTTCCATCGCCATGGCCGGTCCCTTCGCGGCGCAGCGCCTGGGCGACCTCGGCGCCGACGTCATCAAGGTGGAGCCGACCAGCGGCGAATGGCAGCGCCATGCCTCGGCCGGTGGTGCCCGCGGCAACAAGATCAACGTCTCCTTCCTGTCGCTGAACCGCAACAAGCGCTCCCTGGCCGTGGATCTGAAGGCGCCAGAGGGGCGGCAGATCCTGCTGGACCTGGTGAAGGACGCCGATGTCTTCCTGCAGAACTACCGCCCCGGTGTGGCCAAGCGCCTGGGCGTGGATTATGAGACACTGTCGGCCATCAACCCGCGCCTGATCTATGTCTCCATGTCCGGCTATGGCGAGGATGGCCCCTATGTGAACTATCCGGGGCAGGACCTGCTGTTGCAGGCGCTGTCCGGCGCCATGCTGTCGGCCGGCAGCGCCGACCAGCCGCCGCAGCCGGCCGGGCAGTACCTGGTGGACGCCATCACGGCCTACACCGCGTTCGAGGGCGCCCTGGCCGCCCTGCTGCACCGGGAACGGACGGGGGAGGGGCAATTGGTCCAGGTCAACATGCTGGACGCCATCACCACCATCCAGATGCAGGAATTGTCTGTCTTCACCGTGGGCAACAAGCCGCAGACCCGCTCGGCCGAGGCGCACGCCCATTGCTACATCCGCGCCCCCTATGGCGTGTTCAAGACGACGGATGGTTACATCGTCGTCGCCATGGCCGGGCTGGACAAGCTGGGCCGGCTGATCGACGAGCCCTTCCTGCAAGGTCTGAACGATGAGGCCGACAGCTGGACGTTCCGGGACGAGATCTTCGCCTGCATCCGCATCCGGCTGCTGGGCCGCAGCTCGGCGGAATGGCTGGAGCTGTTCCGCGCCCATGACATCTGGTGCGGCCCGGTCTACGGCTACGCCGACCTGGTGGCCGATCCGCAGATCGCCCACAACGGCACCTTCATCTCCTACGACCACCCGACCGAAGGCCGGGTGAAGACGCCGGGCTTCCCCATCCGCTTCTCCAAGACGCCAGCCACGCTGGAACGCGGCGCCCCCTTGGTGGGTGAGCACACGCGCGAGGTCCTGGCGGGCCTGTCCCTGTCGCAGGCGGATATCGAGCGCCTGCTGGCCGCCGGTGTCGTGGGGGCGCCGTGAGCCCCTTCATGTCGACTGATGCGCCGCATTACCGCGCGCTGACCTGGGACCATCCGCGCGGCTACAACGCCCTGGCGGCAGCCGCCGCCGCGGTGGACCCCGCGCGCGACGGGCTGACCCTGACCTGGGACAGGCACTCGCTGGAGGATTTCGAGAAACATCCCATCGCGGATCTGTGCCGGCGCTATGACCTGATCGTGCTGGACCATCCCCATGTGGGCGACGCCGTGGCCGGCCAGGGCCTGGTGCCGCTTGAGCAGTTGTTTGGCGCCGATGAGATCGTGGCCTGGGGCCAGGACGTTATCGGCCCCTGCCTGTCCAGCTATCGCTACGCCGGCCGGCACTGGGCCCTGCCGCTGGACGCCGCCACCCAGGTCATGGCCTACCGGCCCGACCTCATCGACGGGCCGGTGCCGGTGACCTGGGACCAGGTGGTGGCGCTGGCCGGGCGGTGCCCGGTGGCCCTGTCGCTGGCGGGGCCGCACGCCGCCCTGTCTTTCCAGTCCATCTGCGTGGCCCTGGGCGAACCGCCGGCGGAGGCCGATCCCGAACGCTTCATCGGGCAGGAAACGGGCACGGCGGCGCTGGACCTGATGGCGCGGCTGGCGGCGACCAGCCCGGCGGCGGTGGCGGACCTGAACCCCATCGGCATCCTGGGCCGCATGGCCAGCGGCGATGACGTGGCGCTGTGCCCGCTGATCTACGGCTATGTGAACTACACCCGTGCAGAGGCGGGCGGGCACCCGCTGCGCTTCGGCGACGCCCCCCGGCGGGCGCCGGGCGGCCGGCCGGGATCGACCCTGGGCGGCACGGGCATCGGCATCACCGCCCGCGCCCAGGTCACCCCGGCGCTGCTGGACCATCTGCGCTGGCTGATGTCGGCCGGCGCCCAGGCCGGCTTCATCCCCGACCATGACGGTCAGCCCAGCCTGCGCTCCGCCTGGGCCGATGCCGGCGTCAACGACCATTGGGGCGGCTTCTATCGCGACACTGCCGCCACGCTGGAGGCTGCTTTCGTCCGGCCCCGCCACCCCGGCGCCATCCCATTCCAGACGGCGGCCTCGGCCCTGATCCGCTCGGCTCTGACCGATAGTCGGCCGCACGGCGCTGTCATCGACGACCTGCAAGACCTGTACGCCGCGTCCCGGCAGCCGGGCCCAGCCGGACAGGGGGAGAGATGAATTGACCGATGAAGTGTTGTTCAGCGTGGACGGTCCCGTCGCCACCCTGACGCTCAACCGCCCGCAGAAGCTGAACTCCGTCACGCCGGAGATGGCCAAGGCGCTGACCGACGCCGTGCACGCGTGCAACGGCAGCGACACCATCCGCGCCGTCGTCATCACAGGGGCGGGGGAACGGTCGTTCTGCTGCGGGTCGGACATCCGGGAGCTGGACAGCTACGCCACGCCCTGGGATTTCCGCAACCGCGCCGACTATTGCGACGCCATCCACCATTGCCTGAAACCCACAATCGCCGCCGTCAACGGCTACGCCTTCGGCGGCGGATTGGAGACGGCGCTGTCCTGCGACATCCGCATCGCCGCCACCAACGCCCAGTTCGCGGCACCGGAGATCAAGCTGGGCTGGATCGGCGGCGGCGGCATGGCGGCCTTCCTGGCCCATTCCATCGGCGCGTCCAACGCCGCCCTGATGATCATGACGGGCGATCCGGTGGACGCGCCCCGTGCCCTGGCCTGGGGCCTGGTCAGCGCGGTGGTGGAGCCGGCGGACCTGCTGCCCCGCGCCCAGGCGTTGGCCGCCACCATCGCCGCCCGCGCCCCCATCGCGGCGGAGACGGCCAAGCTGAACCTGCGGGCCGCCGTCTCCATGCCCCTGGCCCAGGCCATGGCGTATGAGCGCGACCTGCAGACCATCTGCTTCGCTACCGCCGACGCGGCGGAAGGCCGCGCCGCCTTCAAGGAAAAGCGGCCGCCCGTCTTCCGGCGGCGCTGAGGACCCCGATGATGACCCAGTTGCTTCCCGCCGATCCCCAGGCCCTGCTGTTCGGCCGTGTTTTCCGTCCCGACCGGGGCGGCCCCTCCGTCGTGGCGGTGCGCGACGGGCGGCTGGTCGATGTCAGCGGCACCTTCGCCACGGCCCGCGACCTGTGTGAGAAGGCGGACCCGGCCCTGGTGCTGCGCGCGGCGGCGGGGGAGGATATCGGCGCCCTGGCCGAGATCCACGCCAACACCGACCCCGCCGGCCGCGACGCTACCCGCCCCTGGTTGCTGTCGCCCATCGATCTGCAGGCGGTGAAGGCGGCGGGCGTGACCTTCGCCACCTCCCTCCTCGAACGGGTGATCGAGGAGAAGGCGCGGGGCGACGCGGGGGCCGCCGCCGCCATCCGCGTGCAGGTGGAAAGCCTGGTGGGCCAAGATCTGCGCAGTCTTCGCCCCGGGTCGCCGCAGGCCATGGCGCTGAAACAGACGCTGATCGCCGCCGGGGCGTGGAGCCAGTATCTGGAGGTCGGCATCGGCCCGGACGCGGAGATTTTCACCAAGGGCCAGCCACTGTCCACCGTCGGCACCGGGGTGGAGATCGGGGTGCACCCGGCCTCCACCTGGAACAAT